>CAYOWC010000460.1:0-2528 GCA_964407525.1 uncultured Desulfobacteraceae bacterium | reverse complement strand
CTGTAAAAGATTCCATCCGCCGAATTTGCATCAACCCCTGTAAGCTTTTCCCTGGCAATGAGGCCTTGTTCCAGCATGAAATGGGCCATGGCCGTCTCGGCAAAGCACTCCAGGAAACGGGTCGAGATAAGGGGGATGAGGGAGAGTTTCCCTTCCTGGAAATACTGCATGAATTTCATGGTAAATTCTCCCGTGGCCTTGGATGCCTTGAAAAGGAGCTTGGCATCAGGTCCGAAATCCTCGTCCTCCTGGTGCTCTTTGGTAAATGCCATGATCTCCTGTATCCAGTCGCGAAAAATACTCCCTCCCTCCATGCCTAATTTTCGTCCCACCAGGTCCAGGGATTGGATGAAGGATGTTCCTTCCCAAATGGAGATGATTTTCATGTCTCGGGCGTATTGCTCCACGGGGAATTCGCTGCAGAATCCCACACCGCCCATAATCTGGATGGCATCCCGGATTAATAAATAGCCCAGGTCAGAGGAATAGGCCTTGACCAGGGGCGTAAGGAGTTCTGTTCGAAGGGACGTCTCTTTTCGTACGGCCTCATCGGGATCGTTATGGGCCACGTCGAGATAATACAAAAGCTTTCCGATCATGGCGCGCATGGCTTCCGTGCCCGCCTTCAGGTTCATGAGCATGCGCCGCACGTCCTCATGCTGAATAATCGGGACGGGGCCTCCGTCGCGGTTGGTAAACAGGGGGCCTTGAACCCTTTCCCTGGCATATTTTCGGGCGGTATCGTAGGCACTTGCCGTCAGACCTAATGCCTGGATTCCGCAACCGATTCTGGCATCGTTCATCATCTGGAACATCTTGGCCATTCCGCTATTAGGTTCTCCAAGAAGGATCCCCTTACAGTTTCCGCTTTCGCCAAAATTGAGGGTGCACGTTGATGAGCCGTGTATTCCCATTTTATGCTCGATGCCGCCACAAAAGACGTCATTGGGCTCACCAAGTGAACGATCGGAATTTACGCGGATCTTCGGGACAATAAACAGGCTGATCCCCTTCGTTCCCGGGGGGGCGCCCTCAATGCGGGCCAGTACCAGATGAATGATATTTTCAGTCAGATCATGTTCGCCGCAGGTGATAAACCGCTTGGTTCCCTCGATCCTATAGGCTCGAGGGTCATCAGATTCCGGATCCGGAGTGGCCTTCGTGCGCAACTCGCCCACATCTGAACCCGCATCCGGTTCAGTGAGGCACATGGTGCCTCCCCACAGCCCGGTGTACATCTTTTCCACGAACAGGGCCCGGTCTTCGTCTGTTCCGAAATTCTCGATAAGGCGGCCGTTGCCTATGGCCAGGCCGGGGTATGTCATGAAAGCGAAGTTGGCCCCGGTGAAAAGTTCACCCAGACTGCCACTCAGAACGGCAGGCAAGCCTTGCCCTCCGAATTCGGGGTTGTTGGAAATTCCTATCCAGCCGTTTTCCGCCATGACCTTCCAGCATTCATGAAAAGATGCCGGCGGCGTTACCCGGCCCTCCTCATAGGAACAGCCTTCCCTGTCTCCGTCCTGCATGGCTGGACCCAGGGCTTCCCGACAGACCTTGAGCGCTTCGTCAATGATCATGCTGAAGTCTTCCGTGGAAAAATCCTGATAGGCCTCATAACTAAGAAGCTTGTCCATATCCAGGTATTCGAAAAGGACAAATTTCAGATCCCTCACGTCTCTATTGAAATAATTGATTCCCATATCTTCTCCCTACCAGTCGTATTCTTCCCGTTCAATAATCGTAGCGACGCCCTGACCTCCACCTACGCAGGCATTGGCGCAACCATATCGCCCGTTATTTTCATTCAGGATCCGGGCCAGGGTCCCCACCAGGCGTGCGCCTGTGGATCCCAGTGCATGGCCGATGGCTACGCCGCCGCCTTTTACATTGACCGTTTCCGGATCCAGACCCAGTTCCTTAATGCAGTTGAGAGCTACGACACTGAAGGCCTCATTGATTTCCCAGAAGTCGATGTCGGACGCCTTCAGGCCAGCCTTATCCAGCGCTTTCCGGCTAGCCGGCACCGGTCCCACCCCCATGATGGTAGGATCCACCCCGGCGAAACCGATGGACCGTATGGTTGCAAGAGGTTTTATTCCTTTTTTCTTTGCGGTCTCCTTGCTCATGAGCAACATGGAAGAAGCCCCGGCGTTCAGCGGGGAAGAATTTCCCGCCGTGATCACCCCGTCTTTCTTGAAAGCCGGTCTCAGCCCCTGGATTCCTTCAAGGGTGGTATCTCCCCGTACCGCCTGATCCGTGTCCACGGTCATGACGGTTCCGTCTTCCTGGGGGGCTTCTATGGGCATGATTTCCCCATCGAAAAACCCTTCTTTCTGGAATTTCGCAGCCAGCTGGTGGGAGCGAACGGCCCATTTGTCCAGATCCTCTTTTGTGAGATTCGTCTGGGAAAACAGTTTTTCCGCTGTCATCCCCATGTTCATGGCATTCATCATATCCCAGTGCTGGAAGTCAGGATAGAGAAAGAGTGTCATATTCGGTGCTAGCAATCCTCTTTCCGTGGTATATCC
>CAYOWC010000459.1:0-2532 GCA_964407525.1 uncultured Desulfobacteraceae bacterium | reverse complement strand
CCACCCGCGCCCCCGAAGGAAAACACAGTATCCATGTGGAGGAATTCACCGCTCCTGCACGTCTCTTTTCCAGAAAAGAATGGCGGCAGCTGCATGACGAGTTCGTGGATGACATGATGGATCAATGGCAGAAATATGCTCCCAACATGACTAAGGACAATCTTATCGCAGAGCGTGTTGCAACGCCCATCGATATCCAGGATACCCATCTGGACATGAGAGAAGGCGGCTGGTCCGAAGGCAACTGCGGCGGAAGTCAGAGCGGTCGTTTCAGGGGATTGCCCGGCGGCCTCAAAACCCATGTGGACGGCCTGTACATGTGTTCTTCGGGAGTTGCCGGTGGCCCCGCCATTGGAAGAGGCTCCAGCTACAACTGCTACCAGATCATTGCGGATGACTACGGGCTTAGGAAACCAAAATATTGATTGTACCGTTTAACGTAGGGGCGAAAAATTTTTCGCCCCTACAAACGAAACATTTGATCTGTATAACGAGGAGACTGAACATGCGCCTGAAGGACAGGACAGCCATTGTGACCGGCGGGGCCCGCGGATTGGGCAGGGCCTTCGCGCTTCGATTAGCGCAGGAAGGCGCACGGATCATGGTCATGAATATCGTGCTCGGGGACAAAGACCTCGAAGATATGAAAGAAACCGTGCGGCTGATCAACGATACGGGTGGCGAAGCAGAGTATTTTAAAGGGGACGTCACTAGTGAAGATGACTGCCGGACCATGGCGGAAAAAACCGTTGGCGTATTCGGAAAAATAGATATTCTCATTAACAACGCCGCTATCTATGACGGTCTTGTCAGAAAACCGTTTGATGAAATTTCCCTGGACGAATGGGACCGGGTCATGGGGGTCAATGTCAAAGGGTCCTTCATCGCCACACGGGCGGTGTACCCCTTCATGAAAAAAGAGGCATATGGGAAAATCATAAATCTCTGTTCTGAAACAGCCTTTACCGGCTCCCATGGTTTTGTCCATTATGTATCCTCCAAAGGCGGGATTCTGGCCTTGACCCGTGCCCTGGCCGTTGAACTGGGTCCCCACAACATCCGCATCAACGCCATTGCGCCCGGATTTACCGACACGGAAGCCAGTCGTTCCCTGGCGGATGTAACCAAATACGACACATCGAAAACCCCGCTCAAGCGTGTGGGAACCCCCGAAGACGTCACGGGCGCCGCCCTTTACCTGGCCTCTTCGGAGAGTGATTTTATTACCGGGCAGACCCTGGTGGTGAATGGAGGGCGGTATATGCATTGATTGCCGCATGGGATCGAGAGATGTTCACCTAATTCTAACCGGAGATTCGTTTGGAAACCGTCGAACCTTTTGAAGAGGCCATTGACCTGATCAGAGAAGCCGGGGGCGAAGCCTTTGAGCTCTGCTTTCAATGCGGTCTGTGTACTGCCAGTTGCCCCTGGAATTCGGTCCGAACCTTTATGCCTCACCGGATGATCTGCGAATCCCGGTATGGGTTGGTGGATCTGGAAAAGGAAGACTGGTGGCTATGCACTACCTGCAACCAGTGCGTAACACGTTGCCCGCGCGGGGTGGCCATCACCGATATTCTGAGCTCGGTTCGCAATATTCTCTTGAATTTTGAGTACCGTATGGCGCCGGCGAGCCTTCGTAACGCCATGGGAGGATTGACCGGCGAAGGCAATCCCTGGGGCGGGGAACGCAACAACCGTTCCGACTGGATTCAAGATACGGGCATCAAAATTTTGAACGTAGGGGCGAAAAACCTTTCGCCTTTACAGTGGGCGAAAGATCTTTCGCCCTCACTCTATTTTTCATGCTGCGTCCCTGCCTATGACGCCCGATTAGGGAATGTGGCTCGAGCCACGGGAAGGATTTTGCAAAACGCCGGCGTCGCCTTCGGAACTCTTGGAAACCAGGAGAGCTGTTGCGGCGAAAGTGTTCGCAAAGTTGGAAACCGTGACGTGTTCGAGACTCTCGCCAAAAACAATATCAAAGCGTTCCAGGAAAATGGCGTAAAGGAAATTATTGCCACTTCTCCCCATTGCTATACGACTTTTAAAAATGACTACCCGGAATTGGGGGGTGATTTCCAAGTCATCCATGTGACCCAGGTTCTTGACCGTCTTATTCAGCAGGGAAAAATCACTTTTGCAAAGAACGTAGACAAAAAAGTGGTCTACCACGATCCCTGTTATCTCGGACGGCACAACGGCATTTATGATGAACCGCGTAATGTGTTGCAAAGCATCCCCGGGCTTCAATTGATGGATGAGCTGAATACACGGGAAAACAGCCTTTGCTGTGGCGGGGGCGGTGGACGAATCTGGATGGAAACTCTGAAAGGCGAACGGTTCTCCGACATCCTGGTGGCGCAGGCCATAGAACAGGGAGCGGATATCCTTGCCACGGCCTGTCCCTATTGCATCCTCAACTTTAAGGACAGTGTGGCCACGGCCGAAATGGAAGAGAAGCTGGAAATCAGGGACATCTCAGAGATTGTCGAAATGGCGATGTAGCAAATGTGAACGGTTATGGAGAAC
>CAYOWC010000458.1:1321-2553 GCA_964407525.1 uncultured Desulfobacteraceae bacterium | reverse complement strand
GGAGACGTACGATAGTACGTCGCACAAGGAAACCCGCAGTTTGACGCCGAGATTGTGGAAAAGGGCCATTTATGGATGGAACCCTCGGTTTATGACGCCTGCAGCATAACCCGCGCCGAAACCGTTATCTATGTTGACCACCGTAACTCCGGAGGAACAGGAATTGAGCATACCGAGCAGAGCGGCAATACCGCCAAAACTCGCTCCGTACCCAATGCTGGTGGGCACAGCAATGACAGGCTTATCCACCATTCCTCCCACCACACTCGGAAGGGCGCCTTCCATGCCCGCAACCACGATGATAACGGAAGCGTTCACGATCCTTTCCCTGTGGCTGAACAACCTGTGGATGCCGGATACCCCCACATCAAAAACCGCGTCCACCTCATTGCCCATGAATTTTGCCGTCTCGAGGGCCTCTTCCGCCACGGGAATATCCGATGTCCCGGCGCTCATAACCAGGATGGTTCCTTTTCCCAAAATCTCGATGGGATGCCGAATCAGGGTAAGTATTCTTGATCTTTTGTGGTAGGTGCTGTCAGGAAATCGACCCCGAACTATTTCCGCCTTTTCAGACGTGAGTCGTGTAACAAGGATATTATCGCCCTGGTTCAGCATCTTTTCCATGATAACCAGAATATGTTCAGGCTCCTTGCCTTCGCCGAATATGACTTCTGAAAGACCTTTTCTAAGGGGCCTGTGATGATCAATGCAGGCGAAACCCACGTCTTCAAACGGCAGGTCCTTCAGTCTGTCCAGGGTATTTTCAACGGTTTCCTCACCTCGCTGGAGACGGGTAAGCAGGTCTTTTAATGCATTCTGATCCATTCAATTACCATCCTTTAAAGGAGCCCCTCATCTTTCAGAAATGTCATAGATCGATGGCCGATACTGGTCACTTTACTCAAGGCCTGCGTCAGATGAACCAGCGATCCGGAAGCGACCCCGGAGTTGATCATAACCAGGGCCTGGTCAAGATTTTTTTCAATCTCCTCCCAAATTTCATCTTGGGCTACATTTTTTGAGATGCTCACCTCATGGAAAACCATATTGATCAGCCCTCTTACAACGCTTTCCGCGCCCGGTTTTTCTGTCATTGCAAGGCCTTCCAGCAACTCAATTCCATTAGATGCCCAAATAAGGCCGGACTTAATTTTTTCACTCTGGGCAAATGCCATAATCGCTTCTTGGACATTCATGAAACGGTATCTCCTCTATTTTCCGGTGAATTC
>CAYOWC010000458.1:0-1221 GCA_964407525.1 uncultured Desulfobacteraceae bacterium | reverse complement strand
ACATGAAAAAATCAATTATACTGGACGAAAAGGACGTGTCTAATTGCCTCGATAAAATTGCGGGGCAAATCGCCAAAAACAATGACGGGAACAAGGATATGGTACTGGTCGGAATCAGAACCGGCGGAGCATTTCTTGCAGCTCGACTGCAGAAAGCGATAGCTTCCCTTACTGCAACGGAATTGCCTCTTGGAATCCTTGACATTACCCTCTATCGTGACGATTGGACTCGGATAGGCCCCACCCCAGTTGTGGGGAAAACTGAACTTCCGTTTTCATTAGACGAAAAACTGGTTGTCCTGGTAGATGACGTACTTTTTACGGGAAGAACCGTCAGGGCTGCCATGGATGCCCTCATGGATTTTGGAAGACCCAGAAAAATTGAGCTGGCAATTCTTGCAGACAGAGGTGAGCATGTGCGGGAACTGCCCATAGCGCCCAATTATGTTGGAGGGGTGTGGAATACTTCTTTAGAGGAAACCATTAACGTATATCTTAAAGAAGAAGGTTTTGATGATCATGTTGCCATTGAGGAAAAGAACTTACGTGGTTAAATAAGAGTCCGATGAAACGCAAAAAAAAGAAAAGCCTCAAAATCAAGCCAGCCGGCGCGTTCACCAAGGAACAGGAAAGAACGGCAGCTTCTTTGTTGAGCAAAATGAATGACTCCAGTCCGGGAGACATTGTACACCTCACTCCGGATGCGGGTACCGCTGTTGCGTTTATACGTCTTTTGCCTCTCCAAAACAAATCAGTCCCCGTTCTTGCTGGCTTGAAAGAAGCCTTTAAAGATAAACAGGTTTTAAAGGCAATTAAACAAATTCTGTTCAAACTCAATAACGAAGGGGTTGCCACGAACGGGTTTTTTGAAGAAGAAAATGAGCCTTCCACCATTCTTAGGGCTCTTCCAAAAGAAGAGCCTAAATGCCTTGTGGGACCCACAGACGGATTTGGAAACAGATCTTTTGCTCTTATTCTGCAGCGAGCCATGCAGGGAGTCGAAATGGCGTTTGGCCTTGTATCCGAAGAACAGGGGATACAACAGATGATGATAGTCCCTGTAAGCAAAAAAGCTGCTGAGCAGATGCTCAAAGAGTTCTCCCAGATGTCCGGCCCCATGGTGGAAACCTCCCTGTCCCATGCGGCAACGATTCTTGAACAGGCCCATGGGAAAAACCAGGAGCTGAAAACAGATGGAACCGAATCTTACCTTGAATTGAG
>CAYOWC010000457.1:0-2557 GCA_964407525.1 uncultured Desulfobacteraceae bacterium | reverse complement strand
TTTTACCGAATCGGAACGGACGATTCGATAAAGCAATCGGCCCTTCGGGCATTTCAGAGTATGTTTACGTTTCACACAGAAAGAATAATGGCTGTTTTTTCGAATCGTCCGTTCCGATTCGAAAAAGGCTTTGCGTCCTTCACGCCTTGGCGGTTCAAAAACCAATAACCACCTTTCATATGAAGGGGGGACGTCATGGATATTAACGTCAAATTTACAAAGTCACAAAAATACCAGGCCCGCTATCCTGGGGTGGGTTTCGGACTTACACTGATCACGGGGTGTGTAAATCCTGAAAATCCGCCGGGGTTTGATCAGCATAAAAGAAAACTTCTCCGGAAAATGCGCAAAAAAGAGACACTTGGCCGGATTACTGAACAGATCGGAATCTATGAAACTTTTTTTCGGAAATTCGGATTTGACTGCCCATTGCCGGGGCACCTCAAACGGACTATAAACAGCGGTTTTCCCAGGTATAATCTTATGGTGGATGCCCATTTCATGGCCGAAATGTGTGCCGGCATTCTGGTTGCAGTTACCGATTATGATCGTTTTGAAGGGGGACTGACACTTGATCTGGCAGAGGAAAATGAGATATGCCGTGGAATGGGTGGCAGGGAAATGGAGACAAAAACCGGTGAAATCGTGCTGCGGGATGAAAAAGAGATCGTCTGCGTACTTTGCCAGGGGGCTGATGAGAAAACCAGAGTGAACGAAGGGACAAAAAATGTACTCTTCTATGCGTACGGGCTTCCAGAAATCGAAGATCTCTATCTGAAGAAAGGGTTGACCATTGCCGCAGAGGTGATGGCGGAATTTGGCCAGGGAACCATTGAGCAGATTGAATAAAACCCGTTCAGAATTTCTGCAGCAATTCTCATTTTGAAAACATGGCTGTGAGAGAGGCTTATGGCCTCGAAAAATCGTGGCAAAATGCCACTCACACAGCATTCGGAAATGAATGGTGCCCCATAATGAGAATTGCTGGAATTTCTGGTTTAGGGTTGCCAGGGAAACGGCGTTTCATTATACAGCCTCTAAGGCAAGAAGCCTATCAGGGGTAAGAAACCCGGTTTTTTAGAGAAAGCAATATATGAACTAGTCAGAAGCCACGAAGGTGAATTGCTCCTAATGGAGAATCTTTTGTGGCTTTTTTTTGTTATTTCAGCGATTTTCAAATGGTTTGTGGTTAAGTTGGAAAATAGACATGTGAGAGCCGACCCGTGTTTCGCGGAATTAGAGTTTGAAATTTATCAAGTGGTTCCGGTAAGAAAAAAACTCCTACGAGCAACAAAAAGGACGGGATTGGGCTTTTTGTTGGCAATCTTGGCGGTTGTTTTTCAGGAAAGCAACGGACTTGCTTGCGAAATCAACGATATGCTTGCCATTGGAGGTGTCGCTGCGGGGATATATCAGTATCAGGATCTCAATGATAGCCCTGATTACGAGAATCAGGGCAGAGGACTCCTGGTATTTCAGCCCGAGATCAGTTTTACTCCCACGGAGAACGACGAGGTTTTTGCAAAGTTGGGATTTGGCGTTGGGGATGGCTTGATGGGAGAGGGCAGGTCGCCTTTTATTATTGCCCCGTGGGGCGGTGAAATTCAAGATGACTATATTAACATCAACGGGCGGAGCCGCGACTATCTGCTCACGAGCTGGTACAAACACACCTTCAGGTTCAGCGGAGATCACACGCTGGGATTGACAGGTGGTATTATCGATTCAACAGACTACTTAGACCAAAATGCCTTCTCCAATGATGAGTATACCCAGTTTTTGAACGGAGCCCTGGTGAACGGGCCCAACGCTTTTATGCCATCCTATGATATGGGAGGCGCCGTGGAATGGCAAATTGGTGCGCTCTCCCTGAATGGCGTTGTTATGGCCTTGGGAGATACGGGGGCACCGGAACCCTACAATGAACCGTATAGTTTTTTTGGATTTCAGGCGGGGTACACCATTGACAGTAGCCTGGGTGAAGGAAATTATCGTCTTATTGTTGATTTTACCAGTGAAAGCTTCCCCGATCCCACAGGCAGGAGTAAGGAAAGGAAGATTGCCGCCATCGCCTCTTTTGACCAGCAACTGGGTGAAGTCCTGGGGGTATGGATCCGGTCCGGCTATCAAGACGACCACGCGGGCATTAACTATAAAGGTGTTTATTCGGGTGGTTTGAATATCAGCGGAAAACTGTGGAGTCGAGAGTTGGACAATGTGGGGGTCGGTTATGCCTATCTGGGGGGTGGTAATCTGGAAGTGGATCACTCGGAGGTCTTCGAGGTCTATGGTCGTTTTGGTTTAAACAGCATTTTCGCTATTACCGGGGATATCCAATATATGAAGGATGCCATGAAGGAAGGAGAAAGCCCCGCGGGTTGGATTCTTGGTATGCGGCTCACCGCAGAGTTTTGATGAATTCAACTCTGGTGAAGCCGCGAAAAGGCGCAAAATTTACAAAAAATATGGAATGGCATTTAAGAAAATCGGCTCTACGCGGACTAGCGTGAAGAATCCCTTTTTCGGGAACTGAGGTGTCAGGTTTCGGATGTCAGGT
>CAYOWC010000456.1:0-2563 GCA_964407525.1 uncultured Desulfobacteraceae bacterium | reverse complement strand
ACGAGCCATTCCGCGCCGAAGTAAAGCAGCAGCAACCCGACAATAAAAAGAAAAGTCAGCAGACCGATGTTATTCTCCTACAGGCCTCGTAAATCATGACGTATTATGGGCCAATATTTGGACAAAAACCGTCCTTTAAAGCAAATGTTTTGGGTTCAAAGGTTCAGGGTTCAAAGGTTCAAGGTTTGGTCCCATCTTATTTACCCAACAAACTCAACTGATAACCAAAAAAGTCGCGATCAATTAACCTTGAACGGGGAACTTTGAACCCGATAGCCCAGACCTCCCATCCAATTTTGAAGCAAAAAGGCCGAAATCAAACTATAATGACCACTTAACCGCCAAACAAGTAAACCACTTAACGAGGTCTGTCGTCTATGCGAAGATCCTGTTCCAGTTCAGCCATCAGTTTTTCAAGCTGCCGGCGCGCGGCTTTTCTTTGTGCGTTCAATACGGTACTCTTTTCCGTAATTTCCTGCAATCTGGTTTCCTGCCTGTCTAACTGTTTCACATACCGACTGCGTAAGGCCTTTTCTTCTGTGGTTTGCCCCAGGCCTCGCAGGTTTTCCCGCAACCGTTTCTGGTCTTTGAACATCTGTGCGCGTTCTTTATCGAGTGTCTGCGACTCAAGATCGATCTCCGCAATACGTGACTTGACGGCGCTGATCTTCTCAAGCTTTTTCATCACAGTCTCGCTGAAATAGCCCCGCGAGGAAAGCACAACAATCTGATCCGGCGTCAGGTTCGTCACCATGATCGTTTTCCAGCTGTCTCTCAACTCTTTCACCGTAAACCGGACCAGTTTCGTGGCTGGAACATCCACTTGAAATCTTTGAAAATGCCCCGTTATCTCTATCGGTTTCACCTTGTTCAGGAGCTTTCGGTCCGGATAGTACGGGTGCTCAACAACCACTGCCCTGGGTTTGCTGTTCCGGTTGTCCAGATTGTAGGCCGTTGTTTCGAGTATTCCCCGGTGTATGCGGATAATTCCGCGATTGATGACCACCCTGTCAACCTTTTCGGTGCTGCTCCCTACCGACGTATTCACATGGAGCCCCAGATCCACAGCATAAGCAATATAGCGGGTCTCATCAGGCACCACCGTTTTTATGAGCGCCTCCCCGGCAAAAGAACCTCCTTGAAGGACGGTTATGGGACCTCCCTCCAGGGTCATCCCAGTAGTATTTTTCACCCTGATCGCTGCCATGGGATTTCCCTGCAACGTTTTCCGGTTATACAGATCAACCGCCTCTCCTTCTACTTGTGTCGACACAATGGGTACCATGGCGGAACAATTACGATCAATAGAAACAGGATGGTCAATACTGTATTCAAAAAGATTGCCTGTCGCTTTTGTAACGGTTTCGGCACGCAGTTTTCGCATGGCCTCTTCCAGGTCAGGCGGCTCCGCAGCGCCTGCTGCAGCCTCCTCCTTTTCGCGGGCATAAAGCATATTCACAGAGTCTTGTGCAGCGGACCGGGCCATTTTCGGCTTCCGGTCAAAACGCATCCCTTTCTCCGGAACAGGTGGCGCGGCAAAGGCCTTCTTTTCCATTTCAATCACAGGCCTTTTCAGAAACAGGGGGGCGTACAGATTCTGAACAAATGAGATGGGCCATCCGCTGACCAGCTTTAATTGTATATTTTTCCAGTCTTCTCCGCTTACGTTGTCTACAATGGCCCAGCCTTGGAGAAATGGTACAGACTCTTTTTCTCCATCCGAAATCACAATGCGGTAGGTGGCCTTCCAGACCGGAGATTCAGAGAGATAACTTATCACAAGTTCCTGTCTGCCTTCCCCGGCAGGAGTGATGGTAACCGTCTTCTCATCCCTTCGGCGGCCTTGGGAGACAATTTTCAGGTAATGCCCCAGGTCTTTATCCAAGTTTTCATCAAGGAATTTGATGCCCGTAATCTCATCTGTATTGATGTTCTGCAACTGTCCCCCGTCATTCATCATCGTCAGATAAAACTCCGGCACACTAATTTGTTCTTTGAGCACAACACGTTTCTCCACCCCGACAATTGTACCGGTTATAGAGGTCCCCCCGTTCAAGAGCCTGATCCTGCTTCCTTGAAACTGCCTGAGTACCTGGGGCAAGCCTTCATCCTTTCGAAGCTGGAAGGAGTAATCCCTTAACTGCTGCGCGGTTGTTTTCTGGCTGTCGTAGACAATACTGCTGATCTTTCCACTGCTCAGATTCAGCACGGTCAGGCTCTTGAGGAGATCATTCATCTGTTTTGTAGAAAAATGCAGATCTACTTTATCCCCTGCAGGGATATGTCCCCCAAGTTCAAAATAGCCGACCCCACTGTTAAACAGGACCACCTTTTTCAGGGAGAGTCCTTCAGTACCCGTTTTGGCCATGGACATGTATGGGACAGTGAGGCAGAGCGCCATCACAGAAATTACCGCGCTGAACAGAAGACGAATTCTTTTCATGACATTACCCCCTCGTTATGCTCTTTGGTTCCACTTAGGCACTTGGCAAATACAACCTTCAACTCATAACTTCCAGGGTGGAACTTGTCAAGCTGTGGATTGAGCCCAAAGCCATTATCA
>CAYOWC010000455.1:0-2573 GCA_964407525.1 uncultured Desulfobacteraceae bacterium | reverse complement strand
AAACCGGTTTACCAGGCAGATTCCTGGGCGGATTGGGAATGGTGGTCCGAATCCTGGTGCTATATCCTCTGGGCCCAGGGATACCGTGCGAGGGACCGGGTATTTTTCCCTTTTGGTTACAACATATTTGTGGCTTTCTGGGCTGCCCATTATGCAGCGGAAAGGCTGGGCTGTGAAGTGGTTCCGGGAGGAGTTCTGGATACGGCGGCCCGTGTTCTTAAAATGCAGGAACTGAAAACAACGGCCATGATGGGAACCCCAACCTACCTGCTCAACATGGCGGATGTCGCCCGGAAACGCCTGGGGATATCTCCAGAGACTCTGCCTATCGAACGAATCACCTGCGCCGGGGAACCGGGGGCGTCTATTCCGGCCACCAAGAAAAGGCTGGAGGATGCCTGGGGGGCAAAAGTGTTTGACCACGCCGGCGCCACCGAGATCGGCGCCTGGAGCTACGAATGTATGGAACAGCCGGGAGGGCTTCACGTTAACGAAGGATTGTTTCTGGTAGAAATTGAAGATGTGGATACCGGTGCTCTTATTACGGAACCAGGGCAAAAAGGAAAGATGATCATCACCGCCCTTGACCGCTTCGCCCAACCCTGCATCCGTTTTGACTCCAAGGATATTATTGAGTGGCAGAAAGGGTCATGCCCCTGTGGTCGAACTTATCGTCTGATCAAAGGTGGCGTTCAGGGACGGTCTGATGATATCACCAAAGTCAAGGGTGTGCTTCTCTCCCCTTCCGCCATTGAAGAAGTGGTTCGCTCATTTTCAGAACTTTCCGATGAATATGAAGTTACGGTGGAGCGAATCGATGACAATGAAAAAATTACTCTGAAAATTGAACTGGTTCCAGGGGCCGAGTCCAACGAAAAAGATGTTTTGGCCCGTTTGTCCAACGCCCTTCGGTTAAATACCAACCTGGGGTATGCTATCGAAGTCCATCCCCTGGGTTCCCTTCCCCGGTACGAAATGAAGGCCAGGAGATTCAAGGACTTGAGGAAGATTCATTAGGAAAGGATGGCCATGGAAACAGAAAAATTGGATAGAATTAGAGAAAGTGTGGAAAACCTCACGAGGGACGCGGAAATACTTTTAAGCCAGTCAGAGGATTTCCCAGCCCTTCAGCAGAATACGAAGAGAATAAACGCGTGCATACGCATGATGCAGATTGCCTTGGGGCAGGTGACCATGAGACCATAGAGGGCAGTAGGGAGTAAGGAATAGGGAGTAAGCAGCAGGCAAGTGCGTGGTGTCTGGTTACCAGATTCCCATTCTTCGGATTGAGGGAAAGCAGAGTAAAGCGATTCCGGAACGAGTTTTTCCACTTATAGCGGGATCAGATCGAGAAAGAAACTTTTCCCATGGGGTCTCGCGCAGGGACGCAGAGGCGAGAGAACGACAGGTTTCAGATATTTTCAATCGCAAATCGACAATCGACAATATTCACTGAAGCTTCTGTGTGAACGGCGTCCCGCCGCGATTTTCCGGGTTTCTCGGATTATCGACTCCTGCTTCATGCAAATCCGGTCGTGGCAGGATGCCACTCACACAAGGTGGGAACCCATGATCCGAACCTCTGAACCCAAATGAAAATAGCTCATCGCGTATCAGCGTGACGAATCGTTTGTTCCGAAACGGGGGGGGGAATGTAAACCGGAAAATGAAGGATGCCATAATGATATGGTATTTCCCCGGATCCGTGAAAATAAGAAAAGGACGAGGTGAAGTCAGAATATGGCTATATAAAAGAACTGCCGGCTGCGGGGCCAGGACCAAGAGGGCAAGCAGGAGCAGTGCTGGCAGGACACAGCGGAAATGGCCCTTGGTGGTCTGGATGGTGGTTCATGTTTAATCTAGCCCTTTTTGCGTAAACTGCCGGTGGTGTCCACCGACCGAAGATTGGCCAACTCCTGCTCGCTGGGTTCGGGCACCATCTTCACCTCGTCGATCACCTTCAGGTCCCAGCCGGTGTTTTCCTTGACCTTCTCCACGTTAGTGAAGGGGTAATAGGCCTCCAGGTAGAACTCCTTGCTCTCAGGGTCCGGCCGCAGGATACCCAGGGTGGAAATGATGGCCGAGGGGCCACCTCCCACGAAGCCGGCACGCTCACGGGCGTCGCCGCCGTCCAGGTAGCCAGGGCTGGAGATGTAATCCACCTTTTCGATGAAGCGGCGCTTCTCGTGGCTGGCCATGATCAAATAGCTCTTGGCCCCAACGGAGATGTCGTTGGCTCCGCCCGAACCGTTCAACCGCACCCGGGGCGGGGTGTACTTGCCTAGCTTCCAGGGCGGTTCCTCCCAGATGCCGGTGGTGTTGACGTTGCCATACTTGTCCACCTGGGCCGCGCCGATCACCGCGTTGTCACAACGGCCCGAGGCCACCAAAAAGCCCAGGGCGTCGATGGCGTTGGTGAAGCTGGTGGCGTTGGCGCTGATGCGGTTGCACTCGATGCCCCAGGGCAGGCCGCCCACCGGTGTGGAACCATAGACCCCGCCCTCGGTAAAGGGCATCAGGTTTGGGGCGTGGTTTTTTTGGGCGAAGTATCCGGCCAGCATGGAAAGCCCAAC
>CAYOWC010000454.1:0-2598 GCA_964407525.1 uncultured Desulfobacteraceae bacterium | reverse complement strand
TTAACGGGCGTTCACGCCCCATACAATCTACCGGCTTCAGCCGGTAAGTCATTGATTTCTTCTGCATACCCAAAAGAATTCACACCGCTAAAAACCTACAATATGCCTTACGTATCCCTATTTCTGGCAGTACCTCTGAGATCACAATGGGAATTCTTGCTACCACAACATGTGGTAGTCGGTCAATTTGCCGCTTATCCGGCTGCGGGAAAGGAGTACGTGCATAAGCCCAGCATAGCACACCCTCCAAATCCATGCAAGACTACCAGATCAATCATTCACTTTTTACTAGGAATTTCAAATAGATGGTTAATATAGTTATTGTTCGGTCTGGTTCACAGGAAAATCGGACTGATGCTATGGATTATTTTTTCTCAAGGACCTCCCTGAGTGCGGCAGTCAAACTTTGAGCAGTGATGGGTTTTTCAAGGTATTTGCTTACACCGAGGGCCTCCGCATCTTTTTCGGACATCTTCTCGCTGTAGCCGGTACAGATGATCACCGGCATCTGCGGCCGAATTCTCAGAATTTCAGCAGTCAACTTGTCACCGGTCATTCCAGGCATAGTCATATCGGTGATGATGATGTCGAAATGATCCGGATCGGCCCTGAACCAATCAAGGGCCTCCTCTGGTTTCTGGGTACTTTTGACCTGATAGCCCAATCGCTCCAAACGCTGATGGTTCAATTTCACAATGGATGCTTCGTCATCCACAAAAAGGATCTTTTCAGTTCCCCCTTTGATTTTCCCCTCGGGTGTTTTCTTTTCCTCAACTTTATCTTTCAGTGTGGGGAAATAAATCTCAAAGTGCGTTCCCTTCCCGAGTTCGCTCTCAACCAGGATACCTCCTAGATGCACCTTTATGATGCCGTGAATCACTGAAAGGCCCATCCCAGTGCCCTTTCCAACGTCCTTGGTGGTGTAATAGGGTTCAAATATTCGGGCCATGGTTTCGGGCGCCATACCTGTCCCCGTGTCCCTAATTTTCAGTCTTGTGTAAGCACCGGGGGATAAAACCCCATCAAAACATGGCTTTTCTTCCAGAAGAACAATGTTTTCAAGGGTCACTTCCAATAAGCCGCCTTCTTTAGACATGGCATGGGTCGCATTGGTTGTCAGGTTCATCATGATCTGATTGATTTGGGTGGCATCACCCATAATATTGCATGGCTCATCTGAAATTTGCACACTGAACTCCACGCTGGTGGGAATGGCGGTTCTGAGCATTTTCATAGATTCTTTTATGATTGGAACCAGATTCAGAGGCGCTCTTTTCTGGGCGCTTTTTCGGCTGAAAGATAGCAATTGCCGGACCATTTCTTTTGCCCTGATGGAAGCCTGACGGATTTCCACCAAATTCTCAGTTGCAGGATTCCCTTCGGGAACATCATCAAAGGCCAATTCTGCATTTCCCAGGATAATGGCCAGAATATTGTTGAAGTCATGGGCAATTCCACCAGACAGGGTCCCAACAGCTTCCATTTTTTGGGACTGGGCCAGTTGATCACGTAATTGTTCTTGTTCTTTTTCCGCCTTTTTACGTTCGGTGATATCTTGGAATATGACAGCTACCGCTATGATTTGATTGTCTGCATTATAAATAGGGGAAGCGCTGGCTTCCACCATGATCTGGGTTCCATCGGCATGACTGAAAATAAATTCCTCGTTGGTTACAACTTCCCCTTGGAAAGCCCTGGGACTGGGCATTTGACTTAATGGAACTTCCTGTTTCCCATCAATGCTAAAAAAACGGGTTGTAAGCATTTCCGGGATATCGGCATTGATTCCCGTTCGTCCCTCAATAACTTCTCCCATTATTCGTGCCGATTCGGCATTTTCAATCACTACTCTGATATTTTTGAAGTCGCCTTCGAGAATGTGAATGGCGAAGGGGGCTTGATTTATCACCGAAGTCAGTAAGGCGTTTGATTTTGACATCAAGTCTTCTGACTTCTTGCGCTCGGTCACGTTACGGAAATACCCGATAAGACCGTCGTTTTCCCCTTTCTGGTCGCGCTTGGGGATGTAAGAGCCCTCGAAGTACTGCACATCTCCTTCCACTGAGGCCAAGGGTACTTTCACGAATTCCGGGTTTCCGGTTCTAAGGACCTTCCTTTTTATCTCGGTGAGGAAAGCCGCATCATCCTTTGATAGAAAATCAAAGTCCGTCTTCCCTATCATGTCTTCTTCAGTAAGGCCCAATTGCGGGTTGAGTACCCAGACGTAACGGAGGTCTTTATCCTGCATTAGAAGGTGGTCCGGGGTATTCGTCGCTATGACTTTAAAACGTTCCTCACTCTCCCGCAGCGCCTCCTCTGCCTGCTTGCGCTTTGTGATATCCCTGGCCACAGAAACTAAGGCCACAATCTGACCATCACGAATCAGGGGCGCTCCGCTGACCTCACCCCACTTCTTTTTGCCATCCCGGGCAATGAACTGGTACACCGCTGAACTGATCCGTTCACCCCCCAGGACACGCATCGTGTCGGAGGCAGCCTGCTCCAGGTATTCTGGTGCCACCAAGTTCAGCTCTTGAAACGACCTGTCGATCAGTTCCTCCGGCTTGTAGCCCAGCATGCGCTCCACAGAAGGCGATA
>CAYOWC010000453.1:0-2599 GCA_964407525.1 uncultured Desulfobacteraceae bacterium | reverse complement strand
TAGATGCTGAAATCCGTGTTGTTGCATCGTCGGAACTCCTGACCCGAGCACTTGCGAATCTGATAAGGAATGCCGCCAAATACGCCGGGCCCGCCGGGCCCATAGTTGTTTCCGCTGAAAAAAGAAAAGATGTGGTCAAAATAGAGGTTCGAGATAATGGCGCCGGTGTTCCTGAGGATCTCCTCGATCAGCTTTTCGAACCGTTCTTCCGCCCCGAACCTTCCCGGGACCGAGATTCCGGAGGTGTGGGCCTTGGACTGGCTATCGTGAAGACCTGCGTTGAAGCGTGCAACGGTACCGTCTCGGCCGCCAACCGCCAACCCAATGGATTTACCGTTACAATCACCTTGAAAACCTAGGATTGTAATAACCCTTTTGGGGCGTTGCCGTTGCTCTCTTTCGGCTCTCAAACAATCTTGTGAAGAAGCTCTTTCAATTCATTTCCAATCACCGGTTTCATGATCACGGCCTTGATGCCCATTTGTGCTGCCTCTTCTTTTGAAAAATTGATGTTGGATCCGGTACACATCACAATGGGTAGTTTTCGAATCTTCATTATTTCCAGCGCCAACCGGTCCCCGGTCATTATCGGCATATCCATATCGGTGATGACCAGATCAAAACTGTGCCCTTTTCGCCGAAAATGATCCAAAGCCTCCATTGGATCTGTTTTAAAATCGACCTGATATCCGAAATGCTCAAGAATTTCGCATTCTACATTTCCGACGACCCAATTGTCGTCTACCAGGAGGATCTTCTTCTTGCAATTTGAGGATTCCCCTTGCTTGTCTATAGAAAGGCCCATCGGTCGTTTCCCCCATGTCGGTTGTGTATTTCAGATTTGGTTTTATTGATTTCCATTGCTTGCTTAATTCCCCTTCTCGGCAAGCGTTAAGGTCACCCATAGTTCCAGTGGTTCGATCCGCTGCCGACCTTCGGATTCCCCCCCTTTTCGACCTCCCGGGCCCCCTCTCATGCCGCCACCCGTTCCGCGCCCCCTGCGACCTTCGGAGCGATCTTCACCATTGGGAATTTGGGAGCCCATGGATCTTCCCTTATCTTGTTCACCATCACCGCTCTGAAAACCCACCCGAATCCCATTTTGGCCTGGTTTTAACAGGCCGAAACGGCTCATGTCGCCCTGGGTGAACGGCAACTTAAGTTCGTATACCAGGTTTCTTTCCGTCCTGCCGATTGTTGCCGCCACGCCATACTTTTCCATTTCTTTGGATGGCATTGTTTTTTGCTCATATTCTCCCGGCCCCCATAACTGAATTTCAACCAGGCATTTTTCAAGCAACCCATCATCTCCATTTTTAGGGGCTCTCTTTGTTTCTTTCTCTTCTTCAGGCGGTCTCGGAAGCATTGACATTCGCTTTTCGCGCGGAAGGCCGACCGGAAAATGAACACCTGTTTTTCGATCCCCTTTATCGGGTTGTTCAAACCACACGGTAAGACCCTGGACCAGAATCTGTCTCTGGATTTTGCGATCGTTTGAAGCAAGTCTCATGAACAGATAATTTTCATCGTGAAGAAAACTGACCACGGTTCTCGAGTTTTCATCATAATATTGCAGAACACCCTGCCACTCAGAATCCTTTCCATCGATGCGGATCTCACGGTCTCGCTGTGAACTTAGTGCTTTTCCATCCTCCTTTTCGCAGGCTGTCAGAAACATGCCTGTGGAGAGGATAAATAGAAGTAAAATGATTTTGTCTAACTTAAGGCCTTTTGTGAAATCCATTTTTGCTCCCGGGCCAATTTTCATAAATCAATGCCTTTCGTCATGAGTACATCGTATGAAGTGCGTCAGCTATTACGATTTTTCATTGAGGTACGTCTTTTTGGGCTCACACATTTTTCGACCGGAATAAGCCGGCACATGGGCAATATCCTGGCAGGGTCTTTTTTGCATGCTTACCAGAGCGCGTGCTCGATCACAAAACCTGAAAACAAACCAGGAGTCCAATGCCCATTCCGAGCAAACCGGCGATAATCCCCAACGGAAACAAAATTTCATCCAACAACGTCATGTCTTCATCCCGGTCCTTTTTCTTCATATCCATACGATCTCCTTTTCTGATGCATGTCATACAATTTCAACTTTTTGATTTGATCTGCATTGAGTTTTTTTCCCAAGGGTCAGTGTTTATCATAGACAATGAATGTAAAGAAATTTTGTTGATCACGGATAAAATTGTAAAGCTTTTGTAAAACTAATTGCGCCGGACCAATGAAGGGTAAAAAAATATGCCGTTGGATTAAACTGTTGAAGAGGGGCACATAAAGGCGAGATCATAAATCTGAATCGTCAAGCATGAAAATTCTGATTATCGATGATGATAAAAGGCTGTGTCAATTTGTGGTGGACTACCTGGAGTCCATGGGGTAGGAGATAAAAAAAGCCCGCAACGGGCCTCAAAGTTCAGACCTCGTTAAGAGGTTGAGTAGGTAAGTGGTTAAATTGTTATTATTATTCGAAGTTATTTCTTTCACTCCAAAATTGGACATCTGATGGATCTAAATGGGCAATGTGCTGATTTCACGTGTTAATTATCCAACTCAACAACTCGACCACTTAACTATTTGACGAGGTCTG
>CAYOWC010000452.1:0-2599 GCA_964407525.1 uncultured Desulfobacteraceae bacterium | reverse complement strand
GGATGGTCCTTGCAATTACGGGCCGGTATTGGTCTCAAGCGGCCGACACCATGGTATTTGTAGTGATGGCCGCCGTACTGATTTTCAGACGTTCGGATGCTTAACCGGGGAGATTTCGGGCTTTTAATCCGTCCTTCCAATCGAAATGGGGAAAAAAAATATGCCTTTATCATTTGGTCCCAGGCGGGGACAATATCTGGATATCGAGGAAGCACTTAAAGAAACCGGAAACCCTCTCACAACCGAAGAAGTGAAAACCTTCGAGGTTTTTGATCTTTTCTACCGTTCCCTGTGCAGTATGCTCTTCAACTACGTCCCCACATCGGGCCATCCGGGTGGATCCATCTCTTCGGGACGATTCGTAACCGGTATTCTATTCGACACCATGGATTACGACGTAAGCAATCCCGAACGGGAAGACGCGGATATGATATCCTATGCCGCCGGGCATAAGGCTCTGGGGCTCTATTCTCTCTGGGCCTTGCGAAACGAGGTAATGCGCCTTGGGGCGCCCGAGCTCTTACCCGCTGAAGACCGCAATCAGCTTCGTCTTGAAGATCTCCTGGGTTTTCGCCGAAATCCCATCACCGATACC
Source organism: uncultured Desulfobacteraceae bacterium (assembly GCA_964407525.1). GTDB lineage: Bacteria > Desulfobacterota > DSM-4660 > Desulfatiglandales > Desulfatiglandaceae > DUZB01. Next base: position 2,004 of record CAYOWC010000452.1, on the reverse strand, counting down.
CCACTTTTTCTGAAATTCAAGTCCAAACCCCTGGATGGACATCCCACCCCGGCGACGCCTTTTGTGCGCCTCGCCACCGGTGCATCGGGGGTAGGCCTGGCCACATCCCTGGGTCTGGCCTTTGGGACGAAAGACTATTACCGGGACCAGGCTCCCCGGGTGCACGTGGTGGAAGGCGAAGGGGGCATGACCCCCGGGCGTATCAGTGAAGCCCTTGCCACCGCCGGCACCGCCTCCTTGGACAACATTATCCTGCATATTGATTGGAACCAAGCCTCCATCGATTCCAACCATGTCTGCCGCGACGGTAATGGCCCGGGAGAGTATGTCCAATGGGATCCGGTAGAACTGGTCTATCTGCACGACTGGAATGTGATCCTCGTCCCCGACGGCAAGGATTTCCAGCAGATCATCGCGGCCCAACGCAAGGCTCTGGAGATGGCAAACGGACAACCCACGGCCATTGTCTATCAGACCGTCAAGGGCTGGCAATACGGGATAGAAGGCAAAACCTCTCATGGCGGGGGTCACGGCCTCTGCACCGATGGTTTTTTCACCGCCCTCAAACCATTTCTCCAGGAAACAGATAAGCAACTCCCCGTTTGTGAGCCGGGCCGTCAGCGCTGCGGCGCCGGGGCCAGAAGCGACATCATGGAGGCATGCCTCTGGAACGCCTTGACCATACTCAGGGATAGTTTGACCCATGACCAGAAAATTGTGAATGTCCTGGCGCAGAAACTTCGGAGTGCCCGGGATCGTCTCGACGGACTGGGCCGAAAACCTCGAACAGACGCTCCCGACGTGAGCGCCGTCTTTCAGCGGGCCGCAGGGGCCGGGGAAATCATCCCCGAAGAACTACTGCTCACCCCGGGCAAAACCACAACCCTGCGGGGGGAATTGGGCAGGGCTCTCCAGTACTATAACAGGGCCGGCAACGGCGCCTTGCTGGCTGCATCGGCGGATCTCCTCGGCTCCACCAGCGTGAGTACGGTAACCCAGGGGTTCGGAGAAGGATTCTACAACGCCGCCACCAATCCGGATGCAAGAACCCTTTCCGTGGGCGGCATCTGTGAAGATGCCATGACCGGCGTTCTTGCAGGTATTTCCACCTACGGGCGTCACATGGGAGTAGGGTCATCCTACGGGGCATTCATCGCCCCCCTGGGCCACATTGCGGCACGCCTCCACGCCATTGGAAACCAGGCCCGGCAGGCTATTAAGGAAGGTCCTTACCGGCCCTTCATTCTGGTCTGTGCACATGCCGGGCTCAAGACCGGGGAGGACGGTCCCACCCACGCCGATCCCCAGGCCCTTCAACTCCTTCAGGACAATTTCCCACGGGGTACGGTCATCACGCTCACCCCTTGGGATCCCCAGGAAATCTGGACCCTGCTGTCGGCCGCCTTGAACCGCCGCCCGGCAGTGATCGCCCCTTTCGTAACCCGACCCGCGGAGAAGGTCCTTGACAGAAAAGCCCTGGGCCTGGCCCCCAGCACCGCAGCTTCCCAGGGGCTCTATCTACTTCGCGCAGCCAGGGGAAAGGGCAAAGGAACCGTAGTGCTTCAAGGCAGCGATGTGGCCTATGCATTTCTGGAAGAAGCCTTGCCCTTACTGGAAGAGGAAGGCATCGATCTCAACGTCTACTATGTGGCCAGTGCCGAGCTTTTTGACCTCCTGCCTGCCGAGGATCAGGAACGCATTTTCCCTGAAGAACGCGCCCAGGATGCCATGGGGATTACCGGCTTCACCCTTCCTACCATGCACCGTTGGATCTGTTCCAGAAGAGGCCGCCGCATGACCCTGCACCCTTTTCAGAAGGGGCATTATCTTGGCAGCGGGCAAGCCCATATGGTCCTTTCCGAAGCGGGTCTCGACGGGGAAAGTCAGTACCGGGCTGTGGTCAGATATGTAAAAGAAAAACGATAAGAACAGAACACCATGTAGCAATCTATTTGAGGAGTCACTATGTCTTATACTTTTAAAGACCTCCATTGGGCAAATGAC
>CAYOWC010000451.1:0-2623 GCA_964407525.1 uncultured Desulfobacteraceae bacterium | reverse complement strand
GACAAACAAAGATGAATGGAATTCATTCACGGGTATTGATGTTAGGACCAAGCCCGTATAACTACACGCTGTTATACTTGAAATTCCAAATACAATGGAGGCGTTGTCCTGACACCTGACACCTGACACCTGATACTTGAGTAACGTCTATCTGAGGCAAACTCGAATATCACGCAAATTGGCGATGAGTAGATTTCGTTCGCGTCCGCTCAAAAACAGGGAGGAAGAAAATGGCAGAAGACCCGGGGATGGGAAAAAAAGTTGAGGCTACCGTCGTAAGCGTAAAAGGCGAATGCAGTGCTGGTCATAAAACGGGAGATTCCTTTGAGATCAGTTGTCATAATGCCGGTGGACTGTGCGGGTATTTTTATCATGACATCTTTCCAAGTCTCTCCACATTTCAGTTCGGGGGCAGCATGCCCTGGTGGAAGGGGGATACCATTGAACTGCGATGTGCCGATCCCCACAATCTCGTGACTCTGGAATTGACAAGGACCGATAGATAAAAGGAGGAGAATTATGGAATTACACGATTTAACGCCGGATTATGGTCTTGAACATGCAGGTTTACACGATCTGGGGCAGGTGCACTTCAATCTTTCGACTCCCGCTCTGTATGAGTGCGCGATACGCCGCTACGAAGGCCGGGTTGCTCATTTGGGTCCCCTGGTGGTCTGCATGGGTCAGCATACGGGCCGGGCTGCGAAAGACAAATATATTGTAGATGAGCCGGGATCAACAGAGGACGTCTGGTGGGGAAAGATCAATACCAAGTTTTCGGAAGAAAGATTTGATGCGCTCCACGCTCGCATGGCTGCTTACCTCAGAGGCAAAACCGTCTTTGTGCAGGACTGCTATGCCGGCGCCGATGAGTCGTTCCGACATCCGGTCCGTGTGATCACGGAGTTTGCCTGGCATAGTCTTTTTGCACGGAACATGTTTATCCAGATGCCTCGGGAAAGGGAAATCATTAAGAGTTTTGTGCCCGATTTTACGGTGCTTCAATGTCCCAATTTTCACGCGGACCCCGATGAAGATCTCACGAGGAGCGGAACGTTCGTGGCGCTCAATATCAGCAAGAAACTGGTCCTCATAGGGGGAACGGCTTATGCAGGAGAGATAAAAAAATCAATCTTTTCAGCCCTTAATTTTCTCCTGCCGGGAAAGGATGTGCTTCCCATGCACTGCTCGGCCAATGTGAGCAAAGATGATCCCGACAATGTGGCGGTTTTCTTCGGCCTCTCGGGTACCGGGAAAACAACTCTTTCAGCGGACCCCGATCGGCTTCTCATTGGCGACGATGAACACGGTTGGTCCCACGAAGGGGTTTTCAATTTTGAGGGGGGGTGTTACGCCAAGGTGATCAATCTTTCTCCGGAAGCGGAGCCCGAAATCTATGATTGTACCAGACGTTTCGGAACCATTCTCGAAAACGTCCCCATGGACTCCGCCATCCATCGGATCGATCTTGATGATGCGAGCCTTACCGAAAATACGCGGGCGTCCTATCCGTTGAAGCATCTTCCCAATATCGTCCCATCAGGGATGGCCGGACATCCTAAAAACGTAATCATGCTCACTGCTGACGCCTTCGGTGTTCTGCCTCCCATAGCGAGGTTGACGCCGGAGCAGGCTATGTACCATTTCATCAGTGGGTATACGGCAAAAGTGGCGGGAACCGAAAAGGGAATAACCGAGCCTGTGGCTGCCTTCAGTGCCTGTTTCGGGGCGCCTTTTATGATCCGGCATCCCTCGGTATACGCCCAGTTGCTGGCCGAAAAAATTGAAAAACATGGGGTGGATTGCTGGCTTGTCAATACAGGGTGGACCGGGGGGCCGTATGGAACCGGTACGCGTATGAAAATCGGCCACACCCGTGCACTTTTAAACGCTGCTTTAAACGGATCCCTGGATGAGGTGGCAATGAAAACCGATCCGGTTTTTGGATTCCAGGTGCCGACGGAAGCGCCGAATGTTCCGTCAGAGATCCTCGATCCAAGAAACACCTGGTCTGACCCGCAAGCCTATGAGGCCCAGGCGAAAAAGCTCACAGCGCTTTTTCATGAAAATTTTGAACAGTTCAAAGACGGAACTCCGGAACGCGTGCTGGATGCGGGTCCTGTAAAATAGGGCAATTAGATGGAAATTCTTTTCTGGATCATCGCGTTCCTGCTGGTAGCGGCCGGGATTGCAGGGCTGATCATTCCAGCCCTTCCCGGTGCGCCCATCCTCTTCGGGGGGTTGTTTATGGCGGCCTGGGCCGAAGACTTCTCCCATGTGGGATGGATGACATTGATGGTCCTCGGCGTCATGGCTATTTTGACCTATGCTGTGGACTTCCTGGCGGGGGCTTTTGGAGCAAAGCGTTTCGGAGCATCCCGCAGGGCTGTTGTGGGAGCGGCCCTCGGCGCCGTGGTGGGAATCTTTTTTGGAATTCCGGGAGTCCTTCTGGGACCGTTTATTGGAGCCGTTCTGGGTGAGTTTTCTGTTCGTCCCGACGTGCGCGCCGCCGGAATGGCGGGTTTCGGTGCAACCTTGGGACTGGCACTGGGGGCTGCGGCAAAGCTTGCCCTCGGATTTGCCATGGTCGGTATCTTTCTAATCGTTCGTTTTATCTAAACCT
>CAYOWC010000450.1:0-2652 GCA_964407525.1 uncultured Desulfobacteraceae bacterium | reverse complement strand
AGATTCACGAAAACCGAAAATAAAAAATGTCATTTTTCAAAGAGCGAAACGCAAGATATAAGAAAGGAGGCAAGAACTGTTATGGCAAAGGGTGAAATTCGTTTTATGGGGCACTCTTTTGTAGAATTGACTACCGCTGAAGGCAAGGTGGTATTATTCGACCCTTGGACAAAAGACCATGGTAACCCGGGATGCGAAACCAATCTTGAATATATTGAAAAAGCCGATCTGGTCCTGATCAGCCATGATCACGCTGACCATAACGCTTCAGCCGTGGATATCTGCAATAAAACCGGAGCTTTGTTGGGCGGTCCGGTTCAAACCGTACAACGGCTTATTAACGATGGATTTGACGCGGAGAAAGTCGTCAACTTCGGCTTCGGCTACATGGTGGGCGGCGGGGTAGAGCTGGATTGGGTTAAGGTGACGGCAACCCCGGCCTTTCATTCATCCGACACTGCTTGCGCCCTTGGCAATATCGTGCAAACGAAAAATGGCTTTACGGTTTACCATGCCGGCGATACCTCCATTTTCGGAGACATGGCCCTTTGGGGCCAACTGTATCCCATGGATGTCGCTTTACTTCCTATTGGCGGGGTCTTCACCATGGACGCGTACCAGGCAAGCCATGCGGCCGCTTTGCTCAATCCTGCTGTAGTAATTCCCATCCACTACAAAACCTACCCCATAATAGCTCAATCAGCCGATGAATTTGTGGAACTCACAGGCCGGCAAGCTCCCAAAATAGAGGTGAAAGTGTTGAATACGGGAGAAAGCTTTTCTTTTTAATAAGCGATGAAAATCATCAAGCGCCACCTCGCCAGTCTTGAAGAAGTCTATACCGTCTCCCTCCTGAAACTGGATGGTAAGACGCATTTCCTTGCGGCTACGGAAGCACACGGCCCCTGCCTGCTGTTCCAATCTCCTGAATGGAAGGCATCTGTAGTATGGAATGGACCCGGAGGGGCCATGGGAATAGTTCCTCTCGAAGAAAAAACAGGCTCCTTTCTTGCCATCCAGGAATTTTTCCCTGTCTTTAAATCGGAAAGCGCCGGCATTGTTTACGTCGAGGCCGGCCTTTCTATTGAAAAACCATGGAAAATGGATCGTCTTTTAGACTTGCCCTTTGTCCACCGTTTTGATGTGGTCTCCGGGGAAAGACAACGCTTTCTGGTGGCAGCAACCTTGTGCAGGGAAAAAGACTTTCAAGAGGACTGGTCGAGTCCGGGAGCCGTTTATGCTGGACCGGTCCCCCTGGAAAGGTCTGGACCATGGTCTCTAAAACCGATCCTGCAGGGAATCTCAAAGAATCATGGCATGCATATTACCCGGTTGGATGAAAAAACCGTGGTGCTGGTATCGGGACAGGAAGGGTTATTTCAAATCGATGTGCCACCCCAATGGCAGTCGGATTGGCATCACGAGCAACTCCTTGACCATGAAATCAGCGATATATCCACCTTGGATATAGACGGGAACGGTTTTCCGGAGATCGTGGCAATCGAACCTTTCCACGGTGACGGGTTGGTCATCTACAAACAAAAATCCAGAGGCTGGGAGGCGGTGATGGACATGCCTATGGACTTTGGCCATGTTGTCTGGGGAGGCCCGATTTTGGGTAAACCCGCCATCGTGGCAGGTAATCGCGGGGGGCAAAAGGAGCTCTTTCTTCTATTCCCGAACCTCAAAAAGAATCGTGGGATGGAAAGGGTGGTCATTGATCGGGATGTGGGGCCGGCCCAAATCGCCGTTTTGAATGAACCGCATCGGACCCTGCTTTTCAGCGCCAATCATGCAGCCGGTGAAGTGGCCCTCTACGAAATCCTACTGTAGTTTCCCACATCTCCAGCGGAATGGGACAGCCCGATTCCTTCAAATCACGGTTGTTTTTCACACGCTGCCTTCCCGCTTCAAAGCGGGAGCTGATCGAGAAAGAAACTATGCATTCCCACGCTGGAGCATGGGAACGAGGAAATCCCGATGGTCCCTGACTGCCTACTGCCTACCACTTACTACCTACTGAACTTTTCACATGAGGTAATTAAGAATGGCTGATTCTCTTGCGTTACTTTCCTTACTCATCGGTCTGGAACTTGTTTTAGGTGTAGACAATATTCTCGTTATCAGCATCTTTGTGGGCAGACTTCCTGCATCCCAGAGAGGAAAAGCCAGAATCATAGGCTTGGGCCTTGCCCTGGTTGCAAGGGTTCCCATGCTTTTTATCCTGCTCAGCCTGTCCAACCTGACCACGCCCCTGTATCTGGATTTTACGGTACGCGACCTTATTCTCGTAGCAGGTGGGCTCTTTCTTTTATGGAAAGCCGTCACCGAAATCCATCACACCATAGAGTTGAGGGATGACGTGAAAGAGACCGCGCAACCCTCGAAATTTTTTTCCCGTTATCTCTGGAATCGTCCTTTTGGATATAGTATTTTCCGTTGATTCCGTCATCACGGCCATCGGATTGACCGATAAGATCTGGATCATCATTACCGCTGTTATCGTCTCTTTCGTGTTGATCCTGGCTTTTGCACGACCAATCGGAGATTTCATCCTGAAACACCCTGCCCTCAAGATCCTGGCGCTTTCCTTCCTCTATGGTTCCGTTAACATTATGGGTGGAGAGCGGCCCCTCGAACGGGTTTTTCCTG
>CAYOWC010000449.1:0-2695 GCA_964407525.1 uncultured Desulfobacteraceae bacterium | reverse complement strand
TATTTCAATGTTTTTGTGATTTCATATCGGGCGAAAATGGTCTGAAGTTATGATGCATAGTTGAGGAAGTTATTGCGTACACGATCCTTATCAGTTACTGCCCGCTTGTCCTCTCGTGGCTTGATAAATCAGATTGTTCATACGTTCAGACAGATACAGTGGGATAGAAAGAAGTTTGTACGAGATTGGATTCCCCTGTGTCGTTTTAACCTTCAAATCTTTCACTTCAGGTGGATTCGTATTGCACCTTACCGCAAAACTGAGACCTTTTTCGGCAGCGAAATAATGCAGAGATTTCATGCTTCCTGATTTTCCTGATTTTACTTCTACTGGGACCACCTGATTTCCATGTTGGATGATGTAGTCCAGTTCCCCCATTCTTCCCCCAATCCTTTGCCAGTAAAAGAGCTTCGGGTCTGTTTCGGGAGTCTGCGCTGCTCTGAGCTGCTGTCCCACAAATTGCTCTGCCAGCCCACCTTTGTTTCGGAAGATCATACTTCTCACTTCTGACGGTTTTCCTGAAGCCAGACCCATCTGGATAGAAACCAGGCCGGTATCCAGCATGAAACACTTGAAAAACTTTTCGTTTGATTCCGCTCCCAACGGAATTCCGTTCCCTGATGTGTGCAATACCTTTGTGCAAACTTTCGCCCGTGATAACAGAGTCAGGGCATTTTTGATCTGTGCCGTATTCCTTTTTGGGTCCACCCGACTGTAAATGAACTTGCCTCCGAGCTGTTCAGAGACGGACATCATGATTTTTGAAAGGAGCATCGCATCTGTTTCTCCCCCGTATTTGTGGAAATCATCTCGATAGGTCTCCAAAAGATCTTGCTGCAGCTTTATACACAATTTTACGTTTTTATCTGTTACCCATTCCAGAACAACTTCCGGCATTCCACCAATGATACAAAAATCGTGTACCAGGTTAAGACTCTTTTGATGCAGAGATTCAGGAATGTGATCTTTCAGATCAAAGTCCAGCAGTCTTTGGTAAAGTGCATCATACCCTGATGCCAAAATGAACTCAAAAAACGACATGGGTTCGAGATAAAAATAAGAGATGCGTCCTACAGGCATACTGTACTGGTATTTGTTTAGTGAGAATTCAAGAAGTGATCCGGCTGCAATGACGGGAAAGTCCTGCATATCTTCTTTAAACCACCTCAGCTTTGAAAATAGTTGGGGGGCGGCCTGAATTTCGTCTAAGAAGAGTAACGATGATGAAATGTTGATGGTAATGTTCAATTCCGCCTCAATGTTTCGGAGAATTACCTCGGGGTTGTTGCTGGAAAAGAGGTCCGCCAGGGTCGGGGACCTTTCAAAATTTAATTCTACCAGGTCAAGATGTTGGCGTTTTGCCAAATCACGGATCAGCCAGGTTTTCCCCACTTGCCTGGCGCCCCTGAGGACCATTGGTTTTCGATTATGGCTTGTCAGCCATGCATCCAGAGCTTTTGAAGCAAATCTTAGCATGATCCCTACACTCCTCATTGAAAAAACAACGCGTTTATTTCTTTCGCAAACAATAAAACAACGTGTTGTTTTATTCAAGAGGAAAAGTTTCAGACGAACGCCGCCTTCCCGCTCAAAAGCGGGAGCAGATCGAGGAAGAAATTTTCACACGAGCGTAGCCTCTGACCGGGAAAAATGGTCAGGCTGATCGAGAAGAAAACTTCCAAAATAAGGTGTCGGGTGTCAGTGTTTGAGGCACCCAGTTTCAAGTTTCAAATTTCCAGTTTCTAAATGTAGTTTCATATGAGCCCTGCAATCACAGCCAGAAAAAGACTGGCTGAGACGAGGCTGTTGACTTTGAAAAAGGCCATATCCAGTCTGGAAAGGTTGTCCGGAGTGACAAGCCTGTGTTCGTAGAAAAGGAGGCCTCCGGTGATCAGAGAAAGGAGGTAGAAGGCGAATCCGAGGGATGCCAGGAAGCCTGCAAAGACAAAAAGGGTGAAAGCGAACAGGTGGCTGAAGGCCGCGAGCTTCATTGCCCTTTTGGTTCCCAGTTTTGCGGGAATGGAATGGAGCCCTTTTTCCTTGTCAAACTCCACATCCTGGCAGGCGTAGAGTATATCAAAACCGGCTGTCCAGAAAATGACTCCCAACCCTAAAACCACCGGCGGCCAGTCCCATGTTCCGGTGACGGCTATCCAGCCTGCCACAGGGGCCATGCCCAGGGCCAGACCCAAAAGGTAGTGACACAGTGATGTAAAGCGTTTCGTATAAGAGTATCCCAGGAGCACCACGAGAGCAATCGGGGCCAGTTTTCCGCAGAGAGGGTTAATGGCCCAGGGGACAAAGAGAAAGAGGGCAATTGCGATTCCGGTGAAAAGCCAAACGGATGATATGGATACGATCCCTGCCGGGATTTCCCTCTCCGCTGTCCTTGGATTCTGTGCATCCAGACGTCGGTCTACGAGGCGGTTAAACGCCATGGCGGCCGCGCGAGCCGCTGTAAATGCCACTGCCATGAGGACCAGAGTCCAAAGGTCAGGCATTCCCCTGGCGCCTAAGACGGCTCCGGTCAATGCCAGGGGCAGTGCGAACAAGGTATGTTCGATCTTGATGAGAGAAAAAAAAGTTTTTACGCTCACAGTCCAGCCCTTTCAAGGTGGCTCCAAAATCGTTCATGATTTGGGCTCATCGTGGATTAACGTGATATTTTTGTCAGTTGTCGAATAGACCATGCTCA
>CAYOWC010000448.1:0-2755 GCA_964407525.1 uncultured Desulfobacteraceae bacterium | reverse complement strand
CTCGAAATTCTTCACCGGAAAGCGGTATGAATCTCATTCATTCACGGGTATTGGTACTAAACCCATCACGATTGCATCTTTTCCAGGAACTCTCTCAGTGCGGGTTTCATATAGACCGGGCCCAGATCCATACGATTCAGGGCCCGGCCCAGGATTTTTATTTTGTCTTGAAGGGCTGCTTTCTGGTTAATAATGATAACGACCTTCTCCCTGATTCTGCACAACCCCCCCGACGAGAAGGCTGCCTCGCTGTCCATGGACTCGTAGCGGACCTCTATTTCGAGGCCGCTTGCGAGTTCTTCGAGGAGGACCAGAAGGGTTGTTGCATCCAATATCAGCCTAGTTTCGCCATGTCATCCACCAGAGTCCTGACTGCCTCGGCGGAATGATTTAACGCCTCTTGTTCTGCATCTGTCAGCTTAATCTCAATGATTTCTTCCACACCGCCGGCCCCTAATTTCACAGGGACACCTATGAACAGACCGTTGATCCCGTATTCTCCGTCCAGGCAGGCTGCGCACGGGAGGATTTTCTTCTTATCTTTTAGAATTGCTTCGGCCATTTCAACGGCCGCGGATGCTGGAGCATAATAGGCACTGCCTGTCTTCAGAAGGCCAACGATTTCCGCACCACCAGTCCTTGTCCTTTCAACGAGTGCATCAATTCTGTCCTGCGACAGCAACTCCGTAATGGGGATACCTGCTACCGTTGAGTACCTGGGAAGGGGAACCATCGTGTCCCCGTGTCCTCCCAACACAAAGGCATGGGTGTTTTCAACAGACACATTGAGTTCCATGGCAATAAAAGCCCGGAATCGGGCTGAATCAAGAACCCCAGCCATACCAATCACCCTGTTTCTCGGGAACCCACTGGCTTCATGCGCCACATGACACATGGCATCGAGGGGGTTACTGACGATAATCAGCGTTGCATCTGGAGCAACGGCAGTCACGCCCTTTGTTACTGCGCTCATAATGCCCTTGTTGGTAGCAAGAAGATCGTCTCGACTCATTCCCGGTTTCCTTGGAATGCCTGCGGTAATGATCACGATGTCGGAGTCTTTCGCCTCCGAGTAATCTCCTGATACTCCGGTTATCTTAGCGTCATGTTTTTCAATAGGTGCTGCTTCCATCAGGTCGAGAGCCTTTCCCGCAGGAACGCCCTCAAGAATATCAATTAGAACTACATCGGCCAGTTCTTTCTCGGCAAGACGCATTGCAACGGTAGCACCAACATTTCCGGCGCCTATGACAGTAGCTTTTTTTCTCATTGTACGACTCCTTTCTATTCCCATTAATAATTATGCCTTTTCCAAGCATCCTTTTTTTGATAACTTCAAAACGCTTAAGATTATAGAAAAGATGCAGGAAGGGGTCAAGGAAATCAACAGAGAGACAGCATTCTCCTCTTTATTTTTGTTTTTTTCCACAAAACGGGCAGAAAGGAAAACTCCGTTCCAATTGTTTTCCACAGTATCGGCATTGGTTCTGTCGGCTGTGGGTCGGCAGTCTCCATTTTTGATCTGAATCTTCTGCTGTTTGCCCGCATGCCTTACATTCAAGGAAGGGCTCTCCTTTTTTTATTCTGATGACAGGAAGAAAAAAAACAGAAACGTAGTGATCTACTCTTTTAAGACGTGCTTGATAGAGCCCGCAGGAAGGGCACAGGTTAGGGTGTTCATCAACAATTACGGTTCGGGGCTGAACTCCGGCAATAAAGAAGAACATGGCAGGATACCCAGAGGCTACGCTCATATGAACTTTAGATAGACTTTTCTAGACCTTGGTCCGTCAAATTCGCAGAAGAAAATCTTCTGCCAGGTTCCGAGAACGAGACGGCCCTTTTCTATGATTACGGAGACTGAACTACCCACGAGAGATGCTTTTATGTGACTGTCGGAATTTCCCTCCCTGTGGTGATATCCATCGTCCGGCGGTGCCAATTCATTAAGCTTCCTGATAATATCGATACAGACGTCCGGGTCTGCGCCCTCATTGATGGTTACCCCGGCGGTGGTATGGGGAACAAAAACCGTACATATTCCATCAGCCAGTCCGGTATTTTCCAGCTGCTGCTGGACGGAGAAGGTAATATCCACCATCTCGTTTCTCTTGTTGGTCTTTACGGAAATTGTTTCAGGCATGATTCTTCTCCGAAAAAAACTACGGGTTCCAAATTTGCGGGGATCCTGTTTCTTCCTCCGATTCTTCTTCGGCAAAACCTTCTTCGACCGTAGAATGGTAAATAGCTATACTTTTTTCAACGAGTCTTTTAATGAACAGGCTTTCAGTAAGCAACGAATCCCGATCAGTGAAGTTGCCAGCTGCTTTTAAACAGGTAATTGCGTTTTTCTCATCATCCTGTTTAAAAAAGAAGTAGGCCATTTCTTCAAGATTCTGTTTCACCAGACCTGCTTTTTCTGGAGGAAAAGCCGTCCTGCCGCATTTTTCTCTGATTTCCGTGACCCGGTTAGCTTTTTGAATCGCTGTAAGTATGATAGGGCTGTCATTCATGTTTGCCATTTCCACCATGAACGGCTCAAGTTTTTCATAATCAATGATCCATGAAAACATGATCTCCTGTTTCAGCAAGTGGTCAACCTCGCTTGCGGCAAGCGGTTGGTCTTGAACGGAAGCCTCTGAAATGCAGTCAAAAATAGCGGGATGATCCAGAAATGAGCAGTTTTTCAGTAGCCAGGGCCTCAATTCAAGGTAAGATTCGGTTCCATCTGTTTTCAGCTCCTGGTTTTTCCCAT
>CAYOWC010000447.1:0-2786 GCA_964407525.1 uncultured Desulfobacteraceae bacterium | reverse complement strand
TATGAACAGGCTTAAGCAACGAAACCTGTTGGATGAAAAATTCAGGTGCCATCCCCGATTGATTCTGCCCGAGAGCCCCCTTTCCGGGGCCAAACTGGCATTGTTCGGCGAGGTGATTTCCGAACTCCTGGAAAATCGCCACAAGGCCCTTGTCTTCAGCCAGTTTGTGGGGCATCTGAAAATATTGCGGGAGTACCTGGATGCGAAAAGCATCGATTACCGATACTTAGACGGCTCTACCCCGGCCAAAGCCCGGCAGAAACAGGTAGAGCGTTTTCAAAAAGGGGAAGGCGATCTGTTTTTGATCAGCCTCAAGGCGGGAGGCTTAGGCCTCAATCTCACAGCCGCCTCGTATGTAATCCATATGGATCCCTGGTGGAATCCGGCAGTAAAAGACCAGGCCTCCGACCAGGCCCACAGAATCGGCCAACAGCACCCGGTCACGGTCTACAGGCTGGTAACGAGGGGAACCATTGAAGAGAAGATCATTGCACTCCACCGGAAAAAACGGGACCTGGCGGACAGCCTGCTGGACGGCAGCGACATGGCCGGCAGGGTTTCGGCCGAGGAACTGCTGCGGTTGATCCGTGAAGATTGAGGGGTATAACGTCAATAAATCCAAAATAACAACCTCGCTTTTTGATCTGGGCCGTGATAAACTAATTCCCGATATTTTCCTATGCAGAGCTATGGGTTCGCAAATGTTCTGGAGTGTGTAACGAGAAAAACAAAGGAGACATGAATGCGAAAACAAACAGTGACATACTCAACGTCCCTGGACGCCTTGATTGCCGTGGCCAAGCGGCTTAGTGGATACGAAAGCAGGGAGAAGATGGATTCTGAGCAATTCTTTGATCAATACTGTCGAGGACGACAGTCCGATGATGCAGTGTTTGTGGAGTGGGCCAATGATTATCGCCATTACCTGGAACTTCGTTATGAGTTAGAAAGAAAACTCGAAAATGCAGCATAAAGTTCTTGCAAACTACTTTAAACAGGTAGAGCAGGCGATTCTCAAATGCAGCCATGCTTATGTTGAACAGTACACTGAAGAAATCATAACGCCTGAAAGGGCCAATTTGCGGATTCGGATACGGTTTGAAAAAGGACACTTGTTGGAAATCAACGAGGCCGTGGTGGTCCGAAACGGTGTGATTGTTTCCCTCGATTACCGTTATCACTGTCAGGATAAGCACAATCAATTGATTTTTCGCTATGACAACACTCCCCACTTTCCCGGGTTATCGAGTTATCCCCATCACAAGCATCTGCCTGACAGCGTTATTGTTGCCGGCAAACCCCATATTGAGGGGATTATTGATGAGGTGATGCTGGCGATGTCATAGCATCCGGCGGAACTGTTCCGGCCATTAAAACGAAAACTCGCCATGAACCCTTTCCTGTTGCTTTGTAGCTATAATGAAATTTGATAAGGAAACCCTTGAGGTAATGATACAAAAGTCACTGATTTTCTGACACCCCTTTTCAAAGATTATTTCAACTGGCTGGGGCTTTATAATGTGGTGAATAAAAAGAGCTTTTACGAATTGGCGAGATTTATCACAAGGGAACAGATTGATCCGGAAGTCAGGGAAAAGCTGGAGGCGATTGTTCGGGTATCCTCGGACGCTGGCGTATAACTTTGAGATTTGGGTGGGGAGTAAGCTGGAGTAGGAATAATTCAATTCGGGGCTTATGAGAATGAAAATTCCAAACCAATACAAAGGGAAAGAACAAGCGTTCATCAAACACAGGCTGCTTGAAACATATCTTGAACGTCTCTTTATGATAATCGGCCAGCATGAACACCAAATTAGATACATTGACTGCTTTGCAGGACCGTGGAACACGGAAAGCAATAATCTGAGTGATACTTCCATAGCCATTTCGTTACGCCTGATGAAGGCTTGCCGGGAGAAACTAGAAAAAATGGGCAAAAACGTACGATTCAAGGCCCTTTTTATCGAGAAGGACCCGGGATCGTATGAAAAGCTCGATTCATTTCTTAAGACGCAGTCAACTGAAGGTGTCAGCGCAAACTCTATGTGTGGAGATTTCTATCCGCTCAGATCCAATATTTTGAAATGGTGCGGCAATGAAGATTTCACCTTTTTCTTTATTGACCCGACGGGCTGGAAGGAAGTTGTTGAAATAGAAACATTGCATCCTCTCTTAATGCGAAAACATTCTGAATATCTTATCAATTTTATGTTTGAATTCATTCTGCGCGCTCATAATCAGCCTCTTTTTGAAAGACATATGATGGAGATATTTGGGCAAATTCCGGACACATTCGGATTATCTTCGAAAGAGAGGGAAACCTGTCTAATCGAGCTTTATCGCAGTCAGCTAATAAACGCACATGGGCAAGGCGTTCACAACAGAACCCGTTCCGCTTTCGTTAAGACCCTCGATCCGATCAAAGATCGCACGAAGTATCATCTTGTCTATTTAACTCGGCACCCGCTTGGGATCACGGTTTTCATGGAAGAGTCTGAGAAACTGGATCTGGTTCAGAAATACGTCAGAGCCCAGACAAAGCAGGATCATCGTATTTCCAGAACTGGCCAGAGGGAGTTGTTCCCCGCTGAAGCCGGCATCTTTTGTGCGCGTATGGATTTGGCTGCGGTTAAGGATTATTGGCTGGAAAAATTGACATTCGATCCTAAACGATTCGGAAATGACCAACTGGCTGATATGCTTGAAGAGACAGGTTGGTTTATCAGCGATTTCCAAAAAGCCTTTAATGAGCTCATTGGCGAAGGAAAAGTCAAGAATCTGGATGC
>CAYOWC010000446.1:0-2814 GCA_964407525.1 uncultured Desulfobacteraceae bacterium | reverse complement strand
AAATCTTCAACAATACCTATCAGGTCTCCATCAGGCCCCCTGAAGGGTGTAGCGGTAACAATACAGGGGATTTTCGTGCCATCTTTTCGCACCTTTTCCGAATCACATTCCACGCAATCCACATTACCAAGGATTCTGGTCAATGGGCAGTCCTTGGTATGGCATAAAGGGCCCCAAAACACCTCATAGCATTTCTTACCGATTGCTTCTCCCTTTGCCATGCTCGAAAGCGCCGCAAAGGTCTCATTTACGCGAAGCATATTAAAGTCCTTATCAACCACTCGCATGGCATCGGCTGCTGTATCAAAAATCTGCGCGAGCTCCGTATTGGCCCGTATGGCAGCCCTTTCGGCTCGCCAGCGTGCAGTAACAATCCATTGGGAATAGATCCCAAAACCGATAAACATGGCCACAATCGTTAAGCGCATCCAGACTTCATGGGGTTCCGGACTGAAAACCTGTTCGAAAAACCCCACATCATGGAACACAAGGACATGCACAGCCGCCTCTAACATCCAGAAAACTACACCAAAAGCAATCCCCAACAAAATAAATCGGGAGTGCACTGCATAAGGTTGACTCTTTATTTCTTTCTTCAACTTATGGATCTCCTGCCAGATAAAAAAATGGACGTGCGAGGTGAAAAAGCCCAGAATCGCTGTCCCGGTTTCAGCGGAAAAATCAGGGGGATTCTTTGGTAGTCAGGTTTTGTTTGAGATGGATTCCGTGTTTTCGCATCCGGTTCCAGACTGTCATCCTGTGTACCTTCAGAAGCTTTGCCGCTTTTGTCTTATTGCCTTGGCACTGGCGAAGAGCCTCCAAGAGTGCTGTCTTTTCTTTCAGTTCCAAGGGATCTATAGGGCTTGTCCAAGCGGCTTCTCTTTGGGATCTATCCTCCCGAACACAGTTGAAATCTTTCGGCAGATGGTCCAGACGGATCATGCCTGATTCTGCAATCACGAATGCGTACTCCAAAATGCTTTTAAGTTCCCGGACATTTCCAGGCCAGCGGTATCGGACGAAGAGGTCCATTACTTCCGGGTCGATCCCCAATATTTCCTTCAGACTTCTCTGTCGCAAGCGCCGTGTGAAGGCAGCCACCAGCAATGGAATATCCCCGACTCTCTCTCTTAAAGGGGGAAGTTGTACAGGCACCACATTGATTCGAAAATAGAGGTCCTCCCGGAATTTTCCCTGTTGGATGAGGTCAGGAAGGTTTCGGTTTGTCGCCGTGATGATTCGGACATCCACATTGATGGACTTGTGGTCTCCCACGCGCTCGATTTGTTTCATTTCCAGCACCCGAAGGAGTTTGGCTTGGAGGGACAAAGGGAGGTCTCCGATTTCGTCCAGGAAGATGTCTCCACCATGGGCTGCCTCAAAACGTCCTTTTCGGTGGCGGTACGCTCCCGTAAACGCTCCTTTCACATGGCCAAAAAGTTCACTCTCGAGAAGGGAAGGGGTAAGTGCCGCGCAGTTGAATTGAACCAGGGGACCCTCGCTTCTTGTGCCCATCCGGTGGATGGCCTGGGCAACCAGTTCCTTCCCGGTTCCACTCTCTCCTGTGACCAGCACCGGCGCGTCACTTTGGGCTACCTTCTCAACAATTTGAAAAACCCATTTCATTACGGCGCTTTCTCCCACCATTTCGCAAAATCCAACCTCATCGTTCACTTTCTGCGAAAGCTCCTGGATTTTGCGATCTTTCTTTTCCAGTTCCGATATGTCCTGGTATATTTCCAGAGCTCCGAGGATACGGCCTTTCGAATCCTCCAGGACTGAGGCATTTTTTTTCACGGAACGATAGATTCCGCTCTTCTTCATAAAAAGGCAGCGTTTATTGTTCACCTTTTTGACCTCGTAGAGTTGACACCACTGTCCTTTAGCTTCGGCCTGATAAATTTCGCACACATCGCAGTTTAAGATAGTGCACGGCCCCCCTACCATTTCTGCAGCACCGTAACCCGTCAGGTGTTCCATAGCCTGGTTGACGAGAAGGATAGTCCCTTGGGGATCCACCACCATCAGGCCGTCAGGGATCTCGTTGAAAATTTCCCTGAAATATCGACTAACGGTTTCTTTATCCATAGCGGCTCTCCTTTTCATCACGCTCATAATATTTTATAGCCCATAAGTTGATTAAGCACCTTTATCACTTCTATTATCAAATGATTAATCATTCCGATTTCCGTTGTCAACGAAACTCAGCGACCGAACGATCGATCTTCTCAATCAACCTATTGTTTTAACAAATATTATGCTTTTATCAGGGACTACGGCACGAGTATTGCTTATTGAGAAGACGACTGTAAGACGAAAAAGGCAAAGCTGCTGAAAAGCAGCGACGCAAAACTACGGATCTAAAGCCATTGGGCTATGATCGCCGGGTTGCCACGGGCAAATTCAACTTTGACCGCCTTTTGGCGCCCATTCCATAAGGCGATTTTTTTTCGGGAACCGCCGGCCACTAACTATCTTATCGGAGAGGGAGATTATCTATGAGAAAATCAATTTGCCGGCAACCACACCGGACCGGGATCATGTTTTGTATGGCTATATTTGTTTTGGCCGTATGGATCGGTTTCATCCCCCAGGCTTCGGCAGAAACTTCTCTCCAGGTAAGCCGGGGTGAGTGGAAAGCAGGGGATGGGGCGCTCAAATTAAAGGGGTACGGTGCCGGAAAGAAAAAGAATGTTTATGTGAAAAATGCTGCCACTGGAGAAACCATCGGAACCACCCAATCAGAAGATGACGGCAAATTTGAATTCGAGAAAGATCATATGGCTTCCGTGCCCAGCGGACTGCTTGTCGAGA
>CAYOWC010000445.1:0-2824 GCA_964407525.1 uncultured Desulfobacteraceae bacterium | reverse complement strand
ACGGTTTCTTCAGATGAAACCTCGTGGCCGCGGGGTTTCTTATGGGCTGTTTCCAGGAAAATACGGATGAGTTCCTCATCGGACGCGCCTTCCCGCATGGGACCTTTGATGTCCATCTCTTTATCGGATAAGAGACAGGGGCGCAGTTTCCCGTTCGCCGTGAGTCGCAGTCGGTTGCAGGTATGGCAGAAATGATTTGTCAACGGGCTGATAAACCCGATCTCTCCAGGTGCACCCTCAAATTTATACCTCACTGTTGGCCCATCCATATGAGCCCTCGGCACCTGGACCAGATTCCCGAGCTTTTCCAGGGATTTCTTGACGTCTGCATTGGAGATATGGCCGAAAGGCACCGCATGATTTGTAAGGCCGATGGGCATGTATTCAATGAATCTAATATGGAAAGGAAAACGTAAGGACAATCCGGCCATATCTGCTACTTCATCGTCATTCATCCCCTTCATAACCACCATATTGATCTTTATGGGGGCAAACCCTAATCTTGATGCAAGTTCAATTCCCTCCCATACCTTGTCAAAACTGTCATGCCCGGTGATGGTTTTGAACTTTTTTCTGTTCAAGGTGTCCAGGCTGATATTTATTCTCTTGATGCCTGCATCTTTTATCTTTTGAATTTTATTCTTGAGAAAAAAGCCGTTGGTAGTCAAGGAAATATCCTTGAGTCCGGAAATGGATGTGAGACTGGAGAGAAAATCGCAAAAACCGCTTCGTACCATGGGTTCCCCGCCGGTAAGTCGAATTTTATCAACGCCAAGACTTGCGGATATGGATACGAGTCGGAAAATTTCTTCATAGGTCAGAATATCTTCGTGTTGTAGCTTCTCAAGCCTTTCCTTAGGCATGCAGTAAATACAATTGAAGTTGCATCGATCCGTTATGGATATGCGCAAATAGTTCAAACGCCTGCCAAGATCGTCAATTAATTGGGTGCTTACAGTTTCCATTGAAATAACTCTTCGTTTCGGTTATTGTTTCAGATTAATTTGGTTTATTTCGAAAAGAGTCCATTCATATATAAATTGCAGAGCAGAGTCAATCTTAAATAGATTACGACATGTACACATCCTATTTTGGCCTTACGGAACATCCGTTTTCTTTGACTCCTGATCCCCGGTTTCTTTTTATGAGCCGAAGGCACAGGGAAGCTCTGGCTCATCTCCTCTACGGCATGAGCGACAGGGGAGGGTTCCTGCTTTTGACGGGGGAGGTGGGGACAGGGAAAACCACCCTTTGTCGAAGCCTGCTTGAGCAAGTCCCGGAAGGCGTTGAAATTGCACTGGTCCTGAATCCGAAGCAGACCGCATTGGAGCTGGTAGCCTCGGTGTGCGATGAACTGCACGTGTCCTATGAGCCGGAAACCACCAGCCTGAAAGTTTTGATCGACAAATTGAATGCCCGCTTGATGGAGATCCATTCGATGGGCAGGCGGACGGTTCTCATTATTGATGAGGCCCAGAATTTGAGCATGGATGTGCTGGAACAGGTCCGCCTGTTGACAAACCTGGAAACCACTCGTCAGAAACTGCTTCAAATCCTGCTCATCGGCCAGCCGGAACTGCAAGCCATAATGGCTCGACCCGAACTCCGACAGTTGGGACAGCGAATTACGGCCCGTTATCATCTTACCCCCCTGCTTCGCGATGAAACGGCTGCCTATATTCAGCATCGTCTCGCGATCGCAGGATGTAATCGCCCCATCATGAAAAAAAGAGTCATCACGCGGATACACCGCCTCTCAGGAGGAGTTCCAAGGCTCATCAATACCATCTGCGACCGTTCTCTCCTGGCTGCCTATGCGGCCCATAAAGACTCGGTGGACAGGCGAATTGTCGTCAGGGCGGCTTCTGAAGTCATGGGTGGATCCCGCTCCTATTTCAGCAAGACGACCGGTGTTCTGACGGCACTTCTCATTCTTGTTGTGGCCCTGGCGGCGGGATGGAAAACCTTTCTTCCAAATTTTCTTCTGGAGAATCAGGTGGTAGTTATGGAGATTCGAGATGGAACGAAAACTCCTGCTGGTTCCGTTTCTGAAGAAACGCTGACAGATAGGGTTCCCGGGCCTCGTGCTGGAGAGGAGGGCGGCGATGTCGCCATGCCTGGAAAAGAAGCCGAAAATGAGGCAGTCCTACCGGCCGGTTCTGAAGGAAAGTTCGTACAGCCAAAAGAATTATTGAAATCCGGGCAGGGTAATACTGATCTGAAAAGTGCCATTTTCTCAGTGTTTCAGACTTGGGGTAAGACGTTTCCCGATAAATCGGGAAAAGCACCCTGCGAACTGGCTGCAGAAGCAGGGTTGCGATGTTATATCGAACGGGGAAACTGGACAAACATCATGCACATAAACAGGCCTGTGGTCCTGGAACTGATTCGCGATAATTCGCCCAAACAGTATGTGGCGGTTGTTGGGATACAGGGCGACGATGTCCTATTGGATTTCAATGGAGAGAAAATCCTGATGAAAAGGGCCCTGATTGATCAATACTGGTTTGGTGATTTCATTTTTTTGTGGGAAACGCCGCCCATGGGTTCCATGCTTCTGAAAAAAGGAGATTCCGGTCCTGATGTTATCTGGTTGAGAGAGCAGTTGAACAGGACGGAAGGGGCAGTTCTTCCGGCGGAAAGAGGCGATCTCAGCCCCATCTTCGACGATCCGCTCAAGAAAAGAGTCATCGATTTTCAGCGTCTCTACGGTATTGAACCGGACGGGGTTGTGGGGGAACAGACATTGATCCGGCTTAATACCGGATTGGGAGGCCCCTCGGTCCCAGTGCTGCGAAAGCTGGAAGCAAATTGAATATTGAAT
>CAYOWC010000444.1:0-2880 GCA_964407525.1 uncultured Desulfobacteraceae bacterium | reverse complement strand
TAATGAAGTCCTCATCCACCAGGGTCGCAAAAGCGCGTCTCAGGTTGGGATCGTTAAAAGGGGCTTTTCTCACGTTAAATCCCATATAATAAAGGGCACTTTTCTCATTGGTGAACAGATCTATGTTGCTGTTCTGTTTCAAATCGTCGATATATCCCGGTTGAACACCCCACCAGAACATGTCGATACTTCCCTTTTTGATGGCAAGAATAGCCGCATCGGAGGTTCCATAGACCTTGAGGATCATCCCATTGATATAGGGCCCCAGGAGATACCCGTTTATTTCCTTTCCGGAACCAAAAAAGTGCTCGTTTTTCTGCAGAAAAAGATAGGCACCCATACGCCACTCCTTCAGAAAAAAAGGGCCGGTCCCCACGGGGGCTTTTATTCGGTGGTTCATGAGCCAGGACAGAGGTTTCTCCTTCGTTCTGGCTTCTTGAATAACTTCCATCCATTCCTTTTTCTGGACGATGGGTGTTGCCAATGATCTCGAAACAAAAATCGCTTCCGGTTTTTCCAGATAAAACCTCACGGTATGTTTGTCCGGTGTTTCAATTTTCTTCACAAACTTCCATTTTGAATAAAACCTGGGCACCTTGAATTCTTTGATGAAATCACCTGTAAAGGCCACATCCTCAGAGGTAAATTCAGTGCCGTCCGACCATTTTGCCGGCCTCAGCTTTACCGTATAGGAAAGGGTTGCCGCGTCAAACACAGGATCACTCTCCGCCAGCCACGGAACAAGCTCAAGGGTTTTAGGATCTCGTATATAAAGGGATTGATAAATCAGGCCCAACACTTTGCTGGACCACCTGTCGCTGGCGCGCCAGATATTCAGGCTCTTCGGTTCTTCCAGCATCCCGATTTTCAGCAACTTTCCTGCAGAGGCGGTGGAAGTCGTCAAATGAATACCGGAACCCAGTACCATGACAAACACAAAAAGCAAAACCGCACGACAGGCGAAACTCTTTACAGCGAACCTATTTTGGCGCATGACTTTTCCCTTCCTTTCTTAAAACGACCTTCCGTTCAACAAAATCTATGACCTTTTTCTCCAACTGAACACCATTCAATTTATTTATGCGTGGAATTCCCCCAGGGCTCAGACAGTTAATCTCTACCATTTTTCCACCTATGACGTCAATGCCCACAAAAAAAAGGCCCTCTTTTAAAAGTCGATCCTTGATGGTGAGGCATATTTCGCGCTCCTGATCCGTCACCTCGTGTTTAAAAGCCCTGCCCCCCGCATGGATATTCGTTCTAAAATCCCCTTCACGGGGCTTTCTTCTCATGGCGCCGATGATTTCACCATTGAGCATCAGGATTCTTACATCACCCTCTATCTGTGCTGCATCGAGATATTCCTGGACCATAATCGGTTCCCTCTCGGGATAGGAACGGTACGCCCTTACATAGTAATTGATCAAAGAGTTGAGGTTCTCCCTGTCCAGGATGCTCACCTTGATGACCCCTTCTCCTCCGAATCTCTGGAGAGGTTTTACAACCATGGCACCGCCAAAATCGTTGATAATTTTCCTGAGACGGGCTGGATCCCGCGACACGTGGGTCTGGGGAATAATCTCTGGGAAATTGAGGATATACAGTTTGCTGTTGGCTAAAATCTGTCCGGTGGCACTGTTGATCATGAATACCTTATCGCTGACCGAGGTGAGAAATTCCATGGTCTGGTAGACCAGGGGGGGGTTCTTTCGGAGGAAAAGAACATCGATGTCCGTAATGGTTTCAAAAATAAGCCCGTCCTTTTTGAGGCAGTTAATCAGCATCCGCCAGTATTTTTTCATAGACAGATCGGGAGGGACAGTAATGTTGCGCATCCTGGCAACCACCTTGTTGTCGCGGATGTAGATATCATGGGGTTCAAGGAAATAGACCGTATGCCCCCTCTGATTGCATTCATACATGAGATGGCTGGTGGTCTCATTTTCGGGTTCAATGGAATCCAGTCTGTCCATTAAAAAGGCTATGTGCATATCCCCTCCACGGAGAGATCGGTTACATACCCAATGATCTGAGCTGCGATATCCATACCGGTCGCTGCCTCAATCCCCCTGAACCCGGGAGAATAATTCACTTCAATCACTTTTGCGCCCCCCCTCTCATCTACAATGATGTCCACACCGGAAATATCAAGGCCCAGGGCCTTGGACGATCGGACCGCCAGTCTGGACAGCTCCAGATCCGGATCAAAAGGCTTTCCATGACCCGTAAGATGGATATTGGACCGAAAATCATTGGCCTTTGGGCTCAATTCCATTGCGGAAACGACCTTGTCACCAATGACGAAAACCCTGATATCTTTCCTTGACGTGGTAGGGATATATTCCTGAACAAGCAACCCCTGGGACATATCCTGAAGATTATTCAACACAAATTCCGCCATGTGGGAAGACTGGACCAGAGCAACACCGGCCCCCTGCCTGCTTTGCAACGATTTCACAACAACAGGATACCCCCCCAGATTTTCTACCGCCGCTTGAAAACTATTGATGTTTATCACAAGATAGGTTTCAGGAACAGGCAAATTGTGCAAAGACAGCGTTTGAAGACATAAAAATTTATTCCGCGTGGACAGGATAGAAGCAAAACCGTTTACCACCGGGGTGCCGGAGAGTTCGAAATGGCGTACGATTGCCATGGCGTAATCGTTGATGGTTGCACCGATCCTGGGAAGAATCACATCCGGACGGGAATCCGGGTCATGGAGGATTTTCAAGTTCATCCCACAGGCGCCGGTCTCTGACAGGCAATCCCTGGTATGGATCAGAAAAACCTTGTGACCCAGACGGGAACCCGTTTCGATCAGTCTCCTGTTCGGGTGATAAGTATGGTCTCTTACGCTGAGAATTCCTATATTCATGG
>CAYOWC010000443.1:0-2894 GCA_964407525.1 uncultured Desulfobacteraceae bacterium | reverse complement strand
TTGACAGGTTGCTCCACCGAGGCCATTTGCTCAAATTTGAAGGAAAAAGCTACAGATTAAAGGAGGCAGCAGAAAAACTTGCTATAGGGAAGAAAAAAGAATAAATTGTAATCGTTCTGTAGCTGAAGATATTTCCATTGCTGCGGTCAAGATCCTACACGGTCACCTTCGTAGGTGGGGTGTTTTGGGGTGGCCACAGGTGGGGGATTTTGAACTGGCCATCCGGGACTTCATTAGTTATGAGTTTCTGGCGCTGCGAAAATCAGCAAACAGTATCTGACAAACAACCAATTGGTCAGCAGCTCTCCCATTCCAAATGCAACCCCGAGGCGATAATTTATCAAGTTCGGGAGGAGATGAATTTGGATATCATACTGAAAATAATCTTTGCGTTATCAATCATTTCATTCCCATCTCTCGCATATTCACAGGATATCATAACTGTAAAGTCCGATGGCGTCGGAAATATCATTTCAGGCGGCAAGAGTCGCGCAAGGGATATGGCCATTGAGGATGCCCTTCGTAGAGCCGTTGAGCAAAGCGTGGGCACCTTTGTCAGTTCAGAGACCCTTGTCAGGAATGCCGTGCTGATTAACGACTCTATCTATGCCCATTCCAAAGGATATGTGAGAGGATATACGATTTTAAACGAAGTTTCTGATGACGACCTCTACAGGATTACGCTGGAGTCCCGTGTTTCCATAACAAAAATAGAGAATGACCTGGAAGCGATCGGTCTATTAATGACCCGAAAACACAAACCCAGAATTATGGTTGTCATTCCCGAGTATCATATCAACAGGACAATCCCTGATCCGGCGGGCGAGACGGAAATTATCAAAACGCTTTTAGAAAAGGGGTTCAAGGTCGTTGATCAATCGCAGGCGATTAAAATCAGATATAATGACCAGGTCAGGGCTGCCATCAAGGGAAACACGGAGCTTGCCGCTAAAATTGGGTTGGAACACGGGGCCGAGGTGATCATCATCGGAGAGGCCTTCAGTGAATACGTTGGGCAGGTATTGGGTGAAATGGATTCCTGCCGGGCCCGCATAGAGGCAAGGGCTATCCGGATTGATACGGGAGAGATTCTGGCGGCGGGCAGCAAACATGCGGCCGGTCTTGATATCACCCAGTCCCTGGCTGCAAAAAAGGCCCTCCAGAAAGCGGGCCTTGAACTGGGAGGGTATTTTGTAGAGGAACTCCTCGTCAAATGGAGCAGTGAAGTGACCAACACCGTGAGCGTCGAATTAGTGGTCAATGGCCTCAATTACACCCAGTGGATTGATTTTAAATCCCAGCTTCTGGCATCCGTCAGAGGAATCAAAGCGATCCATCAAAGGGCGTTTAGTGATAATCGGGCCGTCGTGGAGATTGACATAAAAGGTGACGCGGAAACTCTATCAGAGGAATTATCAAGAAGAAAGTTCAAAGACTTCAAGGTCCGGATTACGGATTTCTCAGCCAACAGACTGACTAT
The DNA here is from genome assembly GCA_964407525.1 of uncultured Desulfobacteraceae bacterium. Lineage (GTDB taxonomy): Bacteria > Desulfobacterota > DSM-4660 > Desulfatiglandales > Desulfatiglandaceae > DUZB01. The sequence continues at coordinate 1,414 of CAYOWC010000443.1, read as the reverse complement.
TTTCGTGAGCATATAGATGGGTGTTGCAAGGAGGCTTGTCATGAAACAGAGGAATCTTGCGATTTTGCCCGGAATCCTGCTGATCCTCGCCCTGCTTTTTACGGGGTGCGCAACCAAGATAAAGACCACCATGCTGTCTCCCGGCAAAGCCCACGGAATGGCCAAAGTTAAACGGATTGCTGTATTGCCGTTTTCCGGGCGTGGAGGTAACGAGGTAAGCGCCGATGTGGAGGCCTTATTGGTAAGTGTCCGCGTGGATGGAAAGCCTTATTTCAGTGTCATTGAGAGAGAAGCTCTCAAAAGAGTCATGAAGGAGCAGCGTCTACATTTGACGGGGGCCGTGGATGAGGCAACTGCGGTAAAAGTGGGGCAACTGATAGGCGCGGAAGGGATCGTATTCGGAACCGTCACACAAAATACTACCGAGGATAAGCACTATTCAAGCCGACGATCAGAATGTGCTTCAAGGGACAAGGATGGAAAATGCAAAAGTCGGAGGGAATACAGTGTCAGCTGCACTGAACGAAATGCTTTTTTCTCTTTCGTTCCCAAGGTGGTCAGTGTCAGCACGGGACAAATCGTGGCTTCCGAGACTCTGACCGGACAAGCTGATGACAGTGCATGTCGCGGTTCCCGCAAACCTCTGATGGGCAGACAGGAGCTACTTGAAAAAGCTAGAAAGGAGGCGTTTGCAAAATTTCGGCTCATCATGGCACCCTATAATGTGTGTATGGAGATCGTACTTTTAGATGATGATGATTCAGATCCGCCGGACGGGGCAGAGGACAGGATCGAACGCGGCATTGAGTGGGCCAAGGCCGGCAGGATGGACAGGGCCTGTGAGCTCTGGCATGAGGCTGACGATATTCACCCGAATGGATATGCGATCCCCTATCTTTTGGGCGTGTGCGCGGAGACGACGGGGGATTTGGACAAGGCCTTGGAATGTTATCAAAAAGCGGATAGGATGACGGGCGAGCCCGTGGAAGAGATAAACCAGGCCCTTGCGAGGATCAGGGCCAGGATAGGGAAGGTGAAGAGGCTTGAGCAGCAGCTTCAGAGGTGAAAAGTAATGTGATTAGACAGAAGTAGTTGCACGAACGAAACTTAGTTTCAGGACTATCTCAGACCTACACCAGATTAGTTTCATACACAGCAGGGGCGTTTTGTAATTTTGAAAGTATTAAATAAGGAGGTGATGCCTATACCTGGACCAACCATACCAGTTAAGCATGTCGAACCGTGGAATTTGGGCAGAATTTTTCGTATAGAGCCTAAGCAACAAACCAAGAAGGAGAGATGCAATGAGCTACATTGAAAACAATCTTATGAGCAGTGAATCAGTTATTTATCGTGCAAAATTACATTGGGTCGTTTTTTTATGGCCAGCAATTTGGTTTGTTATAGCACTAAT
>CAYOWC010000442.1:1465-2894 GCA_964407525.1 uncultured Desulfobacteraceae bacterium | reverse complement strand
GGCTCGTGCTGCCCATTTCCCGGCCATTCGCCCACAGATAACGGCTTGTGGTAGACCTGCACCCGTAATTGGATGGGTCTGTCCTGCTGCATCTCCCACCAGCATCTTGTTGCCGATGACTGTACTCTTGACGGGGCCCGCAGGTATCCAACCCGCAAAATATTTCACAGGTTGTGCGATGATCTTTCCGGCATTCGCCAATTCAAAGAGGAACTGCTCAAGGAGTTCCTTTAATGAATGGGATGATTTCGGCGTCTTTATCACGCCAATTCCCACATTGGCCTCATCCTTTTTCGGAAAAAGCCATCCGTACCCGCCGTAAAGATCTTTCTTGAGATAAACTTCCGTGAAATCGAGAGAATTGACCAGGGGAACCCGTACCTGAACGGCAGGGATCAGAGAACGGTTTACAGAGTCCATCCACCCCGCTACTGTCGAATGGGGTCCGTCAGCGCCGATGATCGTCTTTGCTTCCACGTGGGCCAGGGAACCGTCAGGCAATTTCAACGCCGGTTGATTGGGATTATCAGCCAGCATCCTGGTCGAAAACAGGACCTTGACTCCTGCATCTTCGGCCTCGCGGGCGAGGGCCTGGTCAAAGAGATCGCGCTGTATGGTAAATCCCGGAGCGACCATCTCTTTCATCTCTCCATCGGGCAGAAAGGTTCGCATCCCCCGGATTCGCTGTACCACAAAATTGCGCTCCGAGCTGATCTTGCCTAAGAGCGGCGCGGGCATATATTCTGCGCATCGCACAGGAACTCCGGCTTTCGCTTTTCGTTCGACCATCAGGACTTGCATACCCTTACGTGCTGCCGCAAGGGCAGCGGATGAGCCGGCAGGCCCAGCTCCCACAACAAGGATGTCGCATTTGATTTCGGAATGCGCCTGCCCGCCATCGCGAGCCTGAGGCTCACTCAGGCGAGGCGGGCGGGGATTCTGGAATACGGCCTCCGGCCCGTAGGGGCCTACGCCCCGGAGGGAATGCGGTCTATTTGTGCTCATGTGAAACTCGTTGCTGGTTACGGGTTGCGAGTTGCGGGCGTCAGCATTCGGGGTCTATTCCGGTATTATAGACCTATTGTTGCATCCTTCCGACAGTGGATTTTTTTCCGACAGGATGCCGTTTGTCGCCATAGCTTAGCTTTTTTACCAATTCGTGCTATTCGTGAGATTCGTGGTGAAAGCTCTTTTTTTCTGTCTCGATCTGACTGTATCACCCACGGGGAACAAGGCTCAGGACCATGTTCAAGAGGTCCAGGTTTACCTGGGTCTGGCTCTCAAATTGGCCTGCGTAGGCCTCTTTTGCCTGATCCAGTTCGTAGCAGGTCGTATTGTCGATATCGATAAGGATGCCGGGCATGCCGATCCTTTCAAAATCGTCCACGTGTTTATTGTAAAAAGGCTGACAGCAGCACCCGATGAAGGA
>CAYOWC010000442.1:0-1365 GCA_964407525.1 uncultured Desulfobacteraceae bacterium | reverse complement strand
GCTATTTTTTCAAGGGCCTGATCCACCGGTTTGAAAAAATCCTCGCAACGCATGCCCGGGATATGAATTTTCCCTTCATCAAAAAACGACCTGATTACATTGTGGATCCGGTCCCTGTCGAGAGCCACGCCCCTGAGAGCGGATTCCATGTCAAACAGGGCGCGCGAAGGAAAGGAGAGAAAATCGCCTGTGATGTAGATGTCCTTTATTCTTCTACTGACCAGGTTTGCAATAATCGTAAAGCGAACCATTCCCTCTTCTGATTTGTAGGCGGCCTGTATGATTTCCTGGCTGTTCACTTTTGGCTTTACCGCATCGATCCATCGGGAAGATTGGTAAAACCCCAATTTTTCTTTGAAAAGATCCTTTTCCTCCTGCGTCAGTGTCCCGGGTTCGAGTCTTATTTTCAGTTCTTTTTCAAACCCACGGGTGATGGCCTCCTTGATTTTTTCAAGGGGCGGCGTGTACCCCAGTTCCCATTTCAGGCAGGTAACCCTTTCTTTCACCGAATCGATTTCCTTTGCCTTGAGTTTTTCCACCGGGATTTTGAGGCTTCGAAGCATGGTGTCCACATCAAAATCGGTGAGCATGGTCCCCTGGAAAAGGAAGGCTCCATCCGATTCCGTTCCTCCAGTGCCGGATATTTTGCGACCGTTGATCTCTATGTCGTTTCGGGGGCGAAAGGTGGATTTGAGACCAAGTATATCCAGTGCAGTGATGACAGGTTTACAGAGCGTCCTGAATAGGCGATTATTGGGGATTTTTATATCGAAGAATGCCTTATCGCATATAATTTCCCAGCCCAGTTGGCTTTCATCAAAAAGAATCCCGCCCCCGCCCGTAACACGTCTGTTGATATCGATCCCATGGACATGGCAATATTCTGTGCGGATTTCCTCTTCTACGGACTGATGAAAACCCACGAGAACGGCTTTCGGAGAAAATTGTAGAAAATGAATGGTATCAGGGGTTTTCCCTTCCCCTTTCAGTTCCAGGAGCGCCTCATCCAGGGCCATGTTTTCCGCTGCGGTCATGGGGGGAGAGTCAAGTAGCCGCCATGTTTTCATTCTATAACCTCGGGTTATCTAAATGCCTGAATCCCGAAACACAAAGGTGTGATACGAGGGGTTTTCCCTGCTGAGGGATGGCAAGTTCTCATCCCTTTCTTAAAAGGGCAGGCTGAAACATGGAACTTATAGGAGAATTTCCTTTTGGAGTAAAGGAAAAACGGATTGGTGGAATGGAGGCTTTGCGGAATGCCATATCACGTTATCGTTCCTAAAGGAGCAATGCTTTGAGCCCTTACAAGGTCCGCTTCAATGGAATATCCCATTTTTTCATATATTTCCATATGGCAGTGCGGCT
>CAYOWC010000441.1:0-2934 GCA_964407525.1 uncultured Desulfobacteraceae bacterium | reverse complement strand
ACAGGATCTCGAAATTCTTCACCGGAAATCGGCATGAATCTCATTCATTCACGGGTATGGGTCCTAACTTCGCCCACTTGATGCGATCATCTAAGAATACGTTCGACGGTTCATAATCTTAATCATAATCATACTCCTTTTAACCTATTCCAGAGTTCTTCGATTATGATTACGATTAAGATTATGAGTAAGAAAACAACTCTAATGGCCGACGTTAGGACCAAGCCCGAAATTTTCAATGACCAATAAAGATAACCCAAAAGAAAAATTCAAAAAGATTGAACTCCACCGCCATGCAGTGGCCCTGATGCCGGACTCTTCGGACCCCAGACCGGGAATAGCTTTTTTAGTGGAAGGACAAAGAGGAGAGGTCACCCAACGTTTCTGCTCCTGTTCCATTTCCAAAAAGCGGGTCTGCGACCATGCGCTTGCACTGACCCGACTATATAAAGAACTGAAGAAAGGGCTAAAAGAAAAGACCTTTGATGATGATTTTCGGTCAAGCATATGGGATGATTTCGCCAGAATCCTTGGAGAAAACTGCAGTGAAACGCCCGACTCCGTGCGCATCGCTTTTGTCAAAACAGGGGATAAACACTGTCTAAGAATTTTCGGATCCGGCGGGGAGGAAATGTTTTCCTACCTGTCTGATGGTGTCGATCGTGAAAGGTTTTTGGAACGTTGCGAAAAAAAGTCCAGAAGGAATGCTGTCCCCAACCGGGCCGCGGTGCTTTCAAACCTCTCACTCATGACCCTGACGGAAAATGAACGGGCCATGAACAGTAGAGGATTTGAAACAAGGCGGCAATTGCTGGAAAAGAGTTTCTGGCACAGAGCCCTGTACCATTGCTATCGGGAAGTGGCCGCGCCGGACTGCACTTTTCATCCCGCCGTGGAGGAGGCCACAGGGGCTTTTACGGTGACCTGCATGGCACAGGGAGGGAAGTCATTCTGCCGGATGGTCATCCCCCGCGGCAAAGTGCGAAGGCTCCTCGATCTTTTCAAAAAGCGCCTTCCCAACCAGCATGGTCTGGCGATCCATCCCATACCGCTCAAATCTATTTTCAAGGTTACTTCCGGGACACAACTTGACCTGGAAATCAGGCCGATGATCCAGCTAATGCAGGAAAACGGTGAAGATACGTTCCTTAAGAGAGCAGATATTGCCCGTTATACCTATGGCGACCTAATCTATATCCCCGAAATGGCCATTTTAGCGGAATTGGAGCGCCCCGGGAAACTCGAAAGAAAATTCAGGGCCCCACAAAAAATGGTGCTCAAAAAATCTCAGGTGCCCAAATTCTTGGAACAGTATGGAGAAGAGATTTTTGATGCCTCGAATCTTCTTACCGGGAAAAGGGAAACCCTGAAAATCATAAAAGCCTTTGATCGTATCGAAATCACCCCCCAGAAATTAGACGAAGACTGGTGCTGGCTGTCGGTCATTTACGGATTCGGGAATATGGAACTCTCCCTTTCCGAAATCCTCAGTGCCAGAAAGGCAGGACAACGCTATATCGGCACCGAAAAGGGATGGGTTGACTGCAAATCAGCAGGCCTTGAAGGGTTCGATTCTCTCCTGAAAAGCGTGGAAAACGAAGGCTCAGCCGCTGACTCAGGAACAATCAGGCTTTCGCGAATAGATCTTCTTCGTTTACAAACTGCCCAGGTGGATCCTTTAAATCTGAAAGGAGATGCAGAACCGGTCAAACAAATCAAAAAAATGCTGGACCTGAAACCTCTTGTTCCCCTACCCCATCTAAAAGGGATGCACTCCTCCCTGCGGGCTTATCAGACAAACGGGGTGGAATGGATCCGCTTTCTTTTTGAAAACCGCTTTGGAGGGCTCCTGTGCGACGACATGGGACTCGGAAAAACCCATGAAGTCATGGCCTTCATGGTGGCGCTTCGGGAGATCGAGGGAATAGAGGGACCGTTCCTGGTAGTCTGCCCTACCACTGTATTGAGCCACTGGGATCGAAAAATCAGGGATCATGCACCGGGACTGAACTCGATCCTGTATCACAGCAAAAACAGAAATCTCGAAGACGCCGGGAAAAATGGTTCGGTCCTGTTGACCTCTTACGGCATTTTGAAGAGAGACATTGAGAAACTCAAAGAAATACCCTTTCCTCTTGCGGTTTTTGATGAGATTCAGAACATCAAGAACCCGCAAACCCAAGGGTATAGTGCAGGAGAAAGCCTCCAGGTGCAAATGAAATTGGGCCTTACGGGCACCCCCATCGAGAACAGCCTGATGGAATTGAAGGCGCTTCTGGACCTGACCCTTCCCGGTTATCTGGGAACAGACAGGGATTTTGAAACCCTTTTCATGAAAGAGACAGCCACTACTGATCCACAGCCCCGGAATCTGGAGCGCCTGAGCAGGCTCATATCGCCTTTTGTCCTTCGCCGCCGTAAAGATACGGTCCTTGACGACCTTCCCGAAAAAATAGAAGATATTCGAACCTGCAAGCTCAGCGAGGACCAGGTAAAATTGTACCGGGATGCCGTCAGCTCCAGGGGAAAAGGATTGCTTCAAATCCTGAAAGACGGAGAGGAGCCAGTCCCCTATATGCATATTTTTGCTCTTCTCAGCCTGCTCAAGCAAATCTGCAATCATCCGGCTATAGTGGAAAACGCTGTAGAGGATTACGACAGGTATACATCTGGGAAATGGGAACTCTTCAAGGAACTCCTGGAAGAGAGTTTAGACAGCGGTCAGAAAGTGGTCGTGTACAGCCAGTACCTGGGAATGATCAGGATCATGGAACATTTCCTTGAAAGCCGGGGGGTGGAGTTTGCCGTCCTGACTGGGAAGAGTCGAAATCGGGGGAAAATCATTGAACGATTCAACAACGATCCCGCCTGCCGTGTGTATGTGGGAAGCCTCAGGGCGGGCAGCACGGGAATTGACCTGGTGGCCGCCTCGGT
>CAYOWC010000440.1:0-2951 GCA_964407525.1 uncultured Desulfobacteraceae bacterium | reverse complement strand
TTAAATCATTAGGCGTTGAAATTGAGTGGGGGTCTGCTCTTGGCTCACCTTATGAAAAGGGAAGGGGTCAAGTCTGCCTTTGACTCTTGCTTCGTTTTTTGTTAGGCCGTCCTCATGTCTAGACCGTTAAGAATTCAATTTCCAGATGCCTGGTATCACGTGATGAATCGTGGGTTGCGTGGGGAAAAGATCTTCGCAACAAAGGAAGACTATTGGTCGTTTGTTGATCTTCTTGAGGAACTTGATGAGGTTTTCAAGGTTAAGATCGCGGCTTATTGTCTTATGCCTACCCATTATCATCTCCTGGTCCAGACCCCGGATGCAAATCTTTCCAGATCCATGAGGCATTTGAATGGAGTTTATACGCAGCGTTACAATAAAAGGCACTCTTGTTCTGCGGGATACGGAGGAACCGGGCGGCTGGCGAGATGCCCTGAAATTGGCCTGTGATCTAGGGGAAAAGGCAAGCCTATCTGAAATCTTTTCCATTGCCCTCGGATTTCTGTCTCCTGAAACGTGGAAAGAGCGCCCTGAAGAAACTCGGGTAATTTTCAATGACCGTGGATTTACCTGTGAACCGGAGGATGCCATTCAGATCATCGCCGGTGCGCTAAACAGAGTACCCAAAGAACGTCGTCGTGAAGCTGTTGCGGAGGCTAAGGGACTTCTGAACGAAGATGAATTGACAATTATCCTGGAGTCCCTGCTGAAGCCAGTATTAAGCCATTTCGACCATCCCTGGCACAAGCTGATCCGTGACCAAACCGGGGAGGGGCTCTATCGGAAGATCGTGGACGGCCTCAATATGAAAGCACCGCATGGGATAGCCGAGGCAAAGGCTGGATATTCGGCAAAGGGTAAAATGACGCAAATGGGGCTTTTCGATTGACCGACCGGTTTTCGCATAAACACCTGGAACTAAATTTGACATTTCGTGTAAAAAAGGGGTATAATACCCCCTTCCGGCAAACGAAATGTCAAATCCGGGAGTCTTAGATCTGTTTGATGTTTCGTGCTAATATGGGGGTAATTATCCTCCTTAACAACACGGAGTCTTCATTGAAAACCGTCGATTTTTTCAATACCCATCCGGTTTTTTCGCTCAACAAAGCGGACGAGATTCTTGCGCCCAAAGGTGGACGTTCGGCCACGTTGGAACGTTTGAAGTATCATATGAAAGCCGGTCGATTGAAGCCCGTCGCACGGGGGGTCTACGCGGTCATACCCCCAGGGATACCGTTCGAGGGGTTCCAACCTGATCCTTTTCTGGCGGCAGCGGCAATTCGCCCCGATGGCATCTTTTCCCATCATAGCGCCTTGGAACTTCTGGGGGCCGCCCATTCGGTTTGGCGCCGGTACACCCTTTACACAAATGGGCGTCGGCGACCACTGCGGCTCAATGGCGTTGAGATCCAATTTCTGGATCACCCCGGTCCCATGCGAACGGAACCCTGTCGGGAACTCGGCGCCCGGCGGATTGAATACCGTGGTAAATTACTTCAGGTTACCGGCCCTGAGCGTACACTGGTGGAGGGTTTCCGATGGCCGAAACGGGTAGGAGGGCTATCGGAATTGCTTGAATCGGCTGGCGGGTTTTCCGTCCTCGACCTGGACCTTTTGCAGGAGATCCTGCATTGCTACGACACTGCAAATCTGTGGGCGGCCACCGGATGGTTTCTCGAACGCTTCCGCGAAAGTTTTCATGTGAGCCGGACGGTCCTTGATCAGCTGGCATCCCACGTTCCGCGTGTCCCTCAGTACCTGGATCGTAATCGCCGGGGCGGTACGTTGGTAAAACGCTGGAACCTTATTCTGCCTAAAACGGTTATGGGAGACCCGGATGAGCATCAGCCTTAACTATCTTCAGCAATGCTCCTCAGAGACCGGCTTTGGGATCGGGCCGCTGGAAAAGGTTGTTCGGCTAGGGGATATTGCCGCTGACATTGCCCGGCACCCATTTTTGGGCAAAGTCCTGGCTCTCAAGGGAGGAACGGCGCTCAATCTCTGCTTCGGCCGTCCTCAAAGGCTTTCCGTGGATCTGGATTTCAATTACATCGGACACATCGAACGGGGAAAAATGCTGGCAGATCGTCCCTTGGTGGAGGATGCCCTTGTCCGGATTGCAAAACAAAAGAGTTACCGGATTCAACGATCGGCGGATGCCTTCGCCGGACGCAAGTTATATCTGATCTACCGCTCCGCCACAGGGCGGAACGAACGCGTTGAAGTGGATCTGAATTATCTCTTTCGCATGCCGATTGACGGCACTGAAATGCAGAAGATGTGGCAACCGGGAGAGCTGGATCACCCGGCGGTCCGTGTGATCAGTCTTCAGGAGATCCTCGTGGGTAAAATGTTGGCCTATCTGGACCGCCGTGCTGTCCGGGACGTCTGGGACCTGGCCAACCTGCCGGTCGAAGCGGGAGAGATAACCGTATCGAACCGATTCAGATCCTGGTTCATAGCCCTTTCCGCTATTCTGGATCACCCTCTGAGCAAATACACGCGAAAGCGCATTGAGACATATTTCACGGATCGACTCATTGCCGAACAGCTTGCTCCGATGCTGATAACCGAAGCCCCCTTTCAACCGAAAACGCTCGTGGAGGAATCATGGGATGCAATATCTCACCTTATGAAATTGAAGGAAAAGGAGGTGGAGTACATCGAGTCCATACAACACGGTGTATTTCACCCTGAACTCCTTTTCCCCCATAATCCCGAAGAAGCGGAGCGTGCGGCGGCACACCCTGCAATTTTGTGGAAATTGCTTAATGTTCGTACTCATATGAAAAAGCGCAGCCATTTACCCTAACCTGCGCCTGTTATAGCGTAGCCGGAAATGAGGTCGTATCATGGCACTCAATCCCATTGCCATTACCGAAAGAAGAAAGGGAAGAAAGGGGACAGGCAAATAATGTTGACAATGCCGAACGATGGCAGTAAATTCG
>CAYOWC010000439.1:0-2958 GCA_964407525.1 uncultured Desulfobacteraceae bacterium | reverse complement strand
GCAACTGTTAAAGTAAGCGAACTGATTGACTGCATGCGCCCAGTAGCTTAGGGTTCGCTCAAAAATAAATTCGCAGAGTTGACGCTTCAGACCGTTGGATGAAAACATCTGTTTGCAGCAGGGGGTCATATGAGCATTTACAACCTTGAAAGGATTTTTAACCCAACGTCATTGGCCGTTGTGGGCGCCAGTGAAAGGGCGGGAAGCATCGGCAATGCCCTCATGAAAAATATCATGGCCGGGGGCTACAAAGGAAGAATTTTCCCAGTGAATCCCAAACATAAAACCATTTGCGGTCTTGAAGCCTCTGCCTCGATCCTGGATATTGGATCATCCGTTGATCTTGCCGTCATTGCCACCCCCATCGTGAAAGTCCCCGGACTCATCCGAGAATGCGTTCAGGCAAAGATTGCCGGGGCCATTGTTTTGTCCGCCGGGGGTAAGGAGATCGGCGAAAAGGGGCGGGAGATTGAGGACGAAATCCGGAAGGAGGCGGCCAGGGGAGATTTGCGCATTATCGGCCCCAACTGCATCGGGATCGTGTCCGCCAAAGCCGGGCTCAACGCCAGCTTTGCAAGCCTCATGCCCCTGTCCGGAAAACTGGCTTTCGTCTCCCAGAGCGGTGCCATCTGCGCCGCAATCCTTGACCTTTCCATCAAAGAGGGAATCGGCTTCAGCCATTTTGTGAGCATCGGTTCCATGCTGGACGTGGACTTCGGCGATCTCATCAACTACCTGGGTAACGATCCCGGGGTGAAAAGCATTGTCCTGTATATGGAAAACCTGACCAACGTGAGGAAGTTCATGAGTGCGGCCCGCGCCATATCCAGAGTCAAACCCATCGTCCTTCTGAAATCGGGGCGTTCCAAGGCCGGGGCCGCCGCCGCATCGTCGCACACCGGTGCCCTTGCGGGCGAAGATGTGATCTATGATGCGGCCTTTAAGCGGGCCGGCATCCAGCGGGTGGACACCATCAGCGAGCTGTTCGACTGCGCGGAATTGATGGCAAAACAGCCTCTTCCCGCAGGTCCTGGCCTGGGCATCATCACCAACGGCGGCGGCCCCGGGGTCATGGCGGCCGACGCCCTGTCCGCTCACGGCATTGAGCCGGTCGCCCTCTCCCCGGAAACCCTTCAGAAGCTCAACGACATTCTTCCGCCCTTCTGGAGCAGGTCCAATCCCGTGGACATTTTAGGCGACGCCTCCCCGGAACGGTGGAAACGCGCCATGGATGTTTGTCTTTCCGCCCGGGAGATTTTCGGCCTGGTCATCATCTTCGTGCCCCAGGCCCTTAGCAGCGGAACCGGCGTGGCCGAGGCCGTTTCCGACCTGATCCGTTCCAGGCCCTGCCCCCCCATATTTGCCGTCTGGATGGGGGGAGAAAGCGTTGAAGAGGGTCGGCAAATTCTCAACCGGGAAGGGATTCCCACCTACGACACGCCGGAAAGGGCCGTTGCGGCATTTGTTCACATGTATGCGTACAAGCGCAACTTGGAACTGATTCAGGAGATTCCATCCCGAATGCCCCGTGCGCTCACCTTTGATCGGGAAAAGGCCCGAGAGATTGTGGAAGCGGCGCTGAAGGACGACGGTTCGCTTCTCACGGAAGTGGAATCCAAGGCCCTGCTCAAGGCCTACGGCATACCGGTGAATCCAACGGAAGCGGCTGAAAATGAAGAGCAAGCCCTCTTGCTGGCCCGGAACTTAGGATATCCGATGGCCATGAAAATTCATTCAAGGGACATTTCTCACAAATCCGATGCCGGCGGTGTTCAGCTGAACCTTCGCTCTGAAAGGGACGTTCAAAATGCCCGGCGGGAAATTCTCAAAAACGCTCGGGCCTATGATGCGAAAGCGGAAATCCTGGGGGTCACCATCCAACCCATGGCGGGACCGTACGATTATGAAGTGATCCTGGGGAGCAAACGGGATCCTCTCTTCGGCCCGATTATCCTTTTCGGCATGGGCGGCATCATGACCGAAATCCTGAAGGACCAGGCCATTGCCCTGCCCCCCTTGAACCGGCTGCTGGCCAGGCGACTCATGGAAAGCACCAAGGTCTACCGGATGCTGAAAGGGTATCGAAACCGCCCCCCCGCGAGGCTGGATCTCCTGGAAGAGACCCTGATCCGCCTTGCCCAATTGGTTTCCGATTTTCCGGAAATCGTGGAACTGGACATCAACCCCATGGTTTTGAGCGCCGACGGGGTCTGCGCAATAGACGGGCGGGTCCTTATCAAACCGTCGAAGGTGCTGAGCCCTCATCATCTGGTGATCAGTCCCTATCCCAACCAGTATGAAATAACCACAGCCACCCGCGATGGGATTAAGCTGTTAGTTCGCCCTATCAAGCCGGAAGACGCCCCCCTTCTCCTGGAACTCTTTAATTCCCTGTCGGAGGAAAGCATCTATTCCCGGTTTTTTGCACCCCTGAAAACCCTTTCCCACAAGATGTTGGTGGTCTTCACCCAAATCGATTACGACCAGGATATGGCCCTGGTGGCCATTGATACGTCAGAATCAGAGGAAAAGATACTGGGTGTGTCCCGGCTCATGAGAAAACCGGGCGGCATGGAAGCCGAGTTCGCCGTGGTGGTGAGAGATGCCTGGCAGGGAAAAGGGATCGGCGCAACCCTCATGAAACACCTGCTCTTCATCGCCGAGAAACAGTTTCTGGAGGCCGTCTGGGGAACCATTCTACCCCAGAACCGTCAGATGGTGAAACTGGCCGAAAAAATGGGCTTTGAAATCTGCAGGAGCCTCGAAGAACAGACCTATGAGGTAAGAATCGATTTGAAGAAGCGCAAACCTTAAAAACTGTTTAGGGTCCAGGGTCTCTTCAACAAAAGGGTTTTCCCGGCGCATTTTTCTCGCGGGTGGCCTGGAAAGAAACCGGAATTGCCGCAGACAAACCTGTATCGTGTTTTGAACCCGAAAAAATATCGATAGGAAATAAAG
>CAYOWC010000438.1:0-3030 GCA_964407525.1 uncultured Desulfobacteraceae bacterium | reverse complement strand
CGATAAGCAGATACCATACCAGGTTATCAAGGTCAGGCAGAAATCCTCCCTGTGTAAAATCAACGGTTTCCTTGAAATCGTAATAGGCCTGCAGATAGCCTTTTTTTTCTTTCAAAATATCTCCGGGGACAAACTTATATTTCCACACTGGAGCATGGTAACCGGAAAAAGAGAACCGCAGAATATCGAATATCGAAGTGTGGAATCGCTCCGCTCTTATAAATACCATTTTTTGACTGAGCAGATGGCGAATACCTTATTCTGAATTCTGTGTTCTGATTTCTGAATTCTGTGCCGGACTGTTTCCGGGAATCTCGATGGTGCGGGACTGCCTACTGCCTACTGCTTACTGCCTACCTAAATTTTCACATGCACATTCAAGGGGTAAGGTCCCTCCAGCGCCGGTGTATCCACCAATACTGCTCAGGGTTCCTGAGGATGATGTCCGAAAGCCAGGACGCAAGATCCTGAAGGATTTCTCCCGTGAGAGCAGATCCTTCCTGGGCTGCTTCAGGAGGCACTTCCATGGGCGGAAGATAGGTTACCCTGTAATGGATTCCATCCGCTTCCTTCAACACTTGTGTCCGAACGATAGGCAGCCCTGTCCGTGCCGCAAGGCGGACAACGAGAGGAAACATGGGCGTCTTTCGGCCGCAGAAATCCACTTCAATGGCAGGACTATCCGCTGGATGCATGTCAAAAGCGATCATGACCCCTCCGCCCCGGCGCAAAACCTGCAGGGATCTTTTCAGAACGGTCATGGGAGGCCGGTCGGGAATGTTCGTAAACCCTGCCAGTGTAACAACTTTATCAAATTCATCCTGCAGGCGCTTGTCGTGGGGCGCCCTGAAAACCGGCCCGAAGGGAACTCCGTTCAACACCAGTGGAATTCCAAGCATCGGGAAAAAACCCACGTGGCCGGTGGCCAAAATATACCCACGGCGATTCGCCACAAGCGACTCTAATACCCCGTTTTTTTCAACCCGGACAATATCCTTGATCCGGTCCATATGGTAAGCGTAATGGAAAAGATCCACAAACCCGTGGCAGATATTCTTGACAGCTTCTCCGACAACCCTCTCTATGGCGGCATTATCCCATTCTGGGAAAACCATCCGGAGATTTGCGAGCATAATCCTGCGCCTTGATGCGACCAGCCGGACACCAAGCCGGCCAAGAAGGACGGTTCTTTTGTGGAGCGTTTCACGGGAAAGATCACCTTTAAGTAACGACAAGGCCTTCTCCAGAAAAAATGATCCGGCTTCCTTGCCGAAATTCTCAATTGGTCCTTTTTTCATAATACCGGAAAGTCTATTTGAAAAGGCCATTCTTTGTCAAGGGTTGAGAAAAGATAACGTAACCGGCAAGGAATCCAATGTAGCTCGTGCCCATCCATTAATGGTACTGTAGGCACTGTGGGTTTCTCCAGAAATGAAGACTTCGCGAAATATTGACATGAAACCACATTTATGCTAAACTTCCATACATCTATCCATCAATTATCGGCATGTTGTCCATGGACTACATCCAATTGGAGACCAATTTTCGGTGAATCTCCGGCTTTTGAATGCACTCTGTTCAAAACCCGGGCAAAAATGAAATCATGAGGTCTTTTTACAGGGAGAAACGGATGCGATTTTGTCAGTATTTTTTAGTCCTGTTTTTTTTATTTCTGCCTATCACAATACCTACATATGGAGTTGCCGCTGAAAGCGGAGAGGAAGGCTGCATTGCCTGCCATCAGAAAATATCCCCTGGTCAGGTCGCTGACTGGCAGGCCAGTTTGCACAGCAAAGAGGATGTGGGATGTGCCACCTGCCACGGCGAAGAACATCAGAAGACCGACGACTATAAATTGGCCGTGTTGCCTGATGAAAACGTCTGTGCTGAATGCCACGAAGAGAAATTCAGCCAATTCGAGAAAGGGAAGCATAACCTGGGCTGGGCATCCATGATGGCAATGCCGGTTACCCATCTGGAACCCAACGAACTCATCGAGGGCAGCAGCGGATGCGGGGGTTGCCACAATATGGGAATAAAAACCAAAGCGCAAAAAGAAAAACAGCTTGCATTAGGCTATCGCTACCAGAACAACTCCTGTGACGAATGCCACACCCGGCATGCCTTTTCAAAAAAAGAAGCGCTCAATCCAAGGGCCTGTCAGCAATGTCACATGGGCTTTGACCACCCCCAGTGGGAAATGTGGAGCAGCTCCAAACACGGAACACGAACCCTGACGAAAGAAGTTGGAGACCTTCCCGCCGGCGCTAACGCCCCAAAATGCCAAACCTGCCATATGCCTGAAGGCACCCACAACAACCATACGACCTGGGGTTTTTTGGGCGTCCGACTGCCCCTCCCGGAAGATCCTCAGTGGAAAACAGACCGCATTGCTATCCTTAAAGCTCTCGGAGTACTCAATCCGAATACAGGGAAACCCACAAAACTGCTGGACACTGTGAAAAAGCTGGACATGGCACGATTATCACAGGAATCGTGGCAGGTTGAACGGGATAAAATGATCAAGACCTGTACGCAATGTCACTCGGCGCCTTACGCCCGGAAAAGACTTGAAATGGGAGATGAAATGCTCCGCAAAGCGGATCGTCTCATGGCGCAGGGCATTGAAATCGTGGCAGGCCTCTACCGGGATGGCATTATACCAAAGCCCGAAGCATATCCGTTCAATTATCCTAATCTCCTTTTTTTCATGAGAACCGGAGGGGGAAAGATCAAGAACCTTTCCCACATTGATCAGATCCTTCTGAAGATGTACCTCAAACACCGTATGCGAACCTTTCAGGGGTTTTTTCATATCAACCCGGACTACGCATATTGGTACGGTTGGTCTGCCATGGTGGAGGATCTGGGGAAAATCCAGGAAACAGCCAAACTCATGAGAGCAACCCACGTTGTTAAGAGTCACTGAATGATATGGAAAGGACCGTCTCATGGCAGAGAATGAAAAAATCATATCCCTGCCCTTGAGCACATCGGATCCGGATGGGAACAGGGCGCGATAGCCCTTTC
>CAYOWC010000437.1:0-3053 GCA_964407525.1 uncultured Desulfobacteraceae bacterium | reverse complement strand
GGGTAGCCGACAACATTTCCAGGTTGAAAGAAGGGAGATCCCTTAGGAATACGGTAACCCAATAACCATGATAAAATTGTAGAAAAGTAAAAAATTCATCCCAATGGCTAACACGAAAAAATTGAGACAGTTGGGAGAACGGTCATGAAGCCTGATGATGGAAAAGGCCTGTTGGAAGAACAGTCATTAATCATGGAACAGTTGGAAACGCTCAAAGTGAGAGTGATGCAAATCCAAGCAGACATACCATGTTTTGAGGAATCTTCGCTGTTAAGCAGTGTGTTGCAGAAGATGTATGAAATCCGTGAAGGGCTCAATAAACTTGAGAAAGACCTCTTGCAGACCCATCTCAAGTGTTGCATCTCTCCCGGTATCCAGGTGCCGGGAGAGATCATCCTGGCGCTTTCCAAACTGAGCGAAAAACGTCATGGCGCCATTATCGTAATGGCCCATGAGGACAGCCTTGAACATCTCTTTCAAAGTGGAATTTCCATTGACGCACCCGTCAACGTAACGCTCCTGGAAAACCTGTTCTATCCAGGCAGCCCGCTTCATGACGGGGCCGTAGTCATTCGAAACGGGCGAATTGAAAAAGCAGGGGTGTTTCTTCCCCTGGCCCCCCATTCTGACTATATAGATCGCCTGGGACTGGCATCTCGGCACAGGGCTGCCTTGGGGCTCAGTCGCGCCAGCGATGCCCTCGTGATAGTGGTTTCCGAGGAAAAAGGCTGGATTTCGATTGCGCTAAAAGACCGATTATACCCGAACCTTGGCACCTTTGCCCTGCTTGAAAACCTGGGCGGTACAAGGGAAGGACATAAGGCTTAAAAAGATATGACATCCTTCTGGTTTCAGGCATTGAAACGAGGTTGGCATGGCTTCAGATTGTTGTGGATGCCCATGGCTGGCTACCTCCTTGCTATCACTCTGATAACCTGGGCGGTTTTGTCGCCGTTTGTCTCGTGGCTGCTCGGTCTGTTCACGGCCGGGCCGGATGATTGGCTCATCGGCAATACTGAACTGATCGGCTGGCTGTTATCTGGACCGGGCCTTCTCTTTCTGGGACTGGGGGGCTCTCTGGCTCTCATGAGTCTGGTAATTCAGCTGGCTGGATTAATCTGGACAGCCCGCCAAAAAGAACAAAGGGGTGTTCAACACGTAAAAGAGGCATTGATTCAACTCTTCTATGCTTTCCCGAATCTTTTTCGATTTTGCGTAACCGCATTTCTACTTTGTCTGGCGCTGATCCTGCCTCTGGGTTTAGGCCTCGGAGTAGTCTACTATTCTTTTCTCACCGATCATGACATCAATTTCTATCTGACGGCAAAACCTCCTGCCTGGACATGGGCACTGATTTTGTCCGGGCTCTGGGCAGTCACGTGGGCTTGTGTAGCGGGCGGATTGCTTGTGCGGTGGATTTACCTGCTGCCCTTTTGGCTGGACCAAGTCCGTCCCTTTAGAAAAGCACTCGCCGGCAGTTGGCGTATCACAAAAGACGTATTCTGGAAACTTTCGGGTCTCGTTGGTCTGTTCATCCTGGTTTGGATGCTGGCCCAGGTGGTGGCGGCCCAGGGACTTATTCTTGCAGTGAGTCCGGGTATCAGCCTTTTCAGTGAAAACCTGTGGGGGCTCTTTGTTATCATCTGTATTTATCTGGCCCTGACCACAGTTTTCAGCTTTCTCATCCATTTTATCGGTGCGGGGTGGCTTGTATGCACATTAATGGCATGTTACCAAGACCATTCGACTCCCCTCTTTCCCCATTCCGCCCCTAAGGGCCTGTCTGAACCAACCCAGAAAAGTTCCCGGACCCCTCACCAGAAGCGGCTTGGGTGGATTCCGGTAGTGAGCCTCGCAGCACTGGCAGCCATGGGCCTTGGTTTCAGCGGGTGGTTGCTTCAAAACAAAGATCTCCCGTCAAGACCCATCCTGATTATTGCCCACCGGGCCGGTGCGCATTACGCGCCGGAAAACACCCTGGCAGCCCTAAAAAAGGCCATAGAGCAAAAGGCCGACTATGCCGAAATCGACGTGCAAAGGACCCTTGACGGAACTGTCGTGGTTATCCATGACCAAGACTTGATGAGATTAGCGCGCGATCCCCGCCGCATCCGTAAAAACACCTACAAGGAACTGGCGCAGGTAGATATCGGCAGCGGATTTCATAAGGACTTTGCGGATCAACGGCTTTCCCGCCTTTCAGACTTTCTTTCCGCGGCTTCCGGAAAAATCAAGCTGCTCATCGAACTTAAATATTACGGTAAGGACCCTTTGCTTGCAGAGGAAACGGTAAAGATTGTCCGTCAGGCAAATGCGGAAAAAGAAGTGGCATTCATGTCCCTCAATCTGGAGAGCGTGCGGCAGATAAAATACCTGGCTCCCCAGGTTCCCGCAGGCTATCTCCTGGCTGCTGGGGTGGGAGATATCGCTCGTCTTAATGTAGATTTTCTTGCCGTTCCGCTTGGGCAGGCAACGGGAGACCGAATGAAAGCTGCAGAGGAAAAAAACGTGAAGGTTTATGCCTGGACCGTAAACGATATAGACGGCATACTCGATCTGATGGAAGTGGGCATCGACGGCGTGATCACCGACGACCCGGCGATGGCAAGAAAAGCAGTCGAAGACATTCGCAACCTTTCGGCTATGGAACGTTTTCTTTTCAAATTCAGGCATGTGTGGAATTGAACCGCTGTCTGCCGACGACTGCCCCCAGTTCCTTACCAACGATCTTGATATAAACCCATCCTCACGGAGTAACCGAAGGATTTCTTCCATAAGCGGATTGAATGGCCTGTTCCATGGACATTATCTCCACATCAGATTAGGAAAGTGAAGTGGCTCACCCGTTTCCGTGCGGAGAGTAAACCATTGTTTTGAAGACAAAAACGAATAAAAAGGTCGATTTTTCGGTCGGGCATGTCCACGATATCCCGGATGGCATTCTTTGTCTCATCGTAGCTTGCGAGAAATGACAGCTCTCCGTCAAGCTCCGTGTCGATCGTTTGGCAGATACGACTTGCCCTGATCCTTTGGTTCCATAATTTGGCTCATCG
>CAYOWC010000436.1:0-3070 GCA_964407525.1 uncultured Desulfobacteraceae bacterium | reverse complement strand
TCTGAACGATGCCGATGTCGTGGCCATATTTGACCATTTGCCATATATGATCACCGTTTCGTGTCGATCTTCCCCCTTTCCATTACCCTTCCATTTTGAGGATATAATGATAAATCAATGGTTTGGGTAAAATTATGATGGCGATTATACAGTTTGGCACGGAGTTTGGATATATAACAACGCAAAGTTTGTTTTAATTAGGAACGATGAACGTGTTCACTGAAAAGCATGATCATGTAGAATCAAAAGAGCTGAATTATAAACAAGACATGCAATCCGCTTGCAAGAAGGGAAGAGAGGAGTTTCATCATGTCCTTTAAGGATAATTTAAAAGCTAAGATCAAGTTAGACACGCTTTTCCGGCAGCTCACCTCCACCATGAAAGAACCGCCGGGCAGATGGTGGTTGGACAAGGTCCTGGCCTTGGAACTTCTCAACATGACCGATTTCGAGCCGAAGAAATTCAGGGATCTTCATCTCTACACACTGCCCCTGGAGGGCGAGGCTATGGAAGTCCTGGTCTTCGATAATGGATTGCCTATCTACCACACTACCGTGGCCGATGTAGCCCTTCGTAAAAGCCCCTTCTGGCAGGAAATGTTCAGTATCGGAAATATCAAGAAGATCATGAATGATAAAGATGTCATTATCAGCAAGGGAAAGGAGTCACTAAAGAGATTATACGCCAATGCCCTGGCGCTTCTGGACCTCACTTATACCAGAGATGACCTGGCGCTTCTGGTTGCGGAGGCACGCAGCGGCCTAGAACGGAAGTCGATGGTCGAAACAATGGAATTGTTGAACCTGTTTATTGACTTGCTGGATTTCGAGCCCTTGTTTCTTGACGTCCTGGAGCGGGACTTACAGATTTTCGCCCGGCCGAAAGGCCACGACGGCGCGGTTCGAACCTTTGACCTTCTCCTCCTCTTCGACGAAAAAACCCTTTCTTTGGGTATGAAAAAAGGAGCGTTTTCGCCGGAAAACGATTTGGATCTCGCCTGGGTGATGGAATATGCCCGAGATGAGAAAACAGCCGATCTCAAAGGCATAGATGTCTTCGAATTCCTGGCCGAGCTGGCGATAAGAAAAACGCAATCTCAACAAAGATGAAATAAATAGAAAAATGATGGATAGATGATGACCTGAAAGGGTAATCCTGCCGTGACTCGAATTGTTCCAAACAATCAGATCTCCCTGTTGCAGAACGGCGAGGCATATTTCCCAGCGATCGAAACGGCACTGGATCGGGCGATTCATGAAATCTATCTGGAAAGCTATATTTTCGAAAATGACAATACCGGACGACGCATCGGGGAAGCGCTCAGGCGGGCATCCCTTCGTGGGGTAAAAACCCACGTTCTGATCGATGGATTCGGCTCCAATGGCCTGCCGAAAACCATGGTCGAATCCCTTGAGGCGGCTGGCGTAATGGTACTAAAGTTCAGGCCCAAGACATCGCCCTGGACGTTTAAGCGACAAAGATTGCGCCGCTTGCACCGCAAAATAGTAGTCGTGGACCGAAAGATCGCCTTTGTGGGCGGTATTAACATTATCGACGATATGGATATACCCGGTCAAACATCGCCTCGTTATGATTACGCTTTATGTGTGGAAGGTCCCTTGGTAAAAGAAATTTATGATTCCGCCCGCCGGGTGTGGAGGCGAGTGGCCTGGACCCGGTTTCGTCCCGGCCTAAGCAGAGACAAAGACAGTCAAGTGCCTCTAAATGAACCCGTGGGCCGTGTATGTGCAGCTTTTGTGGTGCGGGATAACCTCCGCCATCGCCGTGATATTGAAAATGCCTATCTGCAGGCCATTAGACAGGCAAAATTCGAAATCATTCTTGCAAATGCCTATTTTTTCCCCGGATTTAATTTCCGTCACGCACTTCTGGATGCAGCCGCACGCGGTATCCGGGTGATTTTGCTGTTGCAGGGTAAAGTGGATTATCTATTGCTGCATTATGCCTCGCATGCCCTCTATGGCAGTTTTCTCGATGCAGGAATGGAGATCTACGAATATCACAAGGGCCTTATGCACGCGAAGGTTGCTGTGATTGATGAACATTGGGCTACGGTGGGATCCTCAAACCTTGACCCATTCAGTCTGCTGCTTGCTCTTGAAGCAAATGTCGTTGTGGTGGATAAAGACTTTGCCGGAAAATTGAAAGGAAGCCTGGAGTTGGCTATCAAGGCGGGGGCTCGGCGGGTATTTAAGAGTAGCTGGAGAACGCAGACCTTCGGCATGCGTTTAGCGAGCTGGCTGAGTTATAGCCTGGTGCGATTTATGACGGGAATGACGGGGTATTTGCCCCCAGGGAAACAGTCCGATCGGGCATAATCGCGCCATAAAACGAACGAAAGCAATGAAAAAATAACACAAACAACTACATCCTTTATTGAATTTATTTTGGAGGAACAGAAGATGTCATTCATGGAAAAAATCCAAAACGTATTTCCACGGGTCGCAGATATACCCACGACCCTTCTAGAGGGTATCCCCTGCATTCAGACCGGCTATCTCGTAGATGGTGAGATTCGGACCTGGGACGGTCCACGCCAGGAGGTGCTCTCGCCCGTTTGGGTGGCGGGCAACACGGATCCGAAACCTTTTTTCATTGGTGAATACCCCCTGTTGACGGAAGCGGAAGCGCTCCAGACCCTTGAAGCGGCGGTCGTCGCCTATGATCATGGGCGGGGTCTGTGGCCCACCCTGTCCGTGGCCGAGCGAATTGATCACATGGAGCGGTTCGTTTTTCGAATGATTGAAGTAAAGGACCGGGTCGTGCGATTCCTCATGTGGGAGGTTGGAAAATCCCTTCAGGATTCGAAAAAGGAGTTCGACCGGACGATTAAATACATTAACGATACGCTGGCCGCACTTAAAGATCTGGATCGAATTTCTTCCCGGTTCACGATCGAGGAGGGAATTATCGGCCAGATTCGGCGCGCTCCCATGGGCGTTGTTCTCTGCATGGGACCGTTCAATTATCCGCTCAACGAAACGTTCACCACACTGATACCGGCGCTTCTTATGGGAAACACCGTGATCTTGAAGCCGCCCAAGCACG
>CAYOWC010000435.1:0-3079 GCA_964407525.1 uncultured Desulfobacteraceae bacterium | reverse complement strand
ATCTACGACATTACGGTGTCGTCAATTCCGGCTTATTGATTTAGATAAAATATTGCAATACAGATATTTCCAACTCTCTTCGAAAATACTGAATGCAGGTTTTAGGTTTAATTGTCTTGCCCTATTGTTGAGTTTTTCTACAAGGGCTGTTATCTGTACACATTCATAACGATTTACCGGCCCGTTGATTTCTCCACACATCTATGCCCTGTAGCATCAGCAATATTGTTGTAACGGAGAGTTTTTTTTTACCCCTTAATAGGCAAGCATTTACTGACTTCCCATTTCTCCAAGAGGAAGGGTTTCCAGTTTGGGCTAAACAAATCAGGAGGAAAGGATATCATATGGTCATTCCAAACATGCGAATCATTTTGACAGCTTTACTAATATTTGTGGCAATAGGCATTGGCCTTGGCATGGGTTGTTCCTCAAACGATTCGGAAAACAGTGTGTCTACTTCAGCTTTGCTGAGCAATGAGACCCTTAAAGCAAGTATGCAGGGACACTCTGGAGTTGCACTGGATCTCGACGGCGACGGCAATAAGGACCTGGTAATTGGGGCTCCCTTCGCGGACCGCGAGGACACCAAAGGGGCGTTGCTTGTCTATCTCTCCACCCCCGAAGGGTCTTTTTATGACAGTGTTGCGACTGTTTTGAAAGGAAACGGCAACCTTGGATGGAGCCTGGTCGCCATGGGCGACGTGGATGGGGACGGGAAAGAGGTTTTTGCAGCGGGCGCATACAGCGGCAGTGGTGAAAACGTCTCCCTCTCCGGGACCGTGGCTGTTTACAAGGGAGACCGTGAGCCACGGAGGGTGGCAGTTCTTGAAGGAGAAAACGCAATGGACAGGTTCGGTTACGCCCTGGCTTCAGGAGACTTAAATAACGACGGATCCACCGATCTCATCGTTGGCGCCCCCTTACATTCACCCAGCCCGGTCCTTTACCAAACAGGGTCGGTATACGTCTATTTCGGACCCAGCTACACGCAAGCGAATGTCATAAAAATACCCGCCACCGGAGACAACGGGGGCATCGGCTTCTCCCTCGCGGTGGGAGACATCAACGGTGATAATATAGATGACTTGCTCATGGAGGCCTCCTACAAAGTGATTGGGTACTATGGCGGCGACAATTTCTCGCCATCTGCGGTTCCTGACGTAATTTTCAGTAGCAGGGACAGCGGATTTGGCCGCGCTATTGCGGTGCTCTGGGACGTAGACAAAGATGGCTATAATGATGTGGCAGTGGGGGCTTATAAGGCAACCATAGAAGACATCGACACCGGACGTCTCTACATCCTTGGAGGCGGCCCCTCATCTCTCGACCTCTTGGCCACAATCGATGGAAAAGAGAAATGCGGGCAGTTCGCATCGGCGATCCTTCCCATAGACGACGTGGATGGGGACGGTATCCCTGAGCTTGCGGTAAGCGCCGTGCACGGCGACGGGAACCCGTGGGCAATGACGGGCAAAATTTTCATATTCAGCGGAAGTTCACTCATCGACGGGGCTACTGTCGAAACAGCGAAAACTATCCAGGGGAAAGCTCAGGATATGCACCTGGGCACGTTTCTGGCGCTGGTCACAAAAGGGACGCGGCTCGCTGCAGGCGCCCCCACCGAAGGCGCCAATATCGGCAGTGTACGACTCTACAAACTCGCATCAGCCGGCAATGAGTGATAACCGAGAAATGAAAAGAGGAGATATTTTAATGAAAAAAATCATAATTGCCTGTATCAGCGTTCTTGCCATTGCCGTTTTCGCTTTTGCAGCTGTGTATAATGAAAACAACTTCTCCACCGGAGGCAGGATGTACCAACAAGCACCGGAAGGGCACCTCATCGGGCAAGACAACGGCTCCGGTAGCGGCCTTCACCATCCGGGCGAGGACTGTGGGGCATGCCACCGAGTTGGTGGAAGAGCCGAATCCCACCTTTGGACCATGGCGGGAACACTGTACAAAGACCGTTCTGCCTGCTCAGTAGTCAAGCAAGGCGAGATTATTATGGAAGACAGGGACGGTAATATCATCAGCATGACCAGCAATGAGGCCGGGAATTTCTGGACCAAAAGCCTCGTTGTCAGCGATCCCTACACCGTATCCAATTACCACGGCCACGAACCTTTTGTTCCCATGTACGAAGAGGACGAAGAGGGCAATTTGATTCAACCGGCCGATCCTGACAATGCCAACACTTGGCGCTATAAGACCTGGATACGGAACGGGAATTCTCTCCGGCCCATGCTGATGGTCGCAGGAGTAGGCGGCAGCTCGGCTCGCAACCGCATGAGCTGTAACATGCACCACGGGGGTGTCGCCCACAGGGCAGGAGGTTTATGGGTATGCGAGGGTTCAACCCTCCCATCCTACCCCGCCTATGGCCTGAGCTACAGAAAACACATCTACCCTATCCTGCGCAGCAAATGCTCCCCCTGCCATATCCCCGGGAAAACGAAGAGTTCAGTAAACACCAAGACGGATTTACCCGAATTCGGGGCAGATTCCACCTGCATCGAATATAGTGGGGACTTTGATCTCATGACCTACGAAGGATCGACAGTGAAGGTGCCCAAACTTGATGAGGATGGTAACGTTATACCTGACGAATTCGAAATTTATGATAAAATGGGGATTTCAAACGTAGTAAACACGAACATTTCGGAACAGAGCACTCTCTTGCTCAAGACCGTTTCCGACGGTACCCTACATGCCGGAGGTGTCTTCTGGAACCATAGCGCACTCGATTACATCGCCCTGAAACAGTGGATCGCAGAGGGGGCACTGAAGAATTAGCCCGGACCATCTGTGCGGCGGCGGCACTGAAAATCATCGACCACCAGCAGAGCTGGTGGTTTAATGCAATGCAATCAGATAACGTAAACATCCGCGGCTTACCCGCACCATGTTTTTGTTGGGTCATAAGATATTGTTTGAAATCCAAATCAGAAAGTTAATAAGTTAAGGGCGTCCCCATGTCCCTTTTATCGGATTAGCGTGAAGAAACCCTTTTCCCGGAACAGGGGTGTCAGGTGTCAGGTGTCAGTACCTGCTATCCCTACTTTCTGGTTATAATGAG
>CAYOWC010000434.1:0-3107 GCA_964407525.1 uncultured Desulfobacteraceae bacterium | reverse complement strand
GAACCTGACCCAAATCTATGCGCCTACTTACGAAAGTTATTACGTCCACGATCCTAACCGACAACAAATTCCACATCCACACTTTTTCAGTACGCCATCAACGGCAGGGAGCAGGGTTTTACCCGCCCCGCCCTTTCCGCCTGATCCATTAAAAACAGAATAGCTTCCCGACCTTCTTCGCCCAAGTCTTCGCTGAACCGATTGACATAGAGATCGATGTGCTGCTGAACCACCCTCGGAATCATTTCCTGGGCGTGGAACATCACGTAATTAGTGACATGCTCTGAACCGTTTCTTGCAATATTGAGGGAGGTCCGAATACACCGATCCACTTCCCTGGCCATATTTTCTCCCAGATCACGTCGAATGGCTATCCCCCCCAGGGGGATCGGATATCCAGTCTCCTGCTCCCACCATTCACCCAGATCCAACAGGATTTGAAGATTATGATCCTGGTAAGTAAACCGCCCTTCGTGGATCACAAGCCCGAAGTCCGCCTTTCCTTCACATACCGCAGGCATGATCTCAGAAAAAACCATCTGCTTGAATTGGGGCTCCTTCTTCAGATAGAGCGTAAGAAGAAGCCGGGCCGTCGTCAGGTTTCCGGGAGCAGCAATAATTCCGTTTTCAAGCTCCCGGAGGTCGGTTCCCGGGCGGGATACAATTACCGGACCGCACCCGCGCCCAAGGGCCCCCCCCGCATGCAAAAGTGCGTATTGTTCCCGGACTTTTCCAAAGGCGAAAAAAGACAGTTTTGTGATATCCAGCCGCTTTTCCAGAGCCCAGCCGTTGAGGGTCTCCACATCCGCCAGAACCGGATCAAAAGTAAAAGGGGAATCGTCTTCCGAACCGGGAAGGCCGGCAAAGATATAGGTGTCGTTAGGACAGGTGGAATAGCCGATACGCAGGTGTGTCATAGGAGAAATTCCAGCACCGCTTTCTGAGGCAGAGCCATGGCCGTCTTAAAATCCCAGTTTAATCGATTCCGATCACCGGCCTCATTGCTGATACCCCTGATTTCGGCAACCGGGATCCCGAACCTCTGCCCCGCAAGGGCCAGAGCATACCCCTCCATGTTTTCAGCCAGGGCGCCAAACTGCTTCACCCTCAAGACCGCATGGTCCATATTTGCCGATGCCCCCGTTACGGTGAGGGATTTTCCAAAAGCCACTTTGGCCACTTCTTGTCCAGCTTTGACTGCCTGCCCGGAGAGCGCGCCATCAAGAGAAATTTCCTGATCCACCCCGGAAAGCTTCAGCAGGCCCCCATCACCAATTCCGGGTCCGGAAACCACGCCCAGTTCCGAGAGGATCTCCGTCTGAGCAACAACAAGGTCACCCACACAAAGCCCGAACCCCGGGAACATACCGGCAGACCCCACCATAATCGCAGTTTCCGGAGTCTCGGTTGCACAGAATGCCCCAAGAGCCATGGAAGCGGATGCAATCCCCACACCGGTGATACCGATCCGGATCGCGTGTTTTCCCATGGTTCCGGAATAGTGACGATACCCAGCCACATGCCCCCCGGATTCGGGTCTGCACGCTTCTATCAGAAGATCGAGTTCTTGTTCCATCGCAGCAACTATCAGGAGATTCATAATCAAAAGGCCATACCTTTCCTGAAAAGTTCAACAATGTCACCCGCCCACTGGCTGGAATCTCTATTTCGAGCATGCTCGAAATAGAGGGTCTGATCCATAAACCGCACATTATGGGCCTGCACGAAACGATCGACAACCGACTCCACCACAAATGCAGCCGCTGCCGGGTCAAGGTCCGGTCTCAATTCCCCTCGAGCGATCCCTTTCCGGATCAACGATTGAATAAATTCGAGGGACTCCCCGTGAATCTCTGCCAGAATCTCCCTTTTGTAGGGGGAATCCCCCGTAAAAATAATCCGGTAGTAAATTCGTGCCAATCCCGGATGCGCCCGCGTGAAGTCGATCCCCGCCTGCATCACCTTTTCCAACCGGACAAAAAAATCCTCGTCTTCACTCCCATCACGAACCGCCCGCAGATAGTCTTTAATTCTCCCGAGGGACATTCTGTAGACATAGGCAAACAGGCCTGCCTTACTTGTAAAATACTTAAAGAGGGCGCCTTTCGAAATTCCGGCCTTTCCTACAACCACGTTCATGCTGGCATTGCCATAACTTTTTTGGGCAAATTCGTCTATGGCTGCCCCCAGAATCCGCTGTTTTTTCTTCTCATCCAGATTCAAAAACATGTCTGTTTCAGTGGATCGAATACCCATTCGGGTCCTTTCTTTCATCGACATGGTTGATTTATAAAATGCTCACCCCATTCAATCACTTAAACCCCTTCTGTTTCCTTGACAACAAGTATAAGGACACATATCATAGCGCAAAATTACCAAGGAGAGCAACCCTATGAAAATATTTGACGGGCTTTACTTTTTCCCATGGGATAATCCCACCGCCAATAACTGTAACACATGCCTTATTGATGCGGAAAAGAGGATTCTTATAGACCCGGGCCATTATCATTTGTTCAACCACGTTAAAGATGAGCTTGGGCGTCTTTCCCTCACGCCGCAAGACATTGACGTGGTAATCATTACCCATGGACACCCGGACCACATGGAAGGGATCCGCATGTTCGAAGATACACAAACCCTGATTGCAATCTCTTCTCTTGAAATGGATTTCATCAAACGTGTTGCACCCCATTACGGAAAAGCCCTCGGAATTTCGGATTTCGAACCCGATATTCTTCTTCAGGATGGATTCCTGGACATCGGCAACGTACATCTTGAAGTCATTTACTCTCCCGGTCATTCCCCCGGGTCTGTCTGCCTTTATTGGCCGGAGAAAAAAACGCTGATCACGGGCGATGTAATTTTCAAGGAAGGTATAGGGAGAACTGATCTCCCCGGAGGAAACGGAGAGGAGTTGAAAGAAAGCGTTCTGAGGCTGTCAAAACTCGACGTGGAGGTAGTGTTGCCGGGCCATATGGAAGCGGTATCAGGTAAAAAAGCGGTAGAAAACAATTTCAAGGCAATCGAAGATTACTGGTTCGCGTATATATAGCACCTAAAAACTGCAATTAGCGGTTAGCCGTTAGCTATTAGCCACACAATGTCAG
>CAYOWC010000433.1:0-3118 GCA_964407525.1 uncultured Desulfobacteraceae bacterium | reverse complement strand
GTGACTTCGTTTCCAATAGAATGTCGTTTGTGGCTATAACGTAGCTTTTGTCGGGTTCTTTAATCCGCCTGCCCTCTTCCAACCACAAATTTTCCTGTGAAATATCTATTCCGGATTTCCCCCACTTCTTCAAACCAACGTTCAAGTCCGACATTCTTAATTCGACAGAGATTGTAAACTTTCATATTATGGGGGTAAGTACCAGCATTGTCAGCTGTTGGGGCTAAAAAAGCGCACGGAAAATCATCGCAGTCACAGCATAAATCCACGCCCATGGCTTTCGCACAATCTAAAGTTGCACACCCCTCCGGTGGGAGATGGTAGTGCTTCCCATCCTGTTGACGACAACCCTTACAGGAAATCTGCTCTTTGGCGACACCCAATTTCTCATGAATCAAGGCTTCCAGATCGCTTGTCAGGTTGTCCTCGTAGATCTCGCAATTAAAACAGTCTAATCCACATGGCGCAGTTAAAGCTTTTTTGTCTGTCATCGTTCCCCCTTATAACCAGAAATGGTTCTACAAATTCGCTCTATCTCCTTTGCCTCCAGATAGGGATGCATCGGAAGGCTGAAAATTCTCTCGGCCATTTCTTCAGAGACGGGAAAAGCACCTTTTTCATACCCTAAGCCAGCATAGGCCGTTTGAAGATGTAACGGAATGGGGTAGTAAATCGCGGTAGGAATACCCTCTTCCTTTAAAGTTGTCTGTATCTTTTCCCGCAATGCCGCATTGCCCGCCAGTACTGAGTACTGCGCCCAGACACTCTCGTACCCTTCTGGAACGGAAGGAATCTGAAGGCCGGACCCGAAATCCGTCAGCATCTCATTATAGGTCGATGCCACCCGGTTCCGGGCCTGGATCTCTTCCGGAAAAATCTTTAATTTCGACAGTAGAACAGCAGCTTGCAGGGTATCAATCCGCGCATTGAGACCAACCCTGACGTTGTCGTATTTGTCAGAGCCCTGCCCGTGCACCCGAATCGATTTCAAACGTTCGGCCATATCATCACTATCCGTAAACACAGCGCCCCCATCTCCATAACATCCGAGAGGTTTGGCCGGGAAAAAGGATGCACATCCCAACTCCGCAAGGGAACAAGCCCTCTTCCCCTTATAGGTGCCCCCAAAGGATTGGGCGGCATCTTCAATCACGAAAAGATCATATTTTTGGGCAATGGCGTTTATGCGATCGTAATCGGCCGGAAGGCCGAAAAGATCCACTGCAATAATTCCTTTTGGCCGCAACTCTGCCGAACCAGCTGTCGATGCATTCTGTTTGGGAAGGGGATATCCAACCGTATCGTTTTCAATCATGGCTTTAATGGTCTGTTCCAGTTTTTCAGGAACCATGTTGAAAAGCAGAGGATCGATGTCCACAAACACCGGTGTAGCCCCAACGAGACTGATCACCTCCGCTGTGGCAACAAAGGTAAAAGGCGTCGTAATAATCGCATCGCCAGGTCCTATCCCCTTCGCCATAAGCGCCATCAACAGAGCATCCGTCCCGGACGAACAGGCAATCACATGTTTGGCCGCCGTAAATTCTGCAAGAGCCTGCTCCAGTTCAACCACTTCGGGACCCATGATATACCGTCCATGTCGAAGGACCTCTGAGATACGACGTTCGAGTTCAGGTAGGATTTCGACCTGTTGCCGGGCTAGATCAATAAAAGGAAGGGGGATTTTTTTCACATGCGTTTCGTTTTTCATAGTATCATCTTTCATTACGCAACTTTAGTCGCGGTTAGGCCGGGTCTAATGAACCACAGTAAAAATCATGTGATCGCCCAGGTTAAGATTTGATTCTCATTTTCCAGTCTTGAAGGGGTTGTCCCAGCTGAAAAGACAGACAAGGTCCCATTCAGGAAAGTATCTGCATTACATATTGGCAATTTTAGTCGTGCGGCACCGTGAAATCAAGAGGAATATGATAGTGCAAACATAGATAAGATAATCAGAGAACAAATTCATGCTTCCTGCAAAGCGAAATTGAGGGCTATAAGGAATCCGTTAGGTTAAGATGTACTCTCCAAACACAGAAATTTCAGTCCCCAGGATGAGGACGTGGAACAGCCTTGACAAGGTAATTTAAGGAGGTTATCTTACGAAAAAATCGATCTAAGCATGTGCATTCTAGTCATTCAGGGCACATCAAAACAATGAGGAAGCGAGCCATGCTCACCTATTTTACACCCGATCAGAATGAAAGACAAAATATTGAAAGCAACGCACATGCGCAGGCAAATCTCTGCTGGACTTGTAGTACATGTGATTTAGAATGCCCCATTTATCGATCTACAAGCCAGTTGCGACCCCAGAAGATCGTGCGGATGGCAAACCTTGGATTTATTGATGATCTTCTGTCTTTGCCCGAAATATGGTATTGCCTGACCTGTAGACGCTGTAACCAGGTATGTCCTAATTTGGTAGAACCGGCCACCCTCATAAACTTCCTGCAACAAGAGACCATCCGTCGTAAGATATTTTCGTGGGAAATGTTTTCGCGCTACAGGGATTTTTTCAACCGCTTTCAACGCGTCCGCTGGCACGCTGCACAACAATGCTTCAGCGGAAACTTGGATTCAGTTTCTCAAAAACTATGGAACGACTGGCTTAACACACCTGCCCAAAGCTTGAGCGGAGATATACAGTTTGCAAAACGTTCTCCTTCCAGCGCTTTCATAGATGCAGTAGATCAATCCAGCACAACAGCCTGTTTCAACTGCAGCCAATGCAGCAATACTTGCCCGATTTTCTTCGAGCGCAGTGTGTTTGACCCGCAATGGATCTTTCGCATGGTAAATATGGGCCTGGAAGAAGAAATTCTCAAATCCCCCTCTATCTGGTTATGTATTGAATGCCAAAGATGTACCGAAACTTGTAGCGAATTGGTCTCGGGGCATCTTATTATCCAACATCTTCAGGAATTGGCCCTGAGTGAAGGGGTAGTGGACAGAGGCTTCCCTTTTAGATGGAAAAATGCCCAAGAGACTCTTTATCGACTTTTCACAAAAGAGGTTGATACCTTGTTTGGATTCTAAGCTAAGGAACGCGAATGAATAAGATTCATGCCGCTTTCCGGTGAAGAATTTCGAGATCCTGTCCTCGCCGAGGTGT
>CAYOWC010000432.1:0-3121 GCA_964407525.1 uncultured Desulfobacteraceae bacterium | reverse complement strand
CAACGTATACGAAGAGGAGCGCCACAAAAAACATGCCCATATTCAATACAGGGTGACCCAGTTCAAAGGGGAAAATCAGGCTGGCGACAATCGTTGAATAGAAAAACAGCTTGCAAAAAGATCCCATTTCGATAAATCCGAGATCCGGTCCACTGTGATCCAGCACCATCACTTCGTGGATCATGGTCAGCTCAAGGTGGGTGGCCGGATCATCCACAGGAACCCTGGAATTTTCCGTCAATAGGATGATGAAAAAGGAAATAACCACGAACAGCAACGGAGATCCTGCCGCCTGCCAGAGTCCCAGAGGATGGCCTCCGGAAAAAAAGGCGGCCAGCTGCAATTTGCCGGTGAATATAAAGAACAGGATCAAGATCATGAACATGGTGGCTTCGCATATGATGGGGAAATACGCTTCTCTGGCCGCACCCATACCTTCAAAAGGGGATGCCGTATCCATGGCCGCCACAATGGTAAAAAAACGTCCCAGTCCCAGCAGGTATACAATGAAAATAACGTCGCCGGAAAAGGAGAAAATTGGCGGCTGTCCCGCAATGGGAAGAAACATCAGGGCTGTGATTGCTGTACTCAGGGAGACCATGGGCCCTAGTTTGAAGAGAAAGGTCGTGCTGGTGCTATAGACTGATCCTTTTTTGAAAAGCTTGATCAGGGTGTAATAATTGATCAGGAGCGGGGACCCTTTTCTTCCACCGAAAAAAGCCTTGACCTTGAGGATGACCGCGGAAAAAAACGGCGCCAGAAGTATAGCAAGGGCCCAAAGAATAATGGATTTTGTCATAAAATTTTCTCACCGTCCAACATTAAATAAAGAACAACAGTACCACGATCGCCAGGAGAATATAACCGATATACAGGTGAATATCCCCGTGCTGTATCCATCGCAGTTGATCGAACAGCCACAGGATCGGCCGTACGATCACATTTCCCATGTGAAGCTCGGCAATATCATTCACATGACTGCGGTAATGGGTTTTATTCGGAAACCGGCCCCGAATCACTGGGTGATCTTCGTGTAGTGGGGCAACCGGTTTGAAAAATGCCAGGATCGAAGCTGCATAGGAAGAGCCTGTGTACTGCATTTTAACAGTGGGTTGTGTGAAACCGCAGCCCCAGGTGCCGGATCGGCCAATGGTCTTGCCCCGGTATAAAACCATACGGAGGCCCAAAATCAGAAAGAAAATTACAAAGAAGATTGCCACAGCCAGAGTAATGTTTCCGGTTATCTGCAAAAACGGCTCAAGCGAGATACTGCCTGACGCAAGTCCCAGGGATGTGACTGCTTCCAAGGCCATAAGAACAAATGCCTTGGGGAATACGCCGATAATGACACAGGCAGCGGCCAGCACCACCATGGGAACCAGCATTGTCGGCCCTTCTTCATTTACATTCTCAGCTGCGGGGGTTCTCGGTTCACCCTGGAAGACCACACCCACTACCTTAGTGAAACAGGCCAGGGCCAGACCGCCGATAACAGCGAGACTGACAATGGCAAGGAGGCATAGTACAAAGGCCGTTTTATCCAGTGATACACCCTGGAATCCGCCCAGGTATACCAAAAACTCGCTCACAAATCCGTTAAAGGGGGGAAGTCCCGAGATGGCCAGGGAGCCAATGAGAAAGGTGATACCGGTAATCTTCATGTTTTTTAAAAGTCCACCCAGGGCATCAATGGAGCGGGTTCCTGTTTTCCGGATCACGGCCCCGGCCCCCATGAAAAGGAGTGATTTGAAAATGGCGTGATTCAGCACATGGAGCAGGCCGCCGGAGAATCCAAGCACTGCCATGATCGGGTTGTTGAATGATACACCGATCATCCCGATCCCGATCCCGATCAGAATGATTCCGATATTTTCAACGCTGTGATAGGCCAGTAGTCGTTTTAAATCATGCTGGCCGAGGGCATAGACAACTCCCAGTATCCCCGAGACCATCCCGGCGATCAGAACGATTTCACCGAATAAAGGTGTGTGCAGATCAAGCACGTAATATATCCGCACAATACCGTAAATGCCGGTTTTGATCATGACTCCGGACATGACGGCGGAGATATGGCTTGGGGCTGCCGGATGTGCGTGGGGAAGCCAGACGTGAAAGGGGAATACGCCGGCTTTTGAACCAAACCCGACAAAGCAGAGAATGAAAACCAGAATTTTTGCCGTTTCGGGCAAAGCGCCAGTGAATCCAAAACTGCCGGTATAGCCGTACATGATGCCGAAGGCCGCAAAGATGAACATGGCTCCCACATGGGAAAAAACAAAATAGAGGTACCCTGCTTTTCGATTTTCCGGTGATTGATAATCGTATATGACCAAAAAAAAGGAGGTCAGGGACATGATTTCCCAGGCAAACATGAATGTGATCATGTTGTTCGCGGTCACAACCAACGCCATGGAAGCAATCAACAGACTGAAAAACAGATAATTGACGGAAGTTCGCAACGCTTTTTCCCGGTTGTCCATGTAGTGAAAGCTGTAGATAGCGGCAAGCAGTGAAACCGCAAAAATTGCAACCAGGAAAAAGGCTGTCAGACCGTCAATTTTAAAGGTCAGGGAGAATGCGTTTAAATAGTTGATAGAAAATGAAAACTGTCCGGGATTAAACAGCTTGGACAAGGCATCGATCAATCCGAGAAAGCATCCAGCGCTGATTGCAAGAACGCCGACTGTCTTCATCACCATAAATTGACGCCATAATAGTAGGGCAAAAATACCCCCGGAGGCGATTAGCAATATGGAAAGAAAAAAGAGGTTCATAATTTTCTCTGCCCGTTAATTTGGTCTGTTGATTTTATAGTGATAGAAGAAGGTGATTAACACAAAATCGCCTTCTTTTATATTTTTGGTACGTTTTTGTCAACCGTGTATTGCCTACTCTACCTGCCCGTTGGTCTTGACGAAGAAGCAATCAAGAAGTATATAAGAGGGTAGTGAAGAGATATTTGGTGAAGGGGAGAATTCGCTGCAGGATGCAGCTTCAAGAAGAAAAGCCATTGCATTTTTATGGGAAAGGAATTGATGAAAAAGATAACAGAAGAGATCTATTTTATAAAGGGCCAGGATGAAATGATTCCTGACAGTCATGTATTTGTTATAGGCCAACC
>CAYOWC010000431.1:0-3127 GCA_964407525.1 uncultured Desulfobacteraceae bacterium | reverse complement strand
ATGGACACATTGGTCAGGGGATTTCGGATTTCATGGGCGATGCTGGCCGCGATTCTGCCTGTAAAAGCCAGCCTCTCGGAAAGGACGGACGCTTCTTTTCTGTTTTTTCGTTCTTCGCTGGTGGTTTTGACGTTTGGATCCATTTCTTCCCTCTTTTGAAATTCTCGACAGGTTAGTTCAGAGCCTCAATTCCCGGCATTTTCTTCGCTGCTACGGGGCTGGTCCAATCACATTCACCGCAGCCGTTTGCCAATAGTACTTCGACAAAGTCGAGATTGCCGCATTGGGGGCAAGTCTCTGTTTCTTCATTGGAAAGATCCTCAACATTGTATCCTGCATCGAGAGTGGCGGTTTCTAGATTTTTTTTGAATTGCTGAACATCGTGCGTAGTTAATCGGCGCCACCTGTTCCCTTCCAGCAGGAGATGCAGTTCTTGCCGCGTTTTTTTTTCAGGAGATGCCTGCCCTTCCCTTAACCCTATACCCCGTATTTTTTCAAGGGGCGTTTCAAACAGGATCTTCCCGAAACTGTCATGATAGAGGATTAAACGGGTGGGCGTCAGGTAGAAGCGGCCGTATTGCCAGGTCTGATATAATCCTTCACTTGTATGGCAGGCCCCCTGCGTCTTTAGAAGCACTTTTTCCCTGGCGACCAAAGCCTCCTGCTTTTTCTTCCTGTTTTCCCGTTCCCACGCCCTGGTTTTTTCGTCCCACGCCTGCATCACCCCGTATTCCAGCATGGTTTCCATGCCGGCCAATGCCGCCCGAAGATTGACGCCGATCAGTGGGATGCCCGCAACGGACACGATGAGATCTGCATGAATGATCAGGCCCTTGTCCAAGACACGGTCAAGCAGGTCGATTAAAGTTGCGTTTGTGTTTCGTTGAGGAGTCATGGGTTTGTTAGATGTCCAATGTCAACTTTTATCCAGTGAATCCATCAGTAAATTCAGATCTTTGGACATCTTTTCCAGTGGCGATTTTTGGAGGAAAGCGTCGAAATCCAGTTCATCCAGTCCTTCCACCGTCTGACGCTCTGCACCGGAAATGGCGATGATCTTCATTTCATCGGGAGAGAATTTCTCTCTCACCTTGCGGATGATGTACCTGCCATCCATTTTAGGCATGTAAATGTCTACAAAAAACAGGTCTATCACGGTTTGTTCCATCTGTGCGAGGGCTTCCTGGCCGTCAAAGGCCTTAAGTACATGGTATCCACGTTCTTCCAATAGCTCTCCAAAAAATTCAACGAAGAGGAGATCGTTGTCTGTAATTAGAGCAGTTTTCGCCATTTTTCACCTCCTGAAAAGGTAGATATCTGTTCGGGGCATTGGCTAACTTAACAGCATGTCGAATGACGAACATTCGAATGGAACGGCAGAACAATAGATCAGCACTTCCTTGCCTTCAGAGAGTTTTTGTTCAATTATTTGATTGTTGTCTTCTAAAATGCTCTTAAGCTAATGACAGTGACTAATGACTAATGACCAATGACCAGGAAAGCGAAGACTCCGATGGCTATTTCTAAACGAAGGAGTACGGCGGCCACGGACCGGTATATCGGACGGAAAAACCTTCCCGGCCATCAATCTTTTCAAGGGCTTCTCCCAGTTTTTTATTTCGTTCCTTTGGAAGCAAGCAGGAGAGGTTTAAGAGCATCTGCTGCTCTTCATTGTCTGTCTTCCTGGTCTTTTCAACACGAAGATCATCGGCATATGTCTTGATCTCTTCATAGAATTCCTGAAAGTACTGATCCGCCTTGTTCGCCAGCGCCCTTTTAAGAAGTTCTTCCAGCTTTTGGCGATACATATAGGCGATCCCCTTCGGTTTTGTTTTTATCTCTTCCTGCAATTGCTTGATTTCAACGCTCTCATCGCTTAGTTTGTACGCCATCATTTTGGTTTCCCACAAGATCTGGACGCCATATTCGGCTTTTCCCTTGATTTTGGCCAGTTTCGATGTCAGGTTGTCGTAATCGGCCTCAATCCACTTTTTCATGTTCTTTTTTGGATCCCCGTCCTCTTTTCCCTGGATGATGGTGTCAAAGCCGATAGGAATGATCGTCTCGAATTTTTCCCAGGCAACATCCACCACTTTCTGATGGGTCAATACCCAGGCTTTGACCTTGTCGTGGTCGTCCGAATGGTAAGGTTCGGCGGTGCAGTCATGGACAAATGCTGAGAGATTCCCGAAGGGGATGGTATAGACTTCATGGCCTTCAATTCCCATATTGCCAAGGCTTATTTCCCGGCTGCCGTCGGCAATGCAGTAAAGGTATAGTCCTATTTTGGACTTGTCCGCCTGCAGTGTGGTGGATTGTACTTGCCCGTCATCGAGAACTTGAGCTTCACTCAAGGGCGGCTGTCGGGGACTGAGGACTTGTCCGCCGGCAGTGTTGTGGGTTTCGGAATTGTTGGAGGCAGGACCGGTTGCTGACTCTGGGATTTCAGATGAAGTTGGTGAAAAATGGAGAGCTTCCTTGATTGGGACCGGTCTTTTCAGTGCTTCTGAATTCTGCGGCAGAAGTTCATCCAGGGTATTTATGATTTCCTCTCGAACGGTTGCTTTGAGTTCAGGCAGAAGGGAAGTCCTCACCATCTCCTTTATTGATACCTTATTTTCTAAAAGGATTTCCTTGATCTCCTGCCGAACTATTTTTTCAATGATTTCTTTCATCTTATTGGTCACTTGGCCTTTAGTGGTCATCGGGGTCTTCGCTTACCCGGAGTCTCGCAAGCTCGCTTACCTGGTCATTGGTCATTAGTCATTGGACCTTTGACCTCGGACATCTGACCTCGGACTTTAGATGTAGGGCCTTGGACTTCAGCCGTCTCCCATTTTTCCGGGTTAATGATCTTATCCAGCAGCTCATCCACAATATTGTCCAGTCCATCCCTGACCGATTTGACCGATTCGGTGATCCCCTGCTCAATTTTCATTTCTTCAATCGCCGTGTCTAGATCCATCAAGGCTTCGCCTAACCGATTGGTTTCCTCTTCCGTCAGGGTTCCGCCCTCCATTCTCCTGAGGGCCTGGAGCCTGAGTGCGTCCTTGATGATTTCTACCAGGGCCACCACCAGACCAAGGACACCGTGCTTGAGATTTTTTTCGTCTATATCTATGGGCAT
>CAYOWC010000430.1:0-3145 GCA_964407525.1 uncultured Desulfobacteraceae bacterium | reverse complement strand
TCGAAGATCCAGTCTTTAGAGGGACTGCGTTACCCTTCAATTTTTTTGGCACCTCTTCGCGAGGTCTCATATGAAAATTCGTTTCGGTTCAGGGTTCAAAGGTTCCCCGCTTTCGCTTCGCTTCAGACGGGATCTTCGACAGGTTTGGATTGCTAATTTCCACCCCTGTGTGAGTGGCATCCTGCCACGACCGGATCTGTATGAAACAGGAGTCGGTAGTTCGAGAGACACGGGAAATCGCGGCTAAAAACCACCAAACGGACTGTGGACAAGGCCCCTCACACAGTCTAGCTATGAAATCCGGAAGTTTTTTTTTCGATCAGAGGCGGCGCTCGTGCGAATAGTTTTTTTAACAAATCGGACTGTTTCCCCTTCATGCTCTTCAAGTCCTTCATGGTAAAAAACATGTCTTCCAGGTTCCTATTTCATTCAACATCAGAGTCTTCACTTACCTGACCTCATCCCCTGAGGTCTTGTTTTTTGGTACTTCTGCGTCGCTGGGCCTCTAGGTCAGATTACGTGCGAATAGTTCACGCCTTTGTCTGTGCCTGTCCGTGTGGGTCTGCCTACCCCGTTAAATCCGCTTTTGCCTCTATTTAACCGGGGTGGCAAATTTTTGAACCATCAAATGCTAACCGTAAGGCCATCGTAAGCAACGGTCACAGAATAAGGTAGGTTCCGATCCGCAACAACCCGGTTCACAATTTCCTGCCACTGTTCCTGGTTCATTGGGATAGGATAAGCTTCCCCATTTAATAGGGATTTCAGAGGATCAAGCGGCTCGTATTTCTTTTTAGTATCGTTGGCAGGATCTCCGGGGATCCTGTCCGCGTCTCCCATGTGAACCAGGAAGACTCCTTTCCGAGGCCTGATTGTCTCGATGAAAGAAAGGGCCCTTTGAAAACTCATATGGCTCGGACGGTTCTCAACAGGTTCATTCAACCAGAAAGATTGTATGATAAGATAGTCAGGTTCCACCAATTCCTCCGGCATGTCGGGGATATCTTTAAAATCCGATGTATATACAAGACTTGTCCTTCGCCCTGAATTCCCCGTGACTCTCACAAGAAATCCCACAGAACCCTTGGCAAAATCCCCGTGATCCGTATGAAAAGGGAACGCCTCAAATTCATTTACCCTGAACCAGATCTCGGGATCAATGATCACGTTTTTGATCACTTGCAACTCTTCAAGATAAGCAAATTGCCGGCGAACGACGTTGCAGGCGGGGCCCGTTAGAAAAACGGGAATCGGTTCAAATCCCCCATTAGGCCGGTTTCTCAGAAATGCAAACAGCTCGTCAAGACCGATGTAGTGATCGTTATGCTCATGGCTGATAAACACAGCATCTATGTCCGATACCGCGTGTCGTGTGAGCTGCTCTCTCGCATCCGGCCCGCAGTCAATGAGAAGCGTATGCCTATCCTTCAAAAGAAGTGACGTCCTCGTCCTTTTTTCCCGCCTTGCCCGCATCTCCCTGCAAACCATGCAATCACAGGCCAACTCCGGAAGCCCCCAAGCAGCCCCTGTTCCCAGAAACGTCAACTCCATATGCTTATTAATCCCCCCACAGTCATATTTAATAGTCAGCTTTCAAAGTAATGCCCCAGCCGGTTTCCACCTGTGCCAGTATTCCAGCCCCGCAAACTGCACGCGGGATCTACGACATAATCAGTTATCCCAGTATCATCTTTTATTCCAGTATCCCAGCATTAGCTTTTATTATCCCAGCATTATCTTTTTTCATTCCAGCATTAGTTTTTTTCATCCCAGCATCATTTTTCGATATCTCCAAAGATTCGCCATAACCTGCGCCGCCCTTTCAGGGGTCGGATAATTCATCAACGCACCGGCCTCTTCCAGATCCCGGATCTGTTCGTCCCAGATTCCGGGAGGGGACAGGATACAACTGATCACCGGCTTCTTCTGTTTCCATTTCTTGAGCAGGCCGCTTATCCCATTCAACGCATCTTTGTTGGCAGACGCAAACACCATGAGAAAAAGAATGCCCCCAACATTCTCATCCTCCAGAACAGACTCCACAATCCCTTCAATGGCCGAAGAATCGTACCATGCGGGACCCATATCAACAGGATTGGTTCTCAAGGCCAGGGGAGGAAGAAGCCGGTTTACTTTCGTCTGGGTCTTCTCCGTAAACCGGGCGATCTCCAGACCCTGCTCCTCACAGGTGTCGCAGCTGGCCATCGCTGGACCAGCTTGACCAGACAGGACGGCTACCCCCCGTACCCGGGGGACAGGGCAGGACGTCATGGCCCGGGCAGTATCCAGGAGGTCCTGTGTGTCTTGGGCCGTCACAATTCCAGCCTGATTCAATGCACCGGTATAGATTTCATACCTCCCCGCCATGGAACCCGTATGGGAAAGGCACGCCTCGTTGCCGGTTGTCCCTTTTCCCGTCTTATAGGCAATGATCGGTTTTCTGCCTAACAATCTTCTAGCGGGTCCCAGCAAGGCTGCCGGATCATCAATACCTTCTACATATAGGATAATCACTTTCGTTTCCACATCATCCGTCAGGTATTCAAGGATCTGGGGGAAATCCACATTCAATCGATTCCCTAATCCAATAATTTTACTGAAACCCATGTCCATTCTCATGGCCATAAAACCAAGGAGATGCGATATCCCTCCACTCTGGCTCACGAGGCAGATGCCTCCCTTTTTTAGAAAAGAAAATTCCGGGGTAAAGGAGGCATTGAGATCTGCATGGAAATTGATCATCCCAAAAGTATTGGGACCAATAATGGGAATTCCGGCATCATTGGCAATCCCCGCTACTTCATCATGAAGATCAGCACCGGAAGAATCTTCAATTTCTCTGAAACCGGCAGTAATCAGAACGATGCCTTTTACTCTTTTTTCAGCGCATTCCCGAACCACCCCGGGAACCCCTTTTGCAGGAACGACCACAATAGCCAGGTCAATGGCCCCATGACAGTCGGAGACGCAAGGCGAGGTTTTCATCCCCATGATTTCAGAAGAACCTGGGTTTACAGGAACGATCTTCCCGGAAAATCTTCCATCAACCAGGCTTTTCATAACGTGGTAGCCAAGTTTAGACGGGTTGTCGGAGGCTCCGACTACCGCTACGGATTTGGGACTGAATAAAACTTCAAGATTTCGA
>CAYOWC010000429.1:0-3154 GCA_964407525.1 uncultured Desulfobacteraceae bacterium | reverse complement strand
CAGGGGAGGCAGAGAGGTCACGGGAACAAAATTGGCAAGGATTTGGTTTTTGAGCAGGAAACCGGAGTGGCCTGCGAGAATTCCCTGGAGCCATTCCTTGGCTTCGGATGACGACAGGCTGAGAATAGCCTGGTAGGTTTTTTCCAATATGGCCCCCAAATCGGCTTTGAGATGGTCGGAAGCCGGCAATTCCTTCACCAGGCGAATGATATTTTCAGGGGTCTCAACCATATGTTTGGGACTGAATTTGTCCACGTCGAACACCAGCGCGCCCTCTCTCGATACGACCACATGATTGAGGCCCATGGCTTCGATATAGTCTTGAAACCGAAAGATATTTTCTCCCAGTTCGGTTCCCGGCATGGCGGTTCTGAACCGGTTCAGGTAGGTGATGTAGGTTTCCGCCAGGTCCTTGCCTGGCCCTTTCAGTCCTCTGATGGAGACGATCTGTTTCGGCTGGAGAAAGGCGGCCAGGGCTATGAACATGAACTGAAACAGGCTCAAGATGCCGCCCAGGGGAGGGAACTGGGGATTCTTCTGCAGAAAAATGGTGGAGATCGACATGCCTAAGGCGAAGAAGATGAGGTATCCGATGAATACGATCCTGTATTTTTGGGACAAACCTTTTGAAGGGACGACTTTGAATACACGGATGCAGGCGATGATGAACAGGAGGTAGGCCATCGCGGACAAGCCAATGAACAGGTTTCCGAAGGGATCTTCGAATTTGTAACTCCATCCGAAGTTTGACAAGAATATCTCGTAGGGCTTCATTATGAAAAAATAGATGCCCCCCAGGATATTAGGCAGGGCCATCCAGAAAAAGCGTTTCTTTGCATCCCAGACACAGAAAACAAAAACAGGCAGGAATCCCAGGCCGATCTGGACCAGGAGAATGTCAAATCTGAAAAAGAGGCCTGAGATCTCGGACGTCGGGGCGTTTCTGTGGAAAAAGGCCAAAAGCAGCCAGCCGGCCGTGGTGACGCCATATATGAAGAAACTCTGATAGGACAGGCTGGACCTGTTTCGCAAATAAATGACCAGGGTCAGGCCAAAGACGCAAGCGCCCCCAACGAGATATTGTAATGTCCAGGGAATGAGGTGCCAGTGATCCATCAGACTCTCTTCAGCGTTTCCGCGATTTTCCGGTTCTTAGGGGTGATCAGTTTTATGGGTTTGATTTGCCCCAATTCTGCTCCTTCCTTTGCCCGTAGCATGATATAGCGCATGAAGGCGCCCTTCTGCAGATATGTCACCCTAATAATTTTCCAAGGGTCTTTTATCCCGAAATCCTTCACATAGTTCCCAAAAAATGGATTGAGCTCCAACAGCGCGTCAAAAATTTTGCGACTTGCCTCTTGCTCCGAAAGGCTCCACTCCCGTTCCATCAGCAGGGAGAGATGTTCATCCGGTTCCAATTCCTTCACAAAAACCCACTTGTCCGTGGGCGGCAGTCCGGCCCGGGTCAGGATTTTGGCAGCCAGGCTCTCGGATAGGCGAAAATAGGCGAAGAAATCAAGAACGTCGCTTTTTCGAGACTCAAAGCTGAGAACGGGCAGGCCCCCGTCCCTGAAATGAACCACCTTGAACAGATCGCCCATCTGATATCTCACAAGCAGGGAGTGAAAGGGCGTATAGACCAATTCATATATTTCGTCTTTTTCAAGCTCGCTAATCTTTTTTACCTGACCATTTTCGGTTGCGAATTCAAAATGTCCGCTGTTTAGAAGAGGCATGAGGTCTCGCTTCCGATCCGGGGTTCCAAACATGACGAAACCTGTCTCGGTAGAGCCGTACACATTAAGGGGTTCCACTCCAAATTGATCTTCCAGATACGCGGCATAAATTTCCGTATCAAAGCCGCCCAAAGCCATGGCCTTTAGAGGCATGATTTCTTTTGCCTTGCCATACTTTTTCCCAAACAGACTCTGGTGGAGCCACATCATATACAGGGCCATTTTTTGCGTCCCGAAGTCCATGGATTGGTAGAAATCCCTGTAGAGGGCTGCCCGGTCCGTGAAATATCTGCAGGCCATGTGGAAGGCTGAGGCAATTCCGCCTGCGATGTCAATCCGCTCCCCCTGTTCGATAAGTTTCAAGGATATCATGATTTTCTCTCTCATGTCGGCTGTTTTTTCGGTCACCCGCAAAGGAGGTACCACCTCCAGACCATATTCCAAGGCTGCCTTGTTTACCATGTTTGAAATGTAGGGGGTCGGGCCAGAAATATTGAGCATTTTGAGCCCCTTTTTGAGGCCTGTTCCCCCCCAGCCTTCGCTGCAGCCCATGGCCATGAAAGCCATGATATTTTTGAGCCCGATACGCACAAAACCTTCTCCATGGACAAACCATTTGGACCTGCCGCTGGTGCCGGAGGTCTTACAGCACAGACCAAAATCATCGGTCATCCAGCCGTCGAGCACTGAGGATGTTTTTTTTCCCAGTCTCAGATAGTGATCCCACAAATCATCTTCTTCTCTTTGGGGTACCGTATTGTTCAGTTGTTCCACTTCCTTTCCGAATTCGCCCAAAATGGGATAATCATCATAGGTGGTGAGGGGAATATCCTCAAAATTATCCACGCCGTGGGGACAGAAATGGTCAGCGCCTTTTGTCTTTTTCCATCCATTAAACAGGAGATTGTTTTGCTCCTGGTTGAGTTTCATTTGTTCATCGAAAGACTTGTCAAAAAAACTGCAAAACTCCTTCCAGACTTCACTGCCTTGTTTCATTTATGGTAACCTCTTTTATGATCAAAAAAATATGAGCTTGAGAGTAATACATAAGGATCGTTTAAAGGGCAGTAAATTCCCTTGATATCCACGATTCGGGTGATTCTCTTTCGATCCATTCTCAGGATCCGCCGGGCAATGTTCAATCTACCTTTTGAGGGCCGGCCCTGGTTTTGGATCGGAGTTATCTAATCTAAACATGGATGTTTTCTGGGAAGGTCATGCCTTTTAAAACCCTTTGAAATAGCCATTTCGGGAGAGGAAGCATAATGAGGATGGGCACGCGGGTCAACGTCAAAGGTATCCTTTTACAGAGCCTGCCCTGTTTCACCATGCACTGTCATCTCGGAGAGTACGGGGTTTGCCTTTGTAGGCGGTTGCTTCAAGGATGTGTACCAAAAGGTTTAACAACGGCTTTACCA
>CAYOWC010000428.1:0-3174 GCA_964407525.1 uncultured Desulfobacteraceae bacterium | reverse complement strand
AGACTCCGGGTAAGCGAGCTTGCGAGACTCCGGGTAAGCGAGCTTGCGAGACTCCAATAACCAATCTGTTCGCCAGAGAACTGGACGCAAACAAATTGCTCGAGGATTTCCAACGAAAAA
Source organism: uncultured Desulfobacteraceae bacterium (assembly GCA_964407525.1). Classification (GTDB taxonomy): domain Bacteria; phylum Desulfobacterota; class DSM-4660; order Desulfatiglandales; family Desulfatiglandaceae; genus DUZB01. The sequence goes on along the minus strand of CAYOWC010000428.1, from coordinate 3,054 downwards.
ACAACGACGTAATCAAGAAACTGGCAGAGCGGGGAACCTATTTTGACCAGGAGGATATCAGCGCGTTCTTAGATCTTTCTCTGCCCGGCATGGATGAGGTGATGGCCATTATCCAAATGGCCGACCTTCTGAGAGAGGGCGCCTACGACGTTCTAATCGTGGATACGGCCCCCACGGGACATACAGTCAGGATGTTGAACCTACCCGAACAAATGCGGAAATGGGTCGAAGTGATGGACCTGATGCAGCACAAACATCGCTATATGTTCAAGCAATTCACCGGGAAAAAATATGTAAAAGATGAATGCGACATATTTCTGGATGACCTCTCCTCGGATATAGACAGGATAATAAAACTCCTTTCCAATAAGGACGAAACCCGGTTCGTACCGGTAATGATTCCTGAATCCATGAGCATCAATGAAACAAAGAGATTGGTCCGATCCCTCGAAAAAATCCATGTCCCCATGAAAGAAGTGCTTGTAAATCGTGTGGCCGAAAGTGATGGATGCCCGTTCTGCAAATCAAAAAAAGAAGATCAAAAACAACCCTTAATAGAAATTGACGCCGCCTTTTCCACCTACAAACGAATCCGGGTTCCCCTTTTCGCCAATGAGATCCGTGGATTGGAGGGACTGAAAAGGACAGAGGATTATCTCTTGGGCCGTTCCATGCCCTCAACACCTCTCATAACCCCGTCGGCGGTTCAAGAATCCCACTCCTGTCTATCCCTCAATCCCGACCTGGAATTCATTCTTTTCGGTGGGAAAGGGGGTGTCGGCAAAACCACCTTTGCAGCTGCGGCCGCACTCGATCTGGCCCGTCGGTATCCGGAAAAAAAAGTACTGCTCTTCTCAACCGATCCCGCCCATTCCCTCTCCGATTCCTTGGATATCCCCATTGGAAACCGCATTACACCGATTCAGAGGACAGAGGGCAGAGGGCAGAGGACAGAGGACAGCAATCTCTTTGCCTTGGAAATTAATGCTGACAGACTTTGGTCGGATTTTAAAGATGCTTTCCAAAAAGATATCCAGGTGATGTTTGACAATTTTATGGCCCGCGGCTCCGATATCAAGTTCGATCGCGAAGTCATGACCCAGTTGCTGGAACTGGCGCCTCCTGGATTGGATGAAATCATGTCTTTGGACAGGATGATGGATTTAAGGAAAGCAGGAGACTTTGATATTTTTGTCCTGGATACGTCGCCCACAGGTCACCTCCTCCGATTTTTGGAACTGCCCCATCTCGTCAGGAAATGGTTGCAGGCTTTTTTCAAACTGCTGTTGAAATACAAAGGCGTAGTCCGTCTAACGGGAGCCGCGGAAAAGGCCCTGGCCCTTTCAAAGAATGTGCGAAAAATTCAGGAAGCCCTCATAGACACGCAAAAAACACGTTTTGTAGCCGTCACCATTCCAGAACGCATGGGATTTCTGGAACTGGAACGTCTTGTGAGCGCTCTGGAAAAAACAAACGTGCCCTGCGAACATATCATCATAAATATGGTACTGCCTCCCACGAATTGCGGGTTCTGCGCCCATAAGCGCATGGAACAACAGGACTGTATTCAAAAGGTTCATTCACGCTTCCATGCACAGACTGTCGTGCAGGCGCCTTTTTTTCCAAGTCCGGTCCGAGGGGTAAGCGACTTAAGAAAGATCACCACGGTGTTTTGTAAGGAATAAGGATGACCGCAAGCAAAAAGAAAATACTGCTGGTAGACGATGAGCACGACTTTCTCTGGTTGATCACAAATATGCTTGTAAAGGAGGGCTATAGGGTCGTCGAGGCCCGGGAAGGCGAAGAGGCCTTGCGTTTGTTTGAGAAAGCAGTGCCGGATCTGGTGCTCATGGATTACCGGATGCCCGGGAGGGATGGGCTGCAAATTGCTAAGGATATAATGAAGCGCACCCCGGGATTGCCCATTATTATGATTACCGGGTATGCAGAGATCAAAATCGCCGTCAAGGCTATGAGGATGGGTGTATACGACTATGTAACCAAGCCGGTAAACAAAGACACACTTCTTTCCACCATACAAAGGGCCCTGGAGAAACAGAATCTGTTGTGTGAGGTGGCCCACCTGAGAAACATCTTAAATGAGCGGGTATCTCTTTACGAGAAGATGGGAAACAGCGATCCCATCAAAAAGCTTGTCCGAAACGTGGAAAAGGTGGCGCCCACTTCGTTTACGGTTCTCATCGAAGGAGAAAGTGGAACCGGGAAAGAACTTGTGGCACGCGCCATTCACGATCTTAGCGAAATAAAGGAAGGCCCCTTTGTGGCAGTAGACTGCGGCGCCATCCCCGAAACACTCATTGAAAGTGAATTGTTTGGCTATATGAAAGGCGCTTTTACCGGGGCAGAGAATGACAAACCTGGGTATTTCGAGCTTGCTGAAGGAGGTACTCTCTTCCTGGACGAAGTGGGCAACCTCTCTTACACCGTTCAGCAGACACTCCTGCGGGCCATCCAGGAAAGGATAGTACAACGACTCGGTGACAAAAAATCCGTTGCGATTTCCGTACGGATTGTAGCAGCCACCAACCAGTCCCTGGTAGAAGATGTGGACTCAGGAAAATTCCGATCAGATCTTTTCTTCCGCCTGAACGAATTTTCCCTCAAAATGCCTTCTCTCAAGGAAAGAACCGAAGACATTCCCTATCTCGCCAAAAAATTCATGGACGAGGTGGAGAAGGAACTGGGAAAGGAATGTGAGGGTTTCGACAGAGAGACGGTCATTGCCCTGTCACGATATCCCTGGCCCGGCAATGTGCGCGAATTAAGAAACGTGATTCGACAGGCTGTCCTCATGTGCGAGGAAAATGTCCCCATACACCCCGGAAATCTTCCTTTCACTACCCATTCCAACTTTGCCAATGATCAAAAGACAGACCTCCATGATTCCATCACCCTTTGCGTTGGCCATGGATCATTCAAAGACAGGATCAAAAAGACGAAAGATTCTATTGAAAAACGGGTCATCCAGGATGTTCTCACCAAGGCCGGGGGGAACAAAAGCGAGACGGCAAGAAACCTCAAGGTGGATTACAA
>CAYOWC010000427.1:0-3216 GCA_964407525.1 uncultured Desulfobacteraceae bacterium | reverse complement strand
TAGTTCAATCATTTCTTTACGCTAATCCACGATCAATCATACTTCGTCTTCTTATCAAATCTCCCTTTTTATTCCTGTCAAAGCGCCTACCGGGCAGGCCTCGGCACAACCCATACATTTTTCGCAGTCGTACCCAGCTTTGTCGTCTTCTCCGTAAAAACTGATCTCCGTATGAAAACCCCGTTTCGCAAAGGCCATGAGAGGCTTCCCATTTCTCATGCTGCAGACATAGATGCATCTTCCGCATAAGACACACCGGTTCGGGAAATACAGGAGTGCAGGATGTACCTCCACAGGGCCAATCTTTCCGACCAGATGCTCCAGGCGTTTGGGCTTCAAACCGACCTTCAAGAATTTTGCAATCCTCTGCAGTTCGCACCGTTTATTTGCAGCACAGTGGCCGCAATCCACGTCATGTACAGATAGAAGCAGTTCAAAAGCGGTTTGCTGCAGGTCCCTGACTTCCGGGGTATCGGTTTGGATCACCATTCCTTCTTGAATCGTCCTGTTGCAGGATGTCTCGGGGGTTTTTCCGCCCTGGATTTCCACAAAACAAAGTCTGCAGGACGCTGTGGGGTGCTCCATGCCTTCAAAGAAACAAAGATGCGGGATATAAATATCGTTCCGCAGGCAGGCTTCAAGAATCGAAAGTCCTTCTTCCGCCTCAATCTTTCTGTTGTCCACCGTTATTTCAATCATGTTTCGCTACTCAGCTCTTTCAATAATCGGAGCAAGTTCGGGAGGAGACACGCGCACCACCGCATTGTATTCGGGGGGACAGGCCTGCACGCACTCTCCGCATTTGACACAGAGGGTCTGGTCGACCCCCTTCTTGCGGTTCTTTGTCGTAAAAATAGCCTCCACGGGACAACAGCCCACACAAGCGTCGCAGCCCCGGGCGCATTTCTCCAGATCAATATAGAATGCCGTCAGGCTCCTGCACATGCCTGCCGGACATCTCTTCTCATGAATATGGGCTTCGTATTCGTCGCGGAAATATTTCAGAGAGGTCAATACCGGATTGGGAGCGGTTTTCCCTAAACCGCAGAGGGAGCCCGCCTTGATGTCCCTGCTCAGGGACTCCAACTGTTCAAGATCGCCTTCACGTCCTTCTCCTTTGGTAATCCTCTCCAGGATGTTCAGCAAATGCTGGGTTCCTATTCTGCAGAAGGTGCATTTCCCACACGATTCGTTCTGGGTAAATTCAAGGAAATATCGGGCCACATCCACCATACAGGCGTCTTCATCCATGACCACCATTCCCCCTGAACCCATCATGGCCCCTGCGCTTATGAGGGAATCAAAATCAATAGGCGTATCCAGAAAATCCGCAGGGAGACACCCTCCCGAAGGCCCCCCGATCTGAACGGCCTTAAAGGCTTTCTTGTTGGGAACTCCCCCGCAGATGTCAAAGATAAGAGACCTCAGAGGAACTCCCATGGGTATTTCCACAAGGCCCGCGTGCAACACGTCCCCCACCACGGAAAAGATAGCAGTTCCCGGGCTTTTTTCCGTGCCGATTTTTCTGTACCAGTCCGGCCCGTGTTCCACAATGGGCGGAATAGAAGCCAGGGTTTTAACATTGTTGATAACCGTGGGTTTCCCACCCAGCCCTTTTTCCACGGGAAAAGGCGGCCGGTGTTCCGGCATGCCGCGGTGCCCTTCGATAGATCTGATGAGAGCCGTTTCTTCCCCACATACAAAGGCCCCGGATCCTTGGAAAATATCGATTTCCAGATCCAATGAACTGCCAAGGATCTCTTTCCCTAAAAAGCCCCTTTTTTTCGCCTGGACAATGGCTTCCGTCACCATTTTTACGGCAAGGGGGTATTCCGCCCTTACATAAACGATGGCTTCCGCGGCGCCCACGGCATACGCGCAAATGGCGATGCCTTCAATTACCTGGTGAGGATTGCTCTCCAAAATGGTCCTGTCCATATAAGCGCCGGGATCTCCCTCGTCTGCATTGCAGATAATAGTTTTTGAACTACCGCTCGCTTTTTTTGCCAGATCCCACTTTAGACCAGTGGGGAAACCTGCCCCTCCCCTGCCCCGAAGTCCGGCACTTGTGATCCACTCAACAATGGCATCCCGATCCATATCGAGGGCTTTGGCCAGGGCCTGGTACCCTCCGCCGGCAATATAATCGTCAACATTTTCGGGATCCACAATCCCGCATTTTTCCATGACGATCCTTTTTTCCTGGCTGAATCGGGGAAAATCCCATACCTGCGGGATCATCTCATTTTCTTCCGTAGCCCCTAACAGATGCTCAAAAAGAGGGTCTCCTTTTTCCAGGAACGAACGGACAAGCATCTTTGCCTTTCCCGGAGTAACGTTCTGGTAAAAGATGGGAGGAAAACCTGGATTGGATATAATTACCACAGGTTCTGCATAACAATGGCCGATGCACCCCATGGTATGGATACGGGCTTCAACCCCACGTTGAAAGAGAGTTTCTTCAAATGCCTGTTTCGTTTCCAGAGCACCCGAAGCAATGCCGCAGGTGGCCAACCCCACGTGGATCCTCGGAACAACCTCTTTCAGGAGTTCAGCCCGGGACTTTTTCGCTTGTTCCCGAATGGCTGCGTAGGCCGATGCCACTCTGGAAACCTGGCTGTTCTCATCCATCTTTTTGTCCTTCTTCTCTTGCCCTTTTTTCTTTTTCAATCTGGAAACCGAGGATCAGGCCTTCCACCTTGCTTGGGGCAACTTTCCCGTGTACATCTTCACCCACTACCGCAACGGGAGCCAGGGCACAGCACCCCACACAGGCAACCCGTTCAATGCTGAATTCCCTGTCAGGGGTCGTTTCTCCATCTTTGATCTCAAGCTTTCTTTCAAAATTTTCTAGAATAATACTTCCGCCCCGGACGTGACAGGCAGTACCCAGACAAACTTTGATATGATGTTTTCCAGGAGGGTGAAAGCGGAACTGGTTGTAGAAGGTAGCCACTCCATACACTTCGCAGACAGCAAGATCCAGATAATCCGCAACCATTTCGACAACCTTTGCGTCCAGGTAAGCGTGTCTTCCCTGTACCATCTGGAGTATGGGAATTAAATTTTTTCTTTCACAACCGAAACGAGTGATCTCTTCACTGATCTCTTTCAACATCGCTTCTTCTTGTTCGAGTAGGTTGTCTTTCTCAAAACCATTCATTATCAACAGCATCCGTCGTTTTTTTATAAGGCTTCACATACGGTGCCTCGCGC
>CAYOWC010000426.1:0-3218 GCA_964407525.1 uncultured Desulfobacteraceae bacterium | reverse complement strand
TCTATAAGAGAGCAAAGTCGAGTAACGCGCAAATGCCTGTCAAACAACGGTGAATGGAATTCATTCACGGGTATTGGTTCTAACTTCGCCCACTTGATAGGATCACCCAAGAATACGTTCGAACAACTGTAATGGCCGACGTTAGAACCAAGCCCATCTCTTCGTTCCGACTGAGATCGTCGCGTTCAGCGATTCGACTCACTTTTTGATGATCCGATTTTGAGATGAATCGGAAAAATCGGGATGCATAAATAATACATTATCTTTTCAAAGAGGATAAATAAAGACATATTTCGCCTTAAACATAAGGAGAACATTTTTTCCCGTCCGCAGCAGTTGTAAAGAATTTCCGAATAGTTTCAATTTGTCTTGACACGTGAACCTTCACTCCCTAAAATTCCAGATGTCCGTAAAATATATGAGAAAACCTCAAATGCTGCCAGTGACGATCCAATTGTGCGCTGTCCAAATAAGTGCAGGATAAAAACCAAACTTATTGAAAAATCATTTCTGAGGATTATTATGGGGATACCAGTTGAAAATCCTGTAAAAGCTCTGTGATAATAAGGTAGAGATATCCCCTGTTTTTCAAACAGAAACCTGAAATAAGAGGAAAAGAAAATACATTTTGGAAGATGACCCTGAAAGGAGTTTTTTCAGCCTCCTGAAATCTCTGTTCAAAAGAAAATCCCACATAGACGACAGCAATGATCTTAATGTAGAGATCCATGACCTCATGGACGAAGGACAGGCCAAGGGCCTCATTTCAGACGATGAGTCCCATATGGTTTACGGGGTACTCGATTTAAAGGAAATGAAAGCCCACTCCATCATGGTCCCGCGCATGGAGATTTCTTCCGCCTCTTTAGATTCCACACTCCGCCAGGTCATAGACCTGGTCACCGAATGTGGCCACACCAGAATACCGATCCACAAAGATAATATTGACCAGATTGTAGGGATTCTCCACTCAAAGGATCTCCTTCGATTCTTAGGTAAAAACGGTGAATCAAAGCTGCCGCCGGAGATCCTTCGGGCTCCTTTTTTTGTGCCTGAAACAAGGAGAGTCAGCGATCTCCTCAAAGATCTGCAGGAAAATAGGCACCACCTTGCAGTCGTTACCGATGAATACGGAGGCACGGCGGGCATTATCACCATTGAAAATATTCTCGAAGAAATTGTCGGGGAGATCATGGATGAACACGACAACGAAACAGATCGACTCATCCCGCTGGATGACGGGGCGTTTCTTGTAGCCGCACCGCTTGAGGTTGAAAAACTGGAAGAGGCCATGCAAATTAATCTTCCAGAGGGAGACTTCGAGTCCGTCGGCGGTTTCATCATCAATCTGCTTGGCAGAATCCCAAAAGTGGGCGAAACAATTCCATTTCAAGGGATGGAAATCACTATAAAAGAAGGGGATCAACGAAAAATAGACAAGATCCTTTTCTCTCCACACGCCAACCCAGTGCCCCCGGAGCAGAATGATTTTGAAGCCCCTGTTTCAGGCCACGCATGACCGCATCCAATGATTTCACCTGAAAAACGTAACGGCCTGAACCTTCGATCCTGCCTGCTAGCAGTATTTTCAGGGTTTTTGCTCACAGCAGCCTTTCCCCCCGGTTATTTTTCTTTCATGGCATGGGTCGCTCTGATTCCCCTCTTGAAAGCCATTGAAAACCGTTCTGGCTTTTCCGCCTTCAAGTTGGGAGTCATTGCGGGACTCACTCATTTTCTGAGCCTTATTTACTGGATTATCGTTGTTCTGGAACACTACGGTCAGCTGGGATTCATCATAAGCCTGATAGCACTGGTCCTTTTATCATTTTATCTCTCTCTTTTTATCGGCCTTTTTTCCTGTTTAACCGCATTTCTAAAAGATTCCCGTCTTTTTGTCCTGCTTATGGCCTGTTTCTGGGTCGGTCTGGAATATGCGAAGGGCCATTTCCTTACCGGGTTTCCCTGGTGCCTGTTGGGGTACAGCCAGTTTGAGCACCCGTACATCATCCAGATCGCAGACCTTTTCGGCGTTTACGGCGTGTCCTTTCTTGTCGCCATCGTCAATGGCGTTTTGTATCGGACGGTATTCCGTACCGCAAGACCGGCCGGAAGAGTTCTGCAATGGGAAATTATTTTCGCTGCAATATTGCTGGTCGGAACTCTCGCCTATGGGAGTTACAGACTATCGAACATTTCTATTGAAAACGACAACACGAAAAAGATCAATGCCGCCATCATACAAGGAAATATTGACCAGTCTTTGAAATGGAATCCACAATTTCAGAAACAAACGGTACTGACCTACGAAAGCCTCACTCGATCCACCTTTTCTTTCGAACCACAGCTTATTGTCTGGCCCGAAACATCCCTCCCCTTCTTCTTTCAAAACAACCGGGATTTCACTCCCCTGATCCTTTCAATGACGAAAGAATCCGATGCAACCCTCATATTCGGGAGTCCGGCCTTCAAGCGCACAAAAGCCCATGTTGAATTTTTCAACCGAGCCTACATGATCGAAGCCCGGGCACAGCATGTCAGCCATCACGACAAAATTCACCTGGTCCCTTTCGGGGAATATGTTCCCCTGAAACAGTTCCTCCCGTTCATTCATCGCCTGGTCGAATCAGCCGGTGACTTTACCCCGGGGACCAGCACAACCCCCTTGAAAAGCGATGGCTTTTCCGTTGGAATCCTCATCTGTTTTGAAGCCATATTCCCTGAATTGGCAAGGGATCTAGCGGCAAACGGGGCCAATATCTTAGTGAACCTGACCAATGATGCCTGGTATGGTATGACCAGCGCCCCTTTTCAACACCTGAGCATGGCTGTCTTCCGCTGTGTGGAAAACAGAAGGCCCATGTTACGGGCGGCAAACACAGGTATCAGTGCGTTCATAGGAATAGATGGAAGGATTCAAGAAACCAGCGATCTTTTCAAGGAAGCTGTACTGATGGGAGCCGTCTCTATTCCATCCTCCCGGAAGAGCTTGTATACAAGGATTGGAGACATCTTTGCAGTGGGGTTGCTTTTCATTACCTTTTTGAAAGCATTCTGGTTTTTCCTTCAATACAGTAAAAAAAGGGGAACGGGAGAAAAATCTCAAAAGTAAAGATTCAGGTTCAGAGGACACAGCTTTCGACCGGTCGCAGCGTACAAAATAAACGGGCTTGGTTCTAACTTCAATACCCGTGAATGAATGAGATTCATACCGCTTTCCG
>CAYOWC010000425.1:0-3288 GCA_964407525.1 uncultured Desulfobacteraceae bacterium | reverse complement strand
AATGAATAAATCACAGTTTTCAAGATCATGTCAATAAGAATAGACCTCTTTTTCTGCAAGTCTATAATTGATACGTCTGAAATAATCAGAGTAGTCATCCCCGCATTTCTCGAGGACGAACTTCAGATAGGAAATATTCCCCCTTATGGCAGCCATATACAAATCCTCATCGATGCCCCAACGAACCCTGAAATGATCCCGCGCATACCTGTTGAGACCCATGAGTTCATTGGCAAACCGGTCCAGAGTCATTTTGAAAAAGTTGGGAGTATCCCTCAGAAAGTTCAATACAGTACTGAGTCCATCAATATGGGCCGTACGGAATTCCTTAAAAAGAAGAGGGAGCTTTTCAAGGTACATGCGGTCAGACATCTGACCGAGAAGATCGGCTGTTCCCAACAATTTCCCCAGGATTTCATTTTCTTCAGAAAAAAACAGGATCTCTTTCATTTCCACGTTGAGACCGGTACACTTGAGAATGGCCTCACAAAAACGATAATCCTCCTTAGAATATCCTTTTTCCAGCAAATATTTTTTAATGAAGGTTATACTGCGCAGCACATGAGTCAAAGTGAACGCGGCACCGGGTCCTTCCTCTTCGTCCTGCAGGATATAGCCCGCATCATGAAACACCGCGCTTATCAGCCCGAGAACAACTCCTTTTTCGGAAAAAGAAACGCCTTTCACGGTTGCTCCATGAATCAATCTTGCCATGGAGAGAAATGTATCCGTGCTGTGAACCACATCGTGGTATCGGGTATCACATTTTTTATAGCCCTGATAGGAACCCTCGAAAAGGCTGAGAAAATCGTGAAAAGCCCTCTCAACAGGCACAAAGTCAAAACGCGGAAAGATCAACGAGAGTATTTCCACCACTTCATTATAGACCTCACTGGAGTCTTTCGTATTCAAAAGGTCCGCCAGATTTTCTGCTTTTTCCCGCATGGAAACTCCTCACAGGAACCTGAACGCGGGCGGTACATGCCCAAGCTGAGTGGGTCCTGTTTCCCCGATGAAATATTGATCCTCTATCCTGCTGTACAAATATCGCAAATTGAGACCAAAAACAAGAAATTATTCGGGCAATATGTTTTGCCTCCCATCCCATGGAAAAAACCATACCTAGTGTTTATCCATTTATTCAATTTGGACACTGCGGGTTTCCAATTCAGAAATGAGCAATTTTTTGCAAGGTCAAGGAAAACAAGGGTTTGTGCGGAGACGTACGATAGTACGCCGCACAAGGAAACCCGCAGTTTGACGCCAACATTGCGGAAAAGGGCCATTTATGGATGGAAACCACCTATGATCAGAAGTTGGAATAACTCGCACGGATGGGGCGTTTTCACCAGCTGAATCACGAATCACACCGAGGGAGAGTAAAGTAAAAAACACTCCCTGCACCCGGAGCGCTTTCGGCCCATATGGTCCCTCCATGGGCCTCCACAATCCCCTTGCAAATGGCAAGACCGAGGCCGGTCCCTTCGCTCCTTCTCTTCCCTTCCGAAGCGGGAGTTGTATGAAATTTTTCAAAAATCGCGTCGAGGTCTCTCACGGATATACCCATGCCCTGGTCTTTGACCGCAACGACAACCGCATCATCCTCTTCCACTGTCTCAATCCGGATCTCTGTGTCATTGCCGGAAAATTTTATGGCATTCTCTAACAGATTCACCAGAACCTGCTCAATCCTTTCCAGATCTATTTTCGCAAAGATATCCCCCTTCGAATCAAACCTTAAGGAAATACCCCTGTCGTTTGCCAGGGGAGCAAGTATCTCAGTCACTTCTCTCACCAGTCCGGATACATTTTCCTGCTCAAAGGCCCATTCCATTTTCTCCGCCTCGATCCTGGTAAAATCAAACAGGTCCGTAACCAGGTGAATGAGCCTTGAAAGGTTTTTGTCGATAATGGAAAGGTAATTCCGATTATCCGTTCCTTTGACAGTTCTTTTCAGGTAGTCTACCCCCCCTCGGATCACTGTAAGGGGGGAACGGAGTTCATGTGACATGCTGGCAATAAAATCTGTTTTCAACTGATCCAGCGTCTCCAGTTCACGATTTGCCTCTAAAAGCTCCTGCGTAGCCCGCTCGATTTTTTCCTGCAACCTGTCTCGACCTCTCGAAAGCCTCGCAGCCATGTGATTGAAAGCAGATCCAAGCTTTTCAAATTCATCTCCGGTAACAATCTCTACCCTCGCGTTCAGATTGCCTTGCCCGATTTCACCCGCCATGTTTTCCATTTGGTTCAAAGGTCGGATGACAATTCGACGGAGCAGAACAAAAAGGGTCAGGACAGTAACAAACATGAGGGCTACTCCTGCAACAACCAGTTTCCAATGGTCCCTGGCCAGGGTTGTGCGCACTCCCTCTATGGGAAGAAGAACGCTCAATCCTCCAAGTACAGAGCCGTGAGACAACCCCTGCTGGTTGTGACATTCGAGACACGAAGCATCCATATGGAGCGGTACCATATATCGAAAATATTCCCCATGAGCAAGGCTTTGAAACCCTGTTACCTCAGAAATATTTTGATTTACAAACTGCCGGAGCGCCTGTTTTTCAAAATCGTCCGGGCTATTTTTCGGATTGAGAGGAGTGAGGCCTGAGAGTCGAAAATGATACAGATCCTGACGCATGGAATACTCAGAGAGTTTCTGGGTTACCATGGCCGGCGTAAACCGCTGATAAGAACCCTCTGAAGTTTCCAGCCTGTCATCATAAAAACACGACGTCCCTCGAACTCCTTCGCTGCCTCTGAGGGCCATGACTCCACCACAATCGGCAATCCATTGTCTCGTGAGAATAAGTTGTCTGGAAAGGATTCTCGCCTGGTTCAGGACCTGCTCCATCGCCTGGTTCCGGTTTTGGACTACCGCAACCGCAAAAATCATCCCGAGAATGGGAAAGATGATCACGGTAATGGACAGAAGAAATTTCCATTGAAGGGAAAGATGCCGTCTGGTCATTTTCGAGTCTCCGGAAGGAATTCATGAATGGGTCAATGGTCAGTTGGTCCTGTAATAAAATGCTTCTTTCATTGCATACGCGAACCTTTCACAATAGTCAACTGGATGAGGAAGTGCAAAAATGTAATCATTCGGTTAAACCTGTAACGCCCATGCAAAAAGAAAGATATTTCCTTGCACAAAAGATCGTAGAGCGATTACATTATGAGTGTCGCCGTTCCGCTTAAAAGCGGGATCTGATCAAGAAAGAAACTTTTACAGGATATTTACCGCCCGCTTGTCCCGCTAGCGGGGCTACGCTCAAGACGCAAAGAACGCTA
>CAYOWC010000424.1:1880-3323 GCA_964407525.1 uncultured Desulfobacteraceae bacterium | reverse complement strand
TTGCCCAAACCGGATAATGATCCCCCGCCGTCCGCTTCACCACCCGCGCCTCCAAACACGCCAGATCCTTCGAGTAAAAAAGAAAATCCAACCTGGGCGCCACCGACAATCCGCTTTTGATATAGGTCCCGGTCAAATAGTCCGAAGTGCCGGCCAGAGCATCCTTAAAATCCGCTTCCATCTTTCGCACGGTCTTTGAACAAAACACCGTGTTGAAATCTCCACCGATAATCAGACGATCGGACCCAATCCACTTCAGCAGCTCTTCCACAGACCGGCTCCGCACCGTCTCATTCATAGTTTCACGGGCCAGCAGCGAAAGAGACTGACCCAGCATTTGACTCGGTTCTGATTTTCGGAACTTTTCGTTGACAAGCGAACGCATCATCAATAAAATATTCACATGAACATCATCGCACGAAAAATGCTGCTGGATTTTTCAGCAAAATACCCCGACGCTAAAAAGCCCCTGGAAAGCTGGTGGCGCATATGTAAGAAAAATGATTTCTCTTCTTTTAGCGAGCTGAAAAAAACATTTGGTACAGCAGACCTTGTGGGAAAATGTGTCATTTTCAACATCGGCGGTACAAAATACAGACTGATCGTCAGATTCAATTTCACCGCCCATCGAATGTGGATTAAATATATTTTGCCGCACGCCGAGTATGACAAATTGAAGCTGAAGGAGGATTCAAAATGCCTGTCTTAAATGAACATGAAAACGGACGCTTTTATCCGCTGAAAATTATCAAGAACAAGCGGGATTATGCGCATGCTCTCCGGTCCCTTGAATCGGTATTCGACGAGACAAAGGGAGATTTGGCCGAATACGCGGAAACACTCTCGGTTTTGATTGAATATTATGAGTCGGAAAACTTCCCAGTGGAACGTCGCGACGGTGTTGACCTGTTGAAATTCCTCATGGATCAAAATGCTTTGAAACAGAAAGACTTGATCGGAATCTTAGGCGCCAAATCGACCGTTTCGGAAATACTCAGTGGCAAGAGACCTTTAAACCTAAGGCACCTGAGAGCACTGGCAGATACCTTTAATGTCGAGCCCGCCACATTTCTTTGAGGCATCAAAAAAGCCGGCCGTGAGTATACCTTTGATGTGTTGGATCTAAAGCGGCAAGCCGCAGTTTTAGGTTTTAAGTTTTAAGTTTTGGGCTATTCAGTCAATGAACTTCTTGTTTTTTGTGACAGAAAGCCAGGAAATAAGGGCCTAAATTAACATCAGCCAAAACAGCTTACCACCGCTTTTCCGACCTTTGCCCTCCGACATCCGTCTTCCGTCCTCTGTCATCCGTCCTCTGTCATCCGTCATCCGTCATCCGTCATCCGTCCTCCGTCATCCGTCCTCCGTCATCCGTCCTCCGTCCTCCGTCCTCTGACCTCTGTCCCTTCCCCCCTCCGACCTCAGACCTCCGACATCCATCCTCCG
>CAYOWC010000424.1:0-1780 GCA_964407525.1 uncultured Desulfobacteraceae bacterium | reverse complement strand
CCTCCGTCATCCGTCCTCCGTCCTCTGCCCTCCGCCCCCTGCCCTCCGACCTCCGACCTCTGACCTCTGACCTCTGACCTCCGTCCCTCCCAGGCCAAAGCCCACTTTCCACCAGCGCCAACAACAGCACAAAAAAGACCTGGTTCGCCGGAATCTGGAAATTAAAATCAAAAAACCCGTGAAACCCCATGGAACAAATCCCGGCCAGCGCCCCCACACTCACCAGCAGCCGAAACCGGCCCACATTAAAGCCGACGCGCCGAACCCGCCATATACCCCGACCTATAAACAGAAAAAACCCGGCCACCAGCGGTACCGCCCCGGCCCAGCCCGCCTCGGCCAGCAACTGAAGATAATCGTTATGAGCATGGCGATACCGGATCCCTTCTCTACCGGGATCAAAATACACCGGCTCCACCACCTCATAGTTTCCCAGGCCCACACCCGCCGGATGATCCGTGACCATGTCCCAGCTCGGCTCCCAGACCGCCATTCGCCCAACAGACCCGCTCTCAAGCTGAAGAAACCGCTCCACGATATGGTCAAACCCGATCCTGCTGCCGTAAACGACCACCAGAGCCACCAGGGCCAAAAGGGTTATGCGTACGCCCCACTGAAACCGTCCGCTTGCCAGCCTGAGAATCCCCACCAGGATGGCCATTCCCACAAAGGCCCCCAGGATGCCGGCCCGGGACTGCGAAAAAAAGAGAGCTACCACCATAAGGGCCACAACCAAAAACATCAGGAGCTGCGCGTTGAACCGATCCTCGGAGAACATGGCTTTAATTCCCCGACCCTCTGCCAATGCACCCTGGGCCAGGGTCACCCCCAGGGCCACCGGCCACAGCATCTCCATAAGACCGGCAAAATTATTCCGGTTGATGTACGTGCCGCGGGCGTTCCCCGCGCCTGCAAAGTCTGCGGACACCCATAAGACCCCTAACTGGGGTATAAGCGCCTGGGCCAATCCATAAACAGCCTCAAAGGTCCCCACTGCCAGGGCCACCCAGACCATTGCCTTAAAGGTCTTTCGATCCCGGCCGAGACTGACACAAACCCAGAAAAAAAGCCCCAGACAAATGAGAAACCCCCACCGGGCAAGGGCCTGATACACCGAATAAGCCACGGCGTTGGCATCCACCGCCACCCCAAGAATTCCCGCCGCCTCCACCAGAACCTTCTCCCGAACCGGGCTCACCAACAAAAGCCACTCCGCCGGTAACGGAAGCATCTGAAACAACGTGACCAACAGAAAAACCCCCACGGTAGCCCACACCCAAACCCCCGGCCGCCACGAAAGCCCCCCCTGCCACATCATCACCCCAAACGCCAGAATCATCAGCGCACAGTAAATAGCCGTTATCCAGGGCTGCACCGCACCGAACAAAAGCCCCACCGTCCCGATGATGAAATAAACAATTCCCTTTACCAATTTTGCTCCCCTTTAAGAGACTAAGGGACTAAGAGACTTAGAGACCCTTTCCAACTAAGCGACATCCCTCCGTCTCTCCGCCCCTCCGTCCCTTCCTCTCTCAGTCCCTCAGTCCCTCTGCCCTCTGTCTTGCGCCCTTCTGACTTAGAAACATAAGCGACTCAGGGACTTAGCGATCCACTCTGATGACAATCAATAACACCATTTTTCAGGGTTAATAGCCATAATGACAAGCTTTCCTATGATTTGTTCATAATTTTCAAATAGTTTTTGGTGCGCTTCATTATTTATGTAGGCTCATCGTGGATTAACGTGATATTTTTGTCAGTTGTCGAATAGACCATGCTC
>CAYOWC010000423.1:1270-3357 GCA_964407525.1 uncultured Desulfobacteraceae bacterium | reverse complement strand
GCCGTGCCTGCTTTCCCATTGTAAAGACCGAAATACTTATAGCTCATGAACCAGATGATCATGACCACGGGAAGTGCATGCAGGTAAGCCGGCGAGACGGAAGGGAACTGATTGAAATGCCTGACCCAGAATGCGATGAAAAACGCGATGGTGCAAACCATCAGGTCAAGGGCCACAAGGCCGTACTGATAGTGGGTGATTGCCCTTTTAATTCTCATTTTGGCTTTATTGTCAGCAGATTACGCAGATTATAACGGATTATGAAAAAATGGTGCTTTACGCTTTGCGGTGTGGGTGATTCGGGAATAGATTTGAACAGCTATCTTCTTTTTCTGATAACAACAGCGGGGTTCCCCGCAACAACCACATTTTCGGGGACATCCCTGGTGACTACGGCGCCGGCCCCCACCAGAGCGCCCTCGCCGATGGTCACGCCGGAGAGGATGGTGGCGTTGGAGCCGATGGAGGCCCGTTTTCGGATTATCGTGGGGACGCATACCCAATCGTCATCGCCCTGTGGGGTGCCGTCGGGGTTGACGGCCCAGGGATCCGGGTCGTTGATGAACATGACCCCGTGGCCGATGAAGACCTCGTCTTCGATGGTGACCCCTTCACAGATAAAGGTGTGGGATGATATCTTGCACCGCTTTCCGATGTGGGCGTTTTTCTGGATCTCCACGAAGGCACCGACCCTTGTGTCATCGCCGATCTCGCATCCGTAGGCGTTCACGAAGTTGTATATTTTGACGTTCTTTCCTAATTTGACATCAGGAGCAATTGTGTTAATACCTTTATCCATAAGACCTCAGTTTTTTTAGCCACAGACCCACACAGACCCACACAGAAAAAAGTCGTCTGTGCCTTTCCGTGTGTGTCTGTGGCTAATATTTAAACAACAAAGCGTTTGATTTGGGCCTTGGGATGGGTAAAATTGATCAGGAGACCGAGCCTATATCCGGTGGCCTTAAGATAATTCAACAGCTGTGCCTCATGAATCTTCTGAAGCTGGTTAACGGCTTTCAGCTCCAATATAATCTGCTCTTCTACGACGATATCCGCGAAGTACTCTCCGACCTCTGCGCCTTTGTATTTCACAACAATGGGAATCTGGCTCTCAGCCTTTAATCCTTGGTTTCTGAGTTCCATTAACAACGCATTTTCATAAACCTTCTCAAGGAATCCGGCACCCAGCACACGATTCACCTCAAACACAGCGCCATTAATTTTATACGTAATATCATTAAGTTCCATCTTTTTTTTAATATGTTTAGCCACAGACCCACACAGACACACACGGACGTTTTAAAGGTTGGTTAGCCTTTCACGACAGTATCTGTAAAATATTCTCCAACCACGTGAAGTTAGCTTCTCAATTCTATTGCATTTTGTCTGTGTCTTTCTGTGTGTGTCCGTGGCTAATTCTTTGAGATATATTCCTTTATCCGATCACAAACATAAACAATCTGCTCAGTGGTAAGTTCAGGATACATAGGCAAAGAAAGTATCCGTTTCGCCCCAGTCTCAGCACAAGGAAAATCCCCCACCTTCCCCCCCAGAAACCCATAAGCCTCCTGCAGGTGCAACGGAACCGGATAATGCAGCCCCGAAGCAACGTCATGATCCCCAAGATACTTCTGCAGCCCATCCCGATCATCACACTGGATCACATACAGGTGATAAACGCATTCCGACCCTTCCAGTTCCGAAGGCGTTTCAATCCCGTCAATCCCTCCCAGCAGTTCGGAATACAACCGCGCGTTTTCCCGCCGTTTCTCCGTCCAATCCTTCAAGAAACCCAACTTAGTGGAAAGAACCGCCCCCTGAAAGGCCGCCATCCGGTAGTTATGCCCGACCACCTGGTGATGATACCGCTCCAACTCCCCGTGCTGCCGGAACATTTTCGCCCGCTTAAAGAGCCCCTCGTCATTGGTAATCAACGCCCCCGCTTCTCCATAGGCGCCAAGGTTTTTCCCCGGATAAAAGCTGAAGCATCCAAATGCTCCGAAATTCCCCACCTTTCTGCCGCCATATTCCGCCAAATGCGCCTGGCAGCAATCCTCCACCACCTTCAAGCCATATTCATCGGC
>CAYOWC010000423.1:0-1170 GCA_964407525.1 uncultured Desulfobacteraceae bacterium | reverse complement strand
TCACAATCCACAAACACCGGCTCCGCCCCTGTGAGAGAAACCGCCTCGGCCGTGGCGATAAAGGTATTCACCGGCACAATCACCCGGTCCCCGGACCCGATCCCCAAAGCCAGCAACGCCACATGAAGGGCGTCCGTACCGCTGGAAACCCCCACGCAATATTTCGCCCCCTGGGCCTTGGCAAACCGCTCCTCAAACTCAGCCACATGCTTCCCCAGGATAAACCCCGTATTCCCGATAATATCCGTAATCCGATCATCCACCTCGTTATAGATCTGGTGATGCTGCGCCTTCAGATCCATGAAGGGGACCTGAGTAACCGTATCAAATTCACCCGCATTCCACTTTTTCAAAAATTCAGTCGGGCTCAATGCGGGTATTTTGGATTGAATGTAATCCTTCGTATTTCGCGTAATAATGTAATTCATTCCCATCTCTTCAGCACAGGCCATTTGGATATCATCCTCAAAATCCGGGTTATTGCTTTTCAAAGCGCTTGAAAATACGGATCTACGAAACGGTATGATTGAAAAAGCTTCTCGTATGAAATGCAGGAAGTCCCTGGCCTTTTCCTGATGGCCCATCCTTGAGAGGATATATTCGAGGTTGTTAAGTGAAATGGCTGAAACCCATAGGCTGGCTTCGTCCCACTCAATAATATCATTAATGAGTTTCAAGCTGTCCGGAAATTGATCTGCCCTGGCGGCTACATCAATCAGAATATTTGTATCAATAAAGGCTTTCAAGAATTTCTCCTTTCTCCAGATATTTCTCCATTCTTGCCATCCCTACTATTTCTTTGTCCGAATACTGCAAATATTTTTTGTCTATGTCTTTTGAGATACCTATGATTTTTTTCAATTGTGGGATTATATTTGTCCTGAGGTTTGGGTATTTTTCATCCATAGCCTTCTCTATGTTTTGTATGACCTCGTCGATAGTCTTCATCCCCCGCTTCTGGTTCCTCAGGGGACGTATTACTATCTCACATTCTGTAGTCTGATCTATATTTTCGAGAACATTGGCCGGCAATTTTATTGTCCCTTCCCGCCCTACATTTATCCTAAATTTTGCTGTTTCCATGTTTTACTCCTAACTGATGAGTTTTCTAATCCTGTGTTCTTCCCACCTGCTCACCTTACCTTCTCATTTTCTTGCCCTGTCCGTGTG
>CAYOWC010000422.1:0-3393 GCA_964407525.1 uncultured Desulfobacteraceae bacterium | reverse complement strand
AACTTAAAAACTGCAATTAGCGGTTAGCTATTAGCCACACAATGTCAGCTATTTAAGATGCAATAGGTAAGCATCAAAAATTGAAATATCAAATAAAGGGAAAAATCATGCAAATGGTTGGTATCTTTAATCTAACGGCTAATAGCTAAAAGCTAATTGCAGCTTTTAGGGAGAATTAAATGGTGCAAGACGATCAGGGTTCCATAACACCAAATCCAGCCCAAGACAAAATTGGCGCCGTTATGGTGATTGGAGCGGGCGTCAGTGGTATACAGGCGGCCCTGGATGCTGCCAATTCAGGGTTTAAGGTGTACCTCGTTGACAAGGCATCGTCGATCGGTGGAAAGATGAGTCAATTGGACAAAACCTTTCCCACCAATGATTGTTCCATGTGTATTCTGTCACCCAAATTCCTGGAATGTGCCACGAATCCCAACATCTCCATTATGACGGATACGGAAGTGGAGGCGGTCGAAGGGGAAGCCGGCGATTTTACGGCTCATCTTGTGCAGCAACCCCGGTACGTGGACCTGAACAAATGTACCGGATGCGGAGTATGCGCCGAGTACTGCCCCATTAATGTCAGGGACGATTACAATGCAGGGCTGGGCACAGTCAAGTGTATCCACCTCCCCTTTCCCCAAGCGGTACCGGCAGTGAGCGTGGTGGACCCTGCCCATTGTCTTTTTTTGCAACGAAAAGAATGCCAGATCTGTGTCCCCACCTGTAACACCCGAGCGATAGATTTTCACCAGAGACCAGGAAAACAAGAAATCCGGGTGGGCGGTATTATCCTGGCTCCGGGTTATGAGGTATTTGATCCTTCACAGCAGAGCCTTTATGGCTATAACCGGTTCAGGAATGTCATCACAAGTCTGGAATATGAGCGTCTCCTGAGCGCTTCCGGACCTAACGGCGGGGTGCTTCGCCGTCCGTCCGACGGTTCAACACCTGCAAAAATTGCCTGGATTCAGTGTGTGGGCTCGCGAGATGTATCTGCCGGGAACACCTATTGTTCATCGGTGTGCTGCATGTACGCCATGAAACAGGTCATTCTCTCCAAAGAACATATCCCATCGCTGGAAGCGGTTGTTCTCCATAATGACGTACGCGCATTCGGCAAAGGATTTGAGCGCTATTATGACAGAGCCAAAGGGACGGAAGGAGTCCGGTTTGAGTGGGCGAAACCATCTGTGGTAGGAGAAGACCCGGAAACCCATGCCGTAACCCTCAGATATCGCCTGGATGGCGCCAGGGTCCGTGAAGAAGCTTTTGACCTGGTAGTATTGTCCGTGGGTCTCACCTCTCCTTCAAGCAACCGGGAATTGGCAGAAAAGATCGGTATTGGAGTCGATGAAGATGGTTTCTGCAAGACGACTTCCGTCTTTCACCCCATGGAGACCGACAGGCCCGGGATCTATGCCTGTGGAGTTTTTTGCGGGCCCATGGATATCCCCGACTCCGTAACCATGGCCGGTGGAGCGGCAGCACTGGCCACCGCGCAGGTGACCAAGGCCCGAGGAACCCTGGTGTCGGAAAAAGCTTACCCGTCCGAACGGGATATCCGGGGTGAGCCTCCGCGCGTAGGAGTCTTCGTCTGTCATTGCGGCACCAACATCATCAAAGGAGTTGACGTGCCCAATGTGGTAGACTACGCAAAAACTCTGGACGGCGTGGCCCATGCCCAGGAGGATACCTTCAGTTGTTCCATCGATTCCATCACACGAATGGTTGAAACCATCAAGGAAAAAGATCTGAATCGCGTGGTGGTGGCAGCCTGCACACCCCGAACCCACGAACCGGTTTTCCAGGACGCCCTCAAACAGGCCGGGTTGAACCCTTTCCTCTTTGAAATGACCAATATTCGAGAACACTGCGCCTGGGTCCACATGGGAGAAAAACAGGCGGCCACCGGAAAAGCCAGGGATCTGGTTCGAATGGCCACAACCAAGGCCGGAATGCTGGCGCCCCTGGTCCAGAAACCTTACACTATTCTCCATTCCGCCCTGGTCATCGGAGGTGGCATATCCGGAATGGTCTGCGCCCTGTCCCTGGCAAATCAAGGTATCAAGGTTCACCTCATTGAAAAAAAGGGTTCTCTGGGGGGCATGGCCGGAAGGCTTCGCTACACAGTGGAAGGGGAAGAAGTACCATCCTATCTCAACGGCTTGATTGAACGGGTTTACCATCACCTGTTCATCCAGGTTCATACGGAAGCGGAGATCAGAGATTTCTCAGGATATGTTGGGAATTTCCGTACAACCCTTGAAATGGGCAACAGGCGAACATTCGTCGATATTCCGCATGGCGTCGCGGTGGTGGCCACCGGAGCCCGGGAATTCCGACCCGATGAATATCTCTACGGTCAGGACGATGGGGTGATGACCCACCTGGAACTGGAAAAAGAAATCTCTGCCCAAAGCGAGCGGATAGGGTCGTGCCGGTCCCTGGTGATGATTCAATGCGTGGGATCACGGGATTCTGAACGGCCCTATTGCAGCCGGGTGTGTTGCGGACAGGCAGTGAAAAATGCAGTCAGGTTGAAAAAAGTAACCCCTGAAATGAAGATTTATGTGCTTTACCGGGATATGCGGACCTACGGCCTCATGGAAAATGTCTACCGAGAAGCAGCGGAAAACGGTGTAACGTTCATCCGGTACCATGAAGAAGACAAACCTGAAG
Source organism: uncultured Desulfobacteraceae bacterium (assembly GCA_964407525.1). Classification (GTDB taxonomy): domain Bacteria; phylum Desulfobacterota; class DSM-4660; order Desulfatiglandales; family Desulfatiglandaceae; genus DUZB01. Next base: position 711 of record CAYOWC010000422.1, on the reverse strand, counting down.
TAGAGAGCAATAATAACGGGTTTCAGGTAACGGTAACCGAACCAACCCTGGGGCAGAAACTCATTCTTCAGGCCGATCTCCTGTCCCTTGCCGCAGCGACCATTCCCGCTGAGGGTAACCATACATTGTCACAAGCCCTCAAGATCCCCCTGAACCCGGACGGGTTCTTTATGGAAGCCCATATGAAACTCCGGCCTGTGGATTTCCCCACGGACGGTATCTATCTCTGTGGGCTGGCCCACGGACCCAAAAGCATTAGCGATAGTATTGCCCAGGGCCATGCTGCTGCCTCCCGGGCCATGACTGTTTTAAGCCGGGAAGAGATGCGGGGAGAAGGCGCCATCAGCAGGGTGGATGCCCGAAAATGTACGGGCTGCGGAGTCTGCGAGGAAGTCTGTCCTTTTCATGCAGTGGAAGTAAATTCTGAGTTGGGCACGGCAGTAGTGAACAGCGCCCTCTGCAAAGGGTGCGGCCTTTGTGCGGCATCGTGTCGAAGCGGCGCCCTGGATGTAATGGGAAATAATGAAGAACAGGTCCTCTCTCTGGTTGCAGCGCTTTTTGAAGAATCTGGTTTTGAAACTCGAAATTCGAAACTTGAAACTCGGGATTCGGAATTTGTAAAAAAAGTAAGATGTGGACATAGTATCTAATTTCCAATTTCCAATTTCTAATGAGGAGCCTTATGTTTGGATGGAAAGGCAAAATTCTGAG
>CAYOWC010000421.1:0-3417 GCA_964407525.1 uncultured Desulfobacteraceae bacterium | reverse complement strand
GGCTCCGGGGGATAGGACCCAATCAAAGCATGATTTTTCTTCCAGAAGATCAACTTTCTTGAGAGTTACTTCCAAGAGTCCCCCTTCTTCAGTCATGGCATGGACCGCGTTGGTGACCAGGTTCATCATAACCTGATTGATTTGGGAAGCATCACCCATAATATTACATGGCTCATCTGAAATGTGTTGACTGAACTCCACGCTGGCGGGGATAGCATTCCTAAGCATTTTCATGGATTCCTTTATGACGGGAACCAGATTCAAGGGTTTTCTGTTCTGATCCGTTTTTCGGCTGAAAGCAAGCAATTGCTGAACCATCTCTTTTGCCCTGATGGAAGCCAGCTGGATTTCCTCCAAACACTCAGGTACAAGATTCCCTTCCGAATCGTCCTCAGAGGCCAGTTGCGCATTTCCAAGGATAATGGTCAGAAAATGGTTGAAATCATGGGAAATCCCCTCTGCCAGTGTGCCAACGGCTTCCATTTTATGGGATTGCTGGAGCTTGGCAGTCGTTTCTCTCAAAATCTCCTCCGCCTTCCAGATTCTTTCCCGGTTTATGATGGCCACGCGAAAGTGTTTCAGCTCGCCCGTATTGGTTTCCACCACAATGGATTCCAGTTGCGCATGAAATGGCCGATCATTCATTTTCACCAGTTTCAATTCACAGGTGTCCTGATTCCCAGATTTCAGAAGTTTCTTTTTGTGAAAGTAGAAAAGGTCCTGATCTTCTTTAGCGATAAATTGGGAGAAAGGCATTCCCACAAGTTTTGAACGTTCCACCCCCAACAGGATGGTTGAGGTAAGATTTGCCTCCAGAATGACCCCTTTGTCACTGATGGTCACATATTCTACCGGTGCAAAATCGTAGAGATCCAGATATCGGTCACGGGCCTTCTCCAACTCCAGTTGGGACTGGCGCAAGTCCTCCCCCTGCATCCTCAACTCAATCTGGTGGGTCTGCAACTCCTCGACCAGGGTCTGCAGGTCCCTGATGTCTTTTGACGGCATTTTCTTAATGGCGGAAGGGGTTTTCTCCAGGAACGCTTCAGCCCGCTTACGCACATTGTTCAGCTTGTGACTATTCTGAGCATCATTCATGGCAGATTTCCTTCGGCGGGACTTCAAGGAGGTTTATCACTTTCCGGGCAGCGGCCATAAAACCGGTGGCTAAAACCATTTCTGAGTCATTTATTATCCTCTGTCAGCACATCATGCACAATCCGGCCCAGATCTGCCATTCTGTAAGGTTTGGGCAAAGCGCCGCAAAAACCGTAATCCCTGAAATTGGCCACCACGGGATCATTGGAGTAACCGCTGGCAACAATACCCTTTACATCCGGGTCGATTTCCCTGAGCCTCCTGATGGTCTCCTTGCCTCCCATTCCACCGGGGATGGTCAAATCCAGGATAACCACATCAAAAGGCTCATTCTCTTTCATGGCTTTCACGTATTTTTCTATGGTTTCTTCGCCATCCCCGGCTGATTCCACCTGGTATCCCAATTTTCCCAGCGCCCTCTTGGCCAACTCTCTGAGTGGCGCCTCATCGTCCATGACCAGGATTCTGCCCGCTGCCCTTGTGGATTCGCCCCCCGCTTCTTTTGCCTTGGAGATTTCTTTTGCCTGAGAGATTTCTTTTTTAGCGGCGGGAAGGTAAACATGAAAAACGGTACCGACCCCCAGCTGGGAATCGACCCAGATATGCCCGCCATGTTTTTGGACGATGGAATGGGACGACGCAAGGCCCAAACCGCTTCCCTTGTCTTTGGTGGAAAAATAGGGGTCAAATATCTTTGAAAGATGCGCCTGGGGTATTCCAATCCCCCTGTCCGCAATGGAAATATGGCAGTACTTTCCATGGGGGAGGGGCAACGCATCGCTTTCCCCGATCACCCTGTTTTCAACTCTGATCCCGACAACACCCCCTTCGGGCATGGCCTGATCCGCATTGAGGACCAGATTGTGTATCACCTGATTGATCTGCCCCACATCGATCTCCACCGGCCAGGTCTCCCCGGGGAGGGCATAATCAACGCTGACATTCGACCCCTTGAGGGCAAAATCAGCGGATTCGGTGATCACGTCATTAAGAGATGCCGTTTTCGTTACCGGTGCCCCCCCCTTGGCAAAGGTCAGCAGTTGCCGGGTAAGTTTGACGGCCCTCAGACAACCTTTTTCGGCTTCCGCCAAGGACTCTTCGATATTGGGGTATGGCGCCGCATCCATCTTTGCAGAGGAGACATTGCCCAGGATAATCGCCAGGACATTATTAAAATCATGGGCCAGACCCCCGGCAAGAACCCCCAGGGATTCGAGTTTTTCAATCTTCGCGCGCTCCGCCTCCTCCTTCTTCAGGAGGGTTATATCACGCACAATATGCACGATGCCAACGACGCTCCCATCATCATCCATCACCGGATCCACCGTCACCAGCAGCCATTTGTTTTCCTCAGGCAGGTGAAGTTCAGCGCTCTCGCGGCACCGGGTCTTCAGCATCTTTCGGGTCGGACAGGCGTCTATGGGGCTTTTCGTCCCATGAACAACCTCGCAGCAGCTCCCCCCGACGATCCCTTCAACTGACCTGCCGGTATACGCTTTGACCGATTGGTTGGTGCGCACGATCCGGTGGTCGAGGTCGATTAAGCAGACCCAGTCGGAGATGGCATTAAAGGTCGTTTCCCACTCCCGCTTACCCTGTTCGATGGCTTTAACCGCCTTCATTCGTTCTTCAATATCGGTCGCAGCCAATCTGATGGCGGTGATGTTCCCTTCATCATCTTCACCGACCACACAATCCAGCTGGGCATGGAACCAAGAGCCGTCCTTTTGCTTGAGCCTGAGTTCACAGCCCTGTTTGGTTCGGGTCTCAACGAGTTTCTGCCGGTGGCGGTAGAAGGTGTCCAGGGTATCCCCGGTAATGAACCGGGAGAAAGGCTGACCCCTCAGTTTTCCTCTCTCCACCCCGAGCATGGTCGCACCGGTGAGATTGGCCTCCTGAATCAACCCTTTTTCACTGATCGTAAAATAGCCGGTCGGGGCAAAATCGTAGAGGTCGGCATACTTGTCCCGCGCTTCGTGAAGCGCCAGTTGGGCCAGGCGCAGTTCCTCATTCTGCATCTCCAGCTCTATCTGGTGGATGTGTAACTCGTGAATTACCTTTTGGATATCTTCAATAGGGGTGTCTTTGAGGGTATCAAGGTTTTCAAAGAGCCGTTTTCCGGCTCGGAGGCGCAATACTTTGGATTCTATTGATTCGTCATTTTTCATATTTTCACCTACCCTTATCCTCAATCGCAAGGAGTATCAACTCAATCCCTTCTGTTTTTTGAACGACTTTACGCGCATTGAGGCGCATCTTTTTGCGGCCGATCTTTGGAAATGTATGCTCAACCTCATAATCTTCAAAACTGTTCTTTTC
>CAYOWC010000420.1:0-3437 GCA_964407525.1 uncultured Desulfobacteraceae bacterium | reverse complement strand
GGCTTCTATGGTGATTTCAAGATCTTTCTCAAAATCAAAATGGGCAAAAAGATGCGCCATGAGGGATTCAAGCTGATCTCCCGGAATAACAGTCGGAGTCCCTCCCCCCATATAGATGGAGTCAAATGGGCCGAACTCTCCCTTGTACAAAAGCACCTCTTTTTTGACCGCCTCTAACCAGCGGTCAAGAAGAGAGAGAGACGGAACAGAATAGAAATCACAATAGGGGCATTTGCTGCGGCAAAAAGGCACGTGGATATAAAGACCGGAGTTGGGTGTGTTATTCAGCATCCTTAAATCCAGAAAGTAGTTTACACTTTACGGTTTTCGCTGTTTGGCAGAGAAACTGGAAACTGGAAACTGGATAACCACCTGAATAGCTGTTTCTTTCCCAAGTTTCAAATTTCCAGTTTCCAGTTTCGGCATCCAATTCCAAGCTTCGGAACCCGATTTTGAAATGGATAATACACCCCATTTCGAAAAAAGTGTAAACGTATGGATGAAGGATGCCGTCTATTCATTATCCGATTTGAGAACCGCAATGAAAGCGTTCTGGGGAATGGAAACGGAACCCACCATTTTCATACGTTTTTTCCCTTTTTTCTGCTTTTCAAGAAGCTTCCGTTTCCTGGAGATATCTCCGCCATAGCACTTGGCCGTCACATCCTTCCGGAAAGGCGCAATGGTTGAACGTGCGATAATGGTTCCTCCGATGGCCCCCTGCACGGCGATTTTGAACATATGCCTCGGGATTTCGTCTTTCAGTCTTTTGCACGTTTGAAGTGCCCGTGGGCGGGCGCCGTCTCTGTGGACGATCTGGGCAAGGGCATCCACTTTCTCACCGTTGAGCAGAATATCCATTTTAACCAGGTCCGCCTGCCTGTAATCTAAAAGCTCATAGTCAAAGGAGCCGTACCCTTTGGTGACCGTCTTGAGGCGATCGTAAAAATCGTAAACCACCTCGGCAAGGGGCATGTCAAACTGGACTTCAATTCGTCCCGGGGTGGGATAATTGAAGCGGGAATTCACCCCCCTGCGTTCCAGGCACAGTTCCATGACCGCCCCCATGTATTTTTCGGGGATGAGGATATCGGCCCTGATGTAAGGCTCCAGCCCTTTTTCAATAGACACCGGATCCGGGTAATAAACCGGGTTGTCCACGGTCACTTCTTCGCCGTTTGTCAGGACAAAACGGTACTGAACCGTAGGGGACGTCATGATGATCGACTGATCAAACTCTCTCTCCAGCCTTTCTTGAACAATCTCAAGGTGCAGGAGCCCCAAAAATCCGCAGCGGAAACCTAACCCCAGGGCAGCCGAAGAATCTTTCTGATAGATGAGAGCCGCATCATTAAGTTTATATTTCTCTAACGCGTCCGTAAGAGATCGATATTCATCGGTGGAAACGGGATAGATGGAGGCAAACACAACCGGTTTTACCTCCTTGAATCCCGGAAGGGGTTTTTCGGTCGGGTTGGAATCCAGGGTGACGGTATCACCGATCTGGACATCCGAAACGGTCTTGATTCCAGATATGATATACCCGACTTCGCCAGCGGAAAGCTCCTTTCTTTTTTCCCTTTCAAGTCGAAAAACACCCACTTCTTCCACTCGGTGTACGGACTTGTTGTACATGAGCCTGATGGAATCCCCCTGCCGGATACAGCCTGAAAAAACCCGGCAACTCACGATGGTTCCCCGAAAAGGATCGTAATGGGCATCAAAAATGAGCGCCTCCAGGGAATCTTCGCGGGAACCTTTCGGGGGCGGAATCCGCTCCACAATGGCCTGCAGCACCTGGTCCACACCGGTACCTTCCTTGGCGGAACAGAGGACAACCATATCAGAGTCGAGTCCCAGATCCACCTCGATCTCTTCTCTCACCCGATCGATATCGGCTGAAGGCAGGTCTATCTTATTGATGACCGGGATAATTTCCAGATTGTGTTCCATAGCCGCATACAGGTTCGCCACGGTCTGAGCTTCCACCCCCTGGGCGGCATCCACAAGAAGCAGAACGCCTTCACAGGACGCCAGTGCCCGGGAGACCTCATAGGAGAAATCGACGTGCCCGGGGGTGTCAATGAGGTTCAGCTCGAAAGAACGGCCTTCCGGGTCCGTGTAGGGAAGAGTAACGGCCTGGCTCTTGATGGTAATTCCCCGCTCCCTTTCAATATCCATATTGTCCAGTATCTGGTCCCTGAAATCTCTTTGTTCCACCAACCCGGTTGCCTGAATAAGGCGGTCGGCCAGGGTGGACTTGCCGTGATCAATGTGGGCGATAATACTGAAATTACGTATGCTTTTCATGCTTCATTCCTTGATGAATCCGTAAAAAGATAAAATCTCGCGCAAAGGCGCAAAGCTCACAAAGTTAACCTCATTCATATTAAAAGCTATTTCCTTAGCGTCTTTGCGAGAAAACCTACTTTTCACGAGAGCATCATTCCTTGATACTGGACCATTTTCCGGTTAGTCGGGCTGATGAATTCGAATTTTGTATTTGAATGGCGATTTACTGTTCCCAATGACAAGAAGGCCCTCATCCCCTTGAAAATGAAGAGGCCCCACTGCCCCATCCTTCCCCCCCCCTTTTAATTCCTGCCGCCTGATTCGTAAAAACAGGTCGGACAAATAAACGCTTGCAGCGCCCTGTGTGTCGGGTTCAATATAGTAAGGAATGCACTGCGTCGTGTCAAGATAGATTGCCATTAGCCGGCCTTATCAACGAGGTCGGTTTTGAGCATCTTTCATTTGCGACTTCACATTTTTTGGCAAACACAATAAAAGGCTTACGCCTGAACTCCCTGGGAGTATTGTTCTGGAGTTCATCCGTAAGGATTTTATTACGAAAAAGTGTAAACTACGTTTGCGTTTTTTTGGAGGATACGCAGTTTTGAAGGAAAATCCTGTACGGGCAGTATTTTTCCGCAATTTTTCGTAACGTCTCAATAAGTTCGGGTACCCATAACACAATCAGGTTAAAATCGATTCAAAAAGCCCTTGTTTTTTTGGAGTTTACGCGTAAGCCTTTTATAAAATCCTTACGGATAAAATCCACCCGAACTCGTTGAAAAGTTAAAACTTTTCGCGGCTTGAAAGCCGCCCCACATGGTTATCATTAAAAGAGCAAGTACTCGAATTGCTGGAATCATGTTGACATCCTTATTTCTCAACAAGTATTATGACCATTAATTTCAAGGAACTGAAACTATGGACTTTGTCCAATAGTGAAAGCTGTATTTTTCAATCACATTTTCGACAGTTTTCGTCTCTACATTATCGGCGGGATAAGGTTGACAGTTTCGTGAAAAGTCCCTGAACCCGTCACCCCCGCGAAGGCGGGGGTCCATAAACACCTGAAACTACCGGAGTGTCGCAGGCTCGCTTACCCGGAGTCTCGCAAGCTCGCTTACCCGGAGTCTCGCAAGCTCGCT
>CAYOWC010000419.1:0-3465 GCA_964407525.1 uncultured Desulfobacteraceae bacterium | reverse complement strand
AATTTTCTTATTCTGATCTACCTCCTGAAGCGGTTCCTTTTTAAGCCGATCCTTCGGGCCATGGCGGAACGGGAAAAGACTATGGTCGAGGCACTGAACAGTGCTGAACAGGCTGAACAGAGAGCGGAAGAAAAAGCCCTGGAACTTGAGAAAGAAAAAGCGGCCTTGGAAGAGGCCCGTGAAAACTTGATGGGAGAAGCCCGGGAGCAGGTGGCAAAATGGCGTGAGGCGACGCTGAAGAGTGCGAAGGACGATGTGGAAGGCCTTCGAGGAATCTGGATGGCCAACATGACCCGGGACCGGCAGGCCTTTCTTGATGGGCTCAAGCAACGCATGGTGGAACAGGTGATACTTATCGGCGGGAAGGTCGTTCGGGACCTGGCCGACCAGGGGCTGAACCGACAGGTGCTGCAGGTGTTTTTTGAAAAAGTTGCTTCCGAAAAGGATGAACTGATTCAGAATGCGGCGAAAGGGGGCGTTGTGGTTCAGTCGGGTATTCCCTTTGAAGAAGATGACGCGAAAACCCTTCGAGAACGGCTGTCCCAATGGTTTCCGGGCGAAACCCGGATTCGATTGGAATCGGCTCCGGAACTGGGCCTGGGCATTCAACTGGTCGCTGGAGACCGGAAAGTGGCATGGTATCTAACTGATTATCTTCTGGATCTGGAAAAGGAGATCATGGAAAACCTGTTTAGAGACGCTCGGGTGAAATCATGACAGGGAAAAAAGATACAGCGGAAAAGAGCGGACTTGAGGGTGTCCTGAACGAGGTTGATCGGGCCGTTGAACAGGGGGTTGAAGGCTTTTCACCTACTCTTAAACAAGGGGAAGTGGGCCGGGTCAAGTCGGTGGGCCAGGGGATTGTCTGGGCCGACGGCCTGGGACAGGTTAAGAGCGAAGAACTGGTGACGTTGTCCTCCGACATTTCGGGTATGGTCCTGGACATCCTGCCCGATCGCGTTGGCATCATCTTGTTTGGTCCCACGGAAGCGGTGAGTGCTGGAGACCAGGTACTTCGCAGCGGCCGCGTTCTGGATGTGCCCGTAGGGAATCACCTGATCGGCCGGGTGGTGGACCCCCTGGGCCGAGCCCTGGATGGAAAAGGGCTTGCTGAAGCGCGGGAGCGCTGGATGGTACTGCGCGAAGCCCCCCGGATCTTGGATCGAGCACCGGTGGTCAAACCACTCCAGACTGGGCTCAAGGTGGTGGACGCCCTCATTCCGATCGGCCGGGGTCAGCGGGAATTGATCCTGGGAGACCGCCAGACAGGGAAAACCGCCGTGGCCATGGATGCCATAGTCAACCAGAAGGGCAAGGACGTTCTCTGTATCTACTGCGCCATCGCCCAGCGCAGTTCGGGCATTGCCAAGGTGGTGGCTGAGCTGGAGAGGCAGGGGGCCATGGAGTACAGCGTTGTGGTGGTGGTGGAAGGAGATGACTCGCCCGGCCTTCAGTTCATCGCCCCTTACGCCGCCACTACCATGGGCGAATATTTTATGGAGCAGGGAAGAGATGTGCTTATCATTTACGACGACCTCACACGCCATGCCCTGGCCTACCGGCAACTAAGCTTGTTGTTGAGACGTCCGCCGGGACGGGAGGCCTTTCCAGGGGATATCTTCTATGTACACTCCAGGCTTCTGGAACGTTCCACCCACCTGAAGGAAGAACTAGGGGGCGGGTCGCTTACGGCCCTGCCCATCGCCGAAACCGAAGCGCAGAACATCTCGGCTTACATTCCCACAAACCTCATTTCCATTACGGATGGCCAGATCTATCTTTCGCCGGACCTTTTTCAGAAAGGCATGCTGCCGGCGGTTGACGTGGGTAAATCAGTGTCTCGGGTGGGGGGCAAAGCCCAGATTTTCGCCTACCGACAGGTGGCCGGAGATCTCAGGCTTTCCTATACCCAGTTCCAGGAACTGGAATCTTTTGCGCGCTTCGGCACCCGGCTGGACGACAGGACCAGAGCCACCCTGGAACACGGCCGAAGGGTTCGGGAGGCCCTCAAGCAGCAAGAGCTTTCCACCATGGCGGCAGGCGAGCAGATTGTGGTGTTGCTGGCGGTAGCCCAAGGACTCATGGATGAGGTACCTGTTGAAAAAGTGGTGGAGGCCGAGGCAGCCGTTCTTACAAGAGTAAAAGCCGAAATTTTGGACCTTGAAAACGCCGTGGCCCTGGCTAAAAAAGATGATCCCCTATGGAAACAGCTGACTACGCTCTTGGAGGTGGCGCTGAATCCCTTTAAACTCATGAAGGAAGATCATGCAGACTCTGGAATCTCTAAACCGAAAGATCAAGACAGCCCAGGACCTGCTGGGGGTGGTCAAGACCATGAAAAGCCTGTCCGCGGTGAACATCCGGCAGTTTGAACGGGCCGTGGAATCTCTGGAGCAGTACCGGACTGTGGTGGATATGGGGTGGACGGTTTTTCTGAGAATGGGCCGTCCCGCGATTTCACCCTCCCGAAACCAGGGAGACGTCTGTCTCGTGGTAGGGTCCGACCAGGGCATGTGTGGCCAGTTCAATGAATCCCTTTGGCCTTTTTTGCAGAAGCAGGTCACGGGACAGGCTACGGAAGGGAGGAATTGGATTTACTGGAGCATGGGGGAAAAGGTTCACGGCATGCTGGAGGATGCAGGCGTTCCCAACGTAGTTCATTTCCAGGCCCCGGGAAGCCTCAATGCCGTGACCGAAAGGGTTCAGGAAGCAATCCAGAAGGTAGAGGAACGGAGGTCTGCCAAAAAACTGGAGAACCTCTATCTCTGCCATCACGTGCTGGGTGAGCAGGGAGGATATGCTCCGGTGTTTGAAAAGATCCTGCCACTGGATGCAACCTGGGCGAAAGATCATGGATCAACGCCCTGGCCCAACCGGTGTCTGCCCATGCTGGGATCTTCACGGGAAACCATGTTTGCCCATCTCTTCCGGCAGTATCTTTTTATCTCCTTTTACAGGGCCTTTGCCCAGTCCCTCGCCGGAGAGAACGCGGCCCGGCTCATGGCCATGCAAGCCGCCGAAAAAAACATCCTGGAGCTTCAAGAGGAGTTGCAGGCAATGTTTAGGGAACAGCGACAGGCGGGTATTACCAGTGAGCTTCTGGATATTATTTCAGGATTCGAAGCCCTGAAGGAGGAAGAGGTTTATGAAATTCGCGATTCGGACAAACCGGAACAGGGAAAGCCCCACCCAAAGGCAATAATCCCGCGAAGAGGCAATTAAATATAACCTAAAAAGGCATCCTTCATCCATAAGTTTACACTTTTCCCGGAAATGGGGTATGTTTTCTGGTTGAAAATCGAACGTCGAATCTGAAAATCGGATGCTGAAACTGGAAATTCGAAACTGGAAATTGGATAACACACCAGAATTAATGTGTTTTTTTCTAATTTCCAATTTCCAATTTCTAGTTTCCAATTTCCAATTTCTCTGCGAAAACGCGAAATCACGAAAGTGTAAACTACT
>CAYOWC010000418.1:0-3476 GCA_964407525.1 uncultured Desulfobacteraceae bacterium | reverse complement strand
CTTCAGCGCCCTTGGCGGCCTTTTCAAGTGCATACCTTTTCGGGCTCTTACGGCATTTTTCCCAGATAATGCATTGCGACCTGAATCGGCAATATCCGCACGGATCCGTACAGGCTTCGCAGTTTTCCAGGCATTCGAGGCAATAGCCGATTCCCATTTTCTCACATTTGATATAGCTTTCACGTTCCGGGTGGTATTTACAGGACATTTTACCATTATTTCCTTTGTATCCTAATTTGAAATTATCTGGCCGATCGATTGCATGATCAAATTATGCAATGCAGGCCTGAATTGCCTGATTTTCCTGTTCGATCGGGTGGGATGCACCCTGTTTGTCAAGAGAATCACGGTGATTTCCCGACGAAGGTCTATCCATACGGAAGTTCCGGTAAACCCTAAATGCCCTACGCTCTCTACGGAAAAGAAGCCCCCCGCACTTGAGTCTTTGGGAGATGGCGTGTCCCACCCCAGTGCCCAGGTACTGCCTTTTACAAGTTCTTGTCTGGTAAAGAAATCCCTTACTGTTTCCGGTTTCAAAAAATCGTCCCTCTTCCCGTGATAGTGGCCGACCAGCATCTTGGTCAAAGCAAAGAGATCGCCCGCTGTGCCGAACAGTCCCGCGTGTCCTGAGTAACCGCCCACTGAACAGGCATTTTCGTCGTGTACCTCCCCTTGTATGACGCGTTTTCTCCATGGACAGAATTCAGTGGGAGCAAACTGGGTTGGGTCGACACGGTTGGCCGGATTGCTTCCGAAAAAATCGGTTTTTTTCATGTTCAGGGGACCATAGAAATGCTCCTGGATCAAATTGGGGATGGTCCTTCCTGTGATTTCCTCGACGATCCACTCCAGGAGAACAAACCCCAGGTCGCTGTACAAAACCCCTTTTCCGGGAGAGTATGCCATCGGGGTATCCAGGATACGCTTTCTTAATTCGTTCTTGGTTTCTGCCGGGGGCAGTACCGCCAGTTCTTTGTAAAATGGCATCCAGCTTTTGAGCCCTGCCGAATGGCATAAAAGCAGCCTTGGTGTCAAGGCCCCCACGGGCCTGGGGAAAAACCCTGTGAGTAATTCTTCAAGGGATTCATCCAGCTTGATGTTTCCTGAATCGATGACCTTCATCACAGCCAGAGCTGTGGCCAACGGTTTGGTCAGTGAGGCCAGATCAAACAGGGTATTTTCGGCTATGACTGGAGAATCCAGGCTATAGGTGTATTTGCCCGCTTTTTCGAAAAGGGCTACTTCACCCTTAAATGCAACGAGCACGACTGCCCCCGGAAAAATGCCTGTTTCGACACCCTTTTCCAGAAAGGTTTTTATCGGGGTCTTTTCCAGTGGTTTCTCGACAGCCATTATTCCAAGCCTAACGCAATTTGTTTAAGAAATCTAATATCTTGTTTCCCCTGGATTTCTTGCCATCATCCTCTTTGCTTTTAAGCAGCGCTTTTTGTAGTTCGGACAAACCTTTAATTTCCTTGCCGAAGGTTTGTTTGAGGATGAAGTCTAGATCCGGGAGGAACCTGGGAGAAGAAAAGGTTCCCCCAACAAGAACGGGAATGGTCACTCCTTTTTGATTTTCTTCATCTTTCCGTCCTTTCGCGGGGGCCATAAACCGGGGCTCAATCCTGAAATCAAGGGTTTCGTCAACTATGTCCGCCTGACCTTCTACCTGGATGTTGAGGAGGGTAGATGTCAGGGTTGTATCCGTTGTTGTCATGACGCCGTCTGATATGGTGAATGGAATGGCGAATTCACTAAACCTGGTATGTGGGATTCCATCGGACCCTTCAGAAAGCTCGAGGGCAGCGCGCGAATTTTGAAGCATACCCGAAAGGTCAATGCCATTGATTGCTCCGTCCGCGAATTGAAGAGTCCCTTTGCCATGGAGACTTTTTTTGATAGCAGCGTTGTTGTTCCCGGTAGCCTTTATCTTTAGATCCATGGCAAAGTCGCCTTCCATGATGTCTCTTTTCAGGATGTCCCTGATCATGGGGCCAGCTCGGACCCCGCCTGCTTTCAATTGTATCTGTGTCCGCAAAACATCTTGCGCAAGGTTCAATGATCCCGCGCCTGACATTTCTCCTCCGTAGAGTTTCATGGCGAAGGGTTGTATCTGAAAGAGACCGTTTTTCCCCATAAGTTTCAGATAAAAATCCTGGATTTTTGCTTCCTTTATTTTTAATTCTTTTATGAAAACATTGCCAATTAGAGTCAGGGATCTGAGCATGTAGTCCGGTTTTCCACCTGAAACGGATGGATTCTTTTTTTCGTTTTTTGGCGTATCCTGTCTTTTTTGCTGTTCCGCCTTTGGGAACAGATACCTATCCATATCAAGCCGGTCCATGATCAGATCAAATGTCATTTCAGGTTTGGTAAAATCTTTTAAAGCGGCAGAAAATTTCAGAGTCGTTTCGTCGAGGCTTAAAGAACCGTCTGGCAGGGATAAGCGACTGGAATTTTTGCTTACTCTACAAACCAAGGCCACCTTGTTCAATGCTTGTGCATCCGCAGTCTTTAAGGGAAACAGTTTGCCCATGCTCTCGAAAATTTTTCGAGGCGAAAAAGGCTCGATTTGGAGTTGCAGATTGAAATCCATCCTGTCTACGGGATCGATGAATTTCCCTTTGATGCGCATCACTATTTCTTTGAAAAATCCGACCGATATATCAACAGGCACGGTTCCTTTTCCCTGATTTTTTCCTATGGGGCCTATGGTTCCATGTACGGATACCGGTTGTTGGTCGACTGTCGCCGAGCATTCTATTTGAACGGGCCTAACCAGAGACAGGTCGGTTAATTCCAAGGCCAAATTCCTGATTTCCCTTGGCTTCCCTTTTATTCGGTCTATCCACAAAAGAACCCCTTCAGACAGGGTGAATGTTTTGACTGCCAGGCTGTCAATAGAAAATTCTTTCCCACCTTCATCCGAAGGCTCCTGTTGCTTCTTCCCCTGTATCCGGTCTTCTTTTTCAGGGCGAGCAAGCATTTCCCAGTTCCCCATCCCTTTTGTGTTTCTTGTCAGGGTAATGATCGGGTTTTTCAAAGAGAAACGTTTGATCCTGATATTTTTTGAAAGCAGAGGCAGAAGTTCTACGTCTACTTCTAAGGACTTCACAGAAAGGAAATTCGTTGTTTCAAAACCTGCAGAGTTTCCAAGGCGAATGTCTGAAAGGGAAATCTTTGCCCAGGGAAAGAGGGTAAAGCGTATATCGCCATCGAGGATGAAGGGCCTTCCAGTGATTTCAGATACCCGGCTTTCAATTTGCGGTTTGTATTGTTGGACATCTACGAAGAAGGGGGCAATAAGAAGGGCGGTTATAATAAGTACCGGAAGGGATGAGATGCCGAATAACCCCCACGTGAATATCTTTTTCAAAAATAGACCTCCAGATAGGTTGCAGATCAGTGACATGAAAAATGTAACATCTTCCCTGCCGGTTTTCACGCATTTTTTAAGGAACGTGTTTGAATGGAGC
>CAYOWC010000417.1:0-3507 GCA_964407525.1 uncultured Desulfobacteraceae bacterium | reverse complement strand
CCAATGATATGGAGAGTTCCCAGGAATGGATAGACCTCATGGCCGAAAAAAAAATCAGCTGGAGCAACTGGAATTTCAGCGACGATTGGAGGAGCGGGGCAGTTCTAAAGAGCGGAAACTGTCCCGGGGGGCCATGGACGGGGTCCGGTTTAAAAGAATCCGGACAATTAGTGTTCGACTGGGTATTGAATTCTTCCATCACCTATGCCTGTGCGGATGGTTTGGATAATGATGGGGATGGATTTATTGACCTGAATGACCCGGAATGCGCAAGTGCCCGTGATGATAATGAATCTGAACAAGTTCAGCCGACTGACAAAATCGTCGTTGGCTATTTTCCAGCCTGGGGAATCTACTACGACTATTTCGTCAAGGATATCGACCCATCGAAAATAACCCATATCAACTATGCCTTCATTAATGTGGTCAACAATCGGCCTGTTATTGGGGTAACGGAACGCAATGTGGGAGATGCCTGGGCGGATTATCAGAGAACGATGTCTGCTGCTGAAAGTGTGGATGGGATGGCTGACACCTGGGGGCAGGCACTGAAAGGGAACTGGAACCAGCTGAGGAAGCTCAAACAGCAGAATCCTCATATCAAGGTGCTGGCCGCGCTGGGTGGGTGGACATGGTCAGAAGGATTCTCTGATGCCGCTCTTCCCGAGAACCGGAAGGCCTTTGTGGCTGCCTGTATCGACACTTTAATCCGGGGAAACCTTCCTTATGATGCGGGTTCCAACACCGGTGGAACCGGCGCGGCGGCTGGTGTCTTTGACGGTATCGACATTGATTGGGAATACCCGGTATGCTGTGGCTTGGGAAGCAATTACCGACCGGAAGACAAACAGAATTACACAGCTCTCCTGGCCGAGTTCAGAAGTCAGCTCGACGTTATTAACCCTAACCTCTTACTCACCATTGCGGCCCCTGGGGGACCCCACAATATTGTAAATCATGAATTCGATCAATTTCCGCAATACCTGGATTTCATTAATCTCATGACCTATGATTTTCACGGGTCCTGGGACTCCAACACGGGCCACCTGGCACCCATGTATCCTGCTTCGGATGATCCTTTTGCTCAGTCCGGCTGGTCCATGGATGAAACTGTCCAGACCTATCTTGTTCAATACGGGATCCCGAAAGATAAACTGGTGCTGGGCCTGCCGTTTTATGGTCGCAGCTGGACCGGTGTCTCTCCCGGTCCTGACGGTGACGGGCTTTACCAGAGAGCAACGGGCGCCGGGCCTGGCGAGCGTGAGGAACCCGGTATGCTCAATTATAGTTCGATCGCGCAGAGTTACGAGTCTTCCTACGCAAAATATTATCACCTGGAAGCCAAGGTACCATGGCTTTACAATGGAAGCAATTTCATCAGCTATGATGATCCGGCAGCCATTTCAGCCAAGGCGCAATATATCCTTCAACAAGGCCTGGCAGGCGCCATGTTCTGGAACTTGATGAGTGATGTGAAAGGAAATCCTGCTCCAGCTAATTCGTTGTTGAGTGCGCTCTGGGATTCTCTCGGGGGTGTGCTTCCCACATATCAATGCGCTGATGGAATCGATAATGATGGGGACGGCCTGGTGGATTTAAAGGATCCGGGGTGCGCCAATGCCGGGGATAACGACGAAAACGATGAACCGCCCCCGACGACTCAGTGCAGCGATGGTGTGGACAACGACGAGGACGGCCTCATTGATCTAGCGGATCCCGATTGCGAAAATGCCCAGGATGATGACGAATTTACACCCCCTGTCTGTGGATCTGTGGCAACGGACACGGTGATTCAGGATGAATGGGATGGCGGTTACTGTGCGACTGTGACGGTGACTAACAACACCTGTGATCCGGTCGTGTGGCAGGTGAGCGTTTCGGTGAGTGGGGCAGTGGACAACCTGTGGAATGGAGAATATACGCAAGGTGATGGTATCATTCAGGTGCAGGGGGCCGGTTGGAATTCGGAATTGGCTGTGGGGCAATCCACGTCTTTTGGGTTCTGTGCCAATGGGGACAACGCGCCGATGAGCTATCAATGCGGTGACGGAATCGATAATGACGGAGATGGTTTGGTGGACCTGCAAGACCCCGGTTGCGATAATGCTGAGGATAATGACGAGTACAATAAACCACCCCCGACGACCCAGTGCAACGACGGTGTTGATAATGACGGGGACGGTTTGGCGGATTTAAAAGACCCGGGATGTGCCAATGCCGATGATAATGATGAAACCAATAGTCCTCCGGCTACCCAGTGCAGTGATGGGATTGACAATGATGGGGACGGACTCATTGATCTGAAGGACCCGGGTTGTGAAAATGCAGACGACAATGACGAAGCCAATACCATTTGCGGTTCGGTGGAGACGGACACGGTGATTCAGGACGACTGGGGGGCCGGTTATTGCGCCAATGTGACAGTGACCAACAACACCTGTCAGCCGGTTGAGTGGGAAATCAATGTGGCGGTGGAAGGTACGGTGGACAACCTCTGGAATGGTAAATATGTCCAGGGACAGAACACCATCAATGTAGAGGGTGACGGCTGGAATTCGGAGCTGGGAGTTGGCAAGTCTACGTCCTTCGGCTTCTGTGTGAACAGGGAACAGGAACCCGTGCAATACCAGTGCGGTGATGGAGTTGACAACGATGGGGACGGGTTGGTGGATTTGGCGGATCCTGGTTGTGAAAACGCCCAGGACAATGATGAATCGAATGATCCCCTTCCGACGACTCAATGCAGCGACGGAATCGATAACGACGGAGACAGCCTGGTGGATCTCAACGATCCTGGCTGCGCAAATGTCGAGGATAACGACGAAACCAACGGGCCTTCGGGAAAAGTGGTAGCTGAAGTGAAAATCACCGACGATTGGGGCTCGGGGTACTGTTCCGATGTTACGATTAAAAACAACACCACAGAAAATATTGACTGGAAGGTTACGCTTGAAGTAGAGGGAAACCTCAGATCTCTTTGGGGCGCTCTCTATGAGAAAACCGGCGATCAGCTGATTCTGGAAGGAAAGGATTGGAACAATATTGTTCCTGCGGGAAGCACATTGTCTTCTATCGGCTTTTGTGCTGACAGATAGACCTGGAGTCAGCGTTCAGTGGGTAATGGTCGGTGTTCAGTTCCGCCACAGGGGGATTCCCTCCTGGGGCGGAAGTCGTGTGAAACTTCGTTTCGGTTCAGGGTTCAAAGGTTCCCCGGTTTCGCTTCAGACGGGATCTTCGACAGGCTTGGATTGCTAGTTTCCACCCCTGTGTGAGTGGCATCCTGCCACGACCGGATCTGCATGAAACAGGAGTCGGTAGTTCGAGAGACCCGGAAAATCGCGGCTAAAACCCACCAAACGGACTGTGGACAAGGCCGCTCACACAGACTATCTATGGAATCCGGAAGTTTCTTTCTCGATCAGACTGACCATTTTTCCCGGTCAGAGGCGGCGCTCGTGTGAAACTTCATCTGGTTATTTGTTTTTGAACCGCAAAGTCGCGAAGGCC
>CAYOWC010000416.1:0-3583 GCA_964407525.1 uncultured Desulfobacteraceae bacterium | reverse complement strand
CCTGGAATCTGAGCATAGTCTATTCGGCAACTGATAAAATATCACGTTAATCCGCAATGAGCCAATATATCTACATCAGATAGAAAGACTACATTGCGTTGTTTGAAATAGTTCAGTTTCGTGTTACATTAAAATAAAAGAACCCTGACCATCCTGTTGAAAGGACAACTCCCATGCAAATCATCACAACACACAAGAATGTGGACTTTGATGCACTAGCATCTGTTTTTGCAGCTGCTCTGCTGTACAAAGACGCCCAGGTCGTTATCCCTAAGAGCATCAATCCCAATGTCCGCGACTTTCTTGCCTTGCATAGGGACCTCTTCCCCTATACTTCCCCAAAAGAAATCGTAACGAGCGAAATTACCAGCCTCGTGGTAGTAGATGCACAAAGTTGGTCAAGGATCGATGGGAAACTCGACCTCAGGGAAAATCCGCCAATAGATATCCATCTGTGGGACCACCACACCAGGACCGGTGACTTCAAAACCTCCTGGAGTTGTGTGGAAAAGGTTGGGGCAGCTTCTACTCTCCTTGTAAACCGAATAAAAGAAGATAAAACAGATCTGTCTCCCATACAGGCTACCCTGTTTCTGGCAGGGATCTATGAAGACACCGGAAGCATGAGCTTTCCTTCCACTACAGCCAATGACGCCAGAGCTGTTGCCTTCCTCCTGGACCAGGGGGGCGATCTGTCCATGATTAAGAATTTCCTCCGCCCGGCCTATGGACCGAAGCAAAAAGACTTGCTTTTTGAAATGCTCAGGAAGGCGGAAAGAGAAAAACTCGAGGGACACACCATAAGCCTGAGCACCATGGAAATTGAAGGGCATGTTCCGGGACTGTCCCTTGTCGTGGACATGTACCAGGACATCCTCAATGTGGATGTGGCAATCGGAATTTTCTGGGAACGAAAAAAAAACCGTTGTCTGGTGATCGGGCGAAGCACAGGGGAAACAGCAGACATGGCAGTCATCATGCGTCATCTCGGAGGGGGTGGCCATCCCAACGCCGGTTCAGCCTTGCTGCATGAAACCGGACCGGACGATGCACAAAAATGGGTAACAAAAATCCTGAAAGGGAGCCATAATGTGGCGGTTCAAATCAGTGATCTTATGTCCTATCCCGTATTTACTGTTCCGTCGGACAGGCCGATGAAAGAAGTGGCCCTCCTGCTGCGCGACAGGGGTTGCACAGGTTTTCCGGTAACAGATGGACAGAAGGTTGTGGGAATCATTTCAAGGAGAGATTTCAAAAAGATCAAAAAAGACAAACAGATAAACGCACCTGTAAAGGCGTTCATGTCCACCAGGGTGCATAGCATTGGTCCTCAAAGCAGCTTCATCGACGCCGTCAAGCTCATGGTCAGAGAGGATATCGGCAGACTGCCTGTCATCGAAAACGATCATCTGATAGGGCTTGTCACTCGCTCAGACACCATGCGGTATTACTACAACCTGCTTCCTGATTGAACGCGGATCAGCCTTTAAGTCATACCTAAAAGCTGCAATTAGCTTTAAGCCATTAGCCGTTAGTTTAAAGATACCAAACATTTACATGACGGTTTCCAACCCAATGTTGGGGCTTCATTTTTCAATGCTAACCTTTTGGACCGTAAATTACTGATTTTATGCGGCTAAGTAACCACTAACCGCTAATTGCCTTTTTTAGGTCATAGCGAAAGGGAAATACAACCATGAAGGAAAAGAGACCCCCCCGCGGAGGACTGAGAACCCTCGGCGTGTTTTCCATCGCCATGATCAATCTTGCAATCATATACAGTATACGCGGTCTCCCTCTCCTCGCAGAAGAAGGGACGGCTGCCGGGTTTTATCTTCTCGTTTCCGCGATTTTTTTCCTCATCCCGGTCGCCTTTATCTCAGCAGAACTGGCCACAGGATGGCCCCCCAAGGGTCCCGGCGGAATCTACATTTGGGTACGTCAGGCCCTCGGAGAACGGTGGGGATTCGTGGCCATATGGATGCAGTGGAGCGAAAATGTCATCTGGCTTCCCACAGTTCTCTCCTTCATTGGCGCAACCATCGCCTTTATCTTTATGCCCAGCCTTGCAGAAAACAAAATTTACATGCTCGTAACGATTCTTCTCATATACTGGGCGGGAACCTTTGCAAATTTCCGGGGCATGAAAACCTCTGCCTGGATCAGCACATTAGGCGTCATCGGCACCATGGTGAGTACGGCTTTAATCATCGGTATGGGAATCGCGTGGCTGGTATCAGGCAACCCTTTACAGGTAGAACTGAGCTGGGATGCCATGCTGCCCGACCTGAGCAATCTGAATAACCTGGTTTTTCTTGCGGGCGTCATGGTGATTACTTCCGGCATCGAAGTCTCTGCAGTCCATGAAGGCGAAGTCAAAAACCCGGGACGTGTATTTCCAAGGGCAATTTTTTTATCTGCTGCTATCTCCTTCTGCGCATTGCTGCTGGGCGCCATGGGCATCGCATTCGTCGTGCCTGCTACGGATATAAGCCTGGTCGCCGGGGTCATGGAAGCCTTTGAGAAGTTCTTCGAAGCTTACCACGTAAAATGGCTTGTACCCGCTGTCGCAGTGCTGATTGTTATTGGATCTATCGGGGAGGTAGCTGCCTGGATCCTGGGACCGAGCAAAGGGCTGCTCACGACGGCGCGTGATGGCCTGCTGCCGCCCTTCTTCCAGCGCTGCAATAAACAACATGTACCGGTTTCTATTCTCTGGGTTCAAGCCTCTATCGTCACCGGTCTCGTAATGATCTTTCTACTCATGCCCACCATAAACAGCGCTTACTGGATACTGACCGCCCTGACAGCACAGATATACCTGGTCATGTATATTCTGCTTTTTGTCGCGGGTATTGTTCTTCGATATAAAGAACCGGATACCCCCCGTGCATTCCGCGTACCGTTCGGGAATGCGGGCATGTGGTTTTTTGGCATACTGGGAATATTTGGGGCCATTTTCACGCTATTCATCGGTTTTCTTCCCCCTTCACAGATTAAGACAGGAAGTCTCTACTTCTACGAGACTTTTCTGATTGGAGGGATGGTCGTGATGGTATTGTTGCCGATTATCATCTTCGCATTGAGGAAGCCCCATTGGAAAAATGAGATCCCCTTCAGCCCATGAGAGAGACAAAACACCATGCGCGATGATATTGATTTAAAATATTTCAAGAAACGTCTTGAGGAACGCCTCGAAACCATAATCGAATCGCAGGAAAGCCTGAAAAAAGAGGCGGCCCCGCTGGAACTTGACCAAGCGAGGGTCGGTCGCTTGACGCGCATGGATGCCATGCAGCAGCAGGCCATGTCCCAAGCCGCCGCCCGCCTCGCTGACCTTGAGCGTCAACGCATCCAATCTGCTCTCGGCCTTATGCAATCCGGCGACTACGGCTATTGTATTATCTGCGACGAGGAAATCGCCGAAGATCGTTTACGGTTTGACCCCAGCATCTTGACGTGTATCTCTTGCGCAAGAAAGGCGGACAGTTAGGAATGGCAGAAACAGAGTATCGAAAAACCACGTCGGATTAGAGAGAATGCTTGCCTGTAAGCTCTTCAATAGTAATTTGAATAATGGTTG
>CAYOWC010000415.1:0-3599 GCA_964407525.1 uncultured Desulfobacteraceae bacterium | reverse complement strand
TCAAGGGGATCATCAAACGGGAAGAAGCCCTTGTGTGGCGAAGCGGCCTTTCCGGATGGCGCAAGCCCGAAGGGCTGAAAGAACTGAAACCCTATTTTGAAAAGCGTGAAACAGAAAGACGTAGGAGAAAACAGACCGAAGAAACCCCTCGCCTCTTTGCGAAAAAAAAGATCAGAACTATTTTAATCATAGACGACGAAGTAGATCTGTGCTGGCTTCTGTCGGGCGCCCTGACAGAAAAAGGCTATGACGTGGTTGCAGCCCATACCCTGAAAGACGGTATGGCATACCTCTCGAAAGCCCCTGATCTGGTCTTTCTGGATCTGAAACTGCCTGATGGGGATGGGATGGATATTCTTCCCATCATTAGAAAGAAAAACCCTGAGACCTTTGTAGTCATTATCAGTGCCTACGGCAGCGAAGACCGGATCGTCGACGCCAAGGAAAAAGGGGTTCACAGTTTTATCGACAAACCGTTCACAGTCGAAAAAATCATTCACA
The DNA here is from genome assembly GCA_964407525.1 of uncultured Desulfobacteraceae bacterium. Taxonomy (GTDB): domain Bacteria; phylum Desulfobacterota; class DSM-4660; order Desulfatiglandales; family Desulfatiglandaceae; genus DUZB01. The sequence goes on along the minus strand of CAYOWC010000415.1, from coordinate 3,098 downwards.
CACTCGATCAGTTTCAGGAGAAAGATGGATAAAGCAATAGGAATAGACTTGGGCACCACTTATTCGGTGGCCGCCGTAATAGAAGACGGCAAGGCCAAAGTGATCCCTAACGCTGAAGGAGAGAACCTGACGCCTTCCGTTGTGGCTGAAACAGCCCTTGGGCATCGCCTAATAGGTTCGGTGGCCAAGAGACAGGCGGCGTCCAATCCGAAAAATACCGTCAGCTCAATCAAAAGACATATGGGCCTTGATTACAGAGTCACCCTCAATGGCAAAGACTATTCTCCCCAGGAAATTTCCTCATTCATTCTACGAAAAATTCGAACCGATGCGGAAACCTTTTTGGGAATACCAGTAAAAAAGGCCGTCATCACCGTTCCTGCTTATTTTTCCGACTCCCAGCGCCAGACGACCAAAGAGGCGGGAAGTCTTGCCGGCCTTGATGTCATACGAATCATTAATGAACCCACTGCGGCTGCATTGGCCTATGGCCTGGACCGTGAAAAAATTCAAACCATTCTCGTATGGGATCTGGGAGGCGGCACCTTTGACGTGTCCATCCTGGAACTGGGGGACGGCATCTTTCAGGTAAAAGCCGTCAACGGCAATACTCGGCTTGGAGGGGACGACTGGGATGAAAGGCTGGCCAAGCATCTTTTGGATGGCATTATGGATCGCTACGGGCGGGATATTCATATTGAATCGCTTGCCCTCGAACGGTTGAAGGAAGCTGCGGAAAAAACCAAAAGGGAACTTTCCTTCAAGCCGTCCGTGACTCTTCCCCTCCGCTTTTTGAAAATGGCCCGCAACCTGGGGGAAGACGCACAGATCACTATAGACCAAGATACTTTTGAAGCCATCACGGTTGATTTGCGAGATGGACTCCTGGCCCCCACCATGCAGGCGCTGAAAGATGCCCGTTTGACCCCCGAGCAAATCGATCGAGTCGTACTGGTAGGCGGTTCCACCCGAATGCCCGCAGTGAGGCGCCTGGTAGAAGAAACTTTTCACCGAAAACCTTTTACCCGCTTAAACCCCGATGAAGTAGTGGGCATTGGAGCGGCGGTGCAGGCCGGGGTTCTTACCGGAGAAATTACCGACGTAGTCCTGGTGGACGTAACACCTCTTTCCCTTGGCATTGAAACAGAGGGAGGGCTGTTTGCCCGCATTATCGAACGAAACGCCACCATTCCAACCTCCGCAGGGCAGATATTCACCAATGCCGAGGATAACCAGGTCGAAATGGATTTTCACGTGCTTCAGGGAGAGCGGGAGATGGCTGAAGACAACATCAGCCTGGGTCAGTTCAAATTGACCGACCTTCCGCCCCTTCCGAGGGGAAAAGGCAAGGTGGAGGTAAGCTTTGAAATTGATGTGAACGGCATAGTACACGTATCCGCCATGGAACTTTATACGGAACAGCAGACGGGCATTGAGATCGATGCATCCCACCTGCTATCCGATGAAGAAGTAGCCCGCGCGATTCGGGAAGCAGAAGCCGTTGCCGAAGAAGACATGAAAAGACGCGAAGAAGCGGAGATCAATATTCGTGCCGACAGCATGATCCGTGCAGCGGAATACGCCATGGCTGAGAAAGAGAAGAAACAGTCAAGATCGTATGAAAAACAAATAGAGGATGCCGTTTTCGATTTGAAAGAAGCCTTGTTTGAAGGAGATCCCGACACAATAAAAGACTTGACCAAACAGTTGAAAAACTTGCTGGAAGAGGCATAATTTCCATCACCCATTTGAGGACCTATGCGACAGGCAAAACGGAGCATGCCCCCCCTGCCCAGATCAAAACCCGAGTTTTTGCCCGGAGAGGACGTCATCCTTACGGATCAGGGCGGTTTCCGACAGACCCATCGGGCCGGTTGGCGGCCTGTGGAATGTTTTTTGACCAACAAACGACTTATCTTCTTCCTGAGACCCGAGATTCGCTTTCAGGTCTCCCTTGAAAACATCCAGAAACTGCACGATGAAAAACACTATTATGTCCTGAAAACCAGGCCTACCCTGCGGATTACCTACCTCGGAGAAAAAGGGTCAAGAGTCGGAAACATTCTCTTTATTACCAATAAGCTGCATAATTGGAAAAAGAAAATAGAGCAGCTTCGTTTCCTGAAGATAGACCTTCCTACCATCGAGAGAATTTCAGGGCAGCTGGATTCCGACGGCAGGGATATTCTGTGGCATCTTTGGGAAAACGGGCACGAGAGGATCAACCGTCTGGCCGAACTGATCCAGGCCCCGAATCATATGCACGTCTTGCTGGTCATTCGTGATACCATTAACCCTATCGCTGAAAAAGAGATCGGCTGCCACATACTTTCCTTTGAAAAAAGAAAAACCGACCCGGAAACCGGAGAAATCATCACCTTCAGCTGGTGGCTTTTAGGAAAAAAAGAGCGTTTTCTGCCCAATGAGGAACGACTCGTAGATATTTTTGACGAAGGAAAACAGATCCGGGTCATCATGGAAGTCAAAGGGATTTCCCCGGATGATCTGAAACTTGATTTTGACGGCGATCGGGTGACAGTCAGGTGCCACAAAATCGGTGCTTCCCTGAGAGTGGAACTGCCACTCGGAGGACAGGTAAGCCCGGGAGATTATCAAATGCAGATCCGGAACAACCTGCTGGAAATCAGGTTCAATAAAGACTCTTCTGGAACAAATTAATGACCAATACCCAACCCACCCCTGAATTTCTGCAAAACAAAGGCCTACGACTGATCTTTTTTGGCGGAAAGGGCGGAGTAGGCAAGACGACCATGGCTGCCACTGCCGCCCTCTCTCTGGCCAGGTCCCGCGCGCACAGCAAAGTGCTTGTGATATCCACGGATCCGGCCCATTCGCTCTCGGACAGCTTCGGAATAGATATAGGGGACAGGGTGACGCAGGTACAGAGGGCAGAGGGCAGAGGGCAGGGGGCGGAGGAGGTTAGTGAACAGAGACCGGTAAGCAGAAGGAAGACAGCAGAACAGGGAACCGCGAAAGCACAAAGTCCAAATGACCAGGAAAGCAAAGATTCAGATGACCAATTTCCAGGTAAGCGAGCTTGCGAGACTCCGGGTAAGCGAGCTTGCGAGACTCCGGGT
>CAYOWC010000414.1:0-3607 GCA_964407525.1 uncultured Desulfobacteraceae bacterium | reverse complement strand
GGAAACCGAAGGCGGACAAACCACTCCTCATATAACAGCCGGGCCGATTTTTCCAGAAGCGCAATCCGCCGCAGGTTGTTTTCGATCAGGTCGTCGTAATTGGAGAGGGTTTGGGCAATTTTTTCCTGTATCGATAATTTTGGCACAATGAATTTTAAGGACAGCAGTTTTTTTTGACTCAAATTGTCTTGTGCCGCGCCTTGTGAATATTGCTGATAGCGACTCTGGAGAGTATTAAACAAGTATTTTACAAACTTGACATCGGCCTTTTTTTCATCCGGAACGAATCCAATAACGCTGTCAGGGAAACATGCGTCAATCCCTAAAATAGCGGTGTCAGCAATATTTGCAGCTATCGTGATACAGAGAGTTCCCGACTTCCACAATTTGCTCTGTGCTAAGCCCGCTTCACTATATGTTTGGCTGTATTTATTAACATACAAATTTGAATGCTTCACATCACCAGTTTGAATGAATGGATACTGACCTCCATAAAGATGCGCGGCATCTCTCGGCCGATGCCTGGATTTGCCTCTCCCCACAAAACCAAGCTCATCCAACGATTTTGATTTCCATCCGTTCACTGTTTTATTTACCACATCAAAGCGCTCCTAACGCTTCAAAATTTCTCTGAATCGTTTCCGCCAACTCAGCCGCCTCCGCATTCAACCCAGCCAGTTCCGCATGTATACCTTGCATGGTTCCCTCAAAATCGAAATCCTCGTCTTCCTCGACCGGGGCGACACCCACATACCGGCCCGGTGTCAAGCTCCAGTCGTTGCTTTCTATATCAGTTCGGTCTACCAGTTTGACCAGCCCTTCTACATCGACATATTCCGCATCAGGAAACCGGCTTTGAAGCCACAGGATTCTCCGGTGAAAATAGACAGCAAGCCTCAGTTGTTTCACTGTATCCTTTCGCCGGTTATCAAGGTCTTTTTTCAACTTACCGATATCTCGTGTATTCCATTCTTCGGATTTTTTTGCCCCCAACTCCTTTTCAGCCAAATAAATAAGGTTCAGAGCAAGCTTGCTCAATCGATCGGTCTGTTTTGTAAGACCATTTACTCTATCGGCCACCGGCTCAAAGGCTTTTCGCGCCTCCTTCTGCCCACTGTTTTTCTCTGGTAGTGGATCACAGTTTTTTCCGGCCCAGGATGTCATGGCCTTGCGCAGGACGTTCTGCTCCTTCGTATGAAGTGTCTGAACGTTTTCAAGTTCTTTTAGGTTCCATCGATATTTTTCGAGAATCGCCTGATCAACCGCCTTGTTCTTGGCACACACCTTTTCAAAACCCTTGATATGGACTTTGAGTTTCTTGAAAGATTGCTCAAAGGCATCCAGTTGATCCGGTATGCGTGCGCATTCCGTGCATACCGTTTCAAGGTATTCCTTGACAAGATTTAGAAATTTCCCGGTTTCCCCCCGGTACAGCCAGACAATGGCGGTGATGTTTTTCAACTGCTCCGGCGTAAAATCATAGATTTTCCGCGTCACTTTTCGGTAGATATTGCGGGCATCGATCATCAGGACCTTGTCCCGAAGGTCTTCAGGCTTGTCCTTGTCAAAAAACCAGAGTTCGCAGGGCACGGATCGGGTATAGAAAAAATTGGACCGAATGGCGATCATCACATCCACATGCCCGGTTTCGACTATCTTCCGCCGGACCTCCATTTCTCCACGCCCGGCGCTGGAGGCCTGCGAAGACATGACGAATCCGGCCCGGCCTTTTTCGCTCAGATAGCTGTGAAAATAGGATATCCAAAGGTAGTTGCCGTTTGAGACCTTCTTGTTCTTGTTTACCCCCGGAAGCCCGAAGGGAAGGCGATGGTCGTCCTTTATCCGCTCCCCATCCACCATATCCACGTTAAAAGGGGGATTGGCCATGACGTAATCACATTTGGCGTACAGGGTGTGGAGATCATCATAAAACGTATTGGCCTCAAGGATATTACCTTCCAGCCCATGAACCGCCAGGTTCATCTTGGCCAGTTTTATGGTGGTGCCGGTTTTTTCCTGGCCATAAAAGGTTGCACGATGGGAGGTATCCAGACCGAGATGTTCGATAAAATAGCTTGATTGGACAAACATGCCCGCTGAACCACATGCGGGATCAAAAACAATGCCATGCGCCGGTTCAATTACATTGACGATGGTTTTGACCAGTGAAGGTGGGGTAAAAAATTCGCCGTTGTCCTGTGCTCCCTGCATGGCGAATTTCATGAGAAAGTATTCATAGATCCGTCCGAAAACATCCCCGTCGGCGTTCCTTAACGCGTCTCTGCTGAAAATACGCAGAAGGTCTTCCAGTACAATATTCTCAAAGATCGTATATTCTTTTGGCAACACACCCTGCAGAGGCTCGAAGTCCGCTTCAATGGCGTCCATGGCCTCAATGAGGGCCTGGCCGAGTTTCGTATCCCCGGGCAACCCCAGAATGTAATCATATCGCGCCTTTTCAGGGAGATACAGGGCACGGCGTTTTATATAGTCCTCTTTCAGTGCAGGGCGCTTTGCCATACGGCCTGCTTTTTGATCTTCCTCTATTTGACGGGTTGCACTGTCGAACCGATTGGCCGCGTGCCGAAGGAATATAATGCCAAGCAGGGGAATGCAATATTCGGTGGAGGTGAGTTTTGAATTTGCGCGGAGCTGGTCCGCCGCCTCCCAGAGATCCGATTCAATTTTTTCTATATTTTCCATATCATCAATACGTAAGGATCAACATTAACAAGTAGTCGGGAGCAAACCATTCAGGGCGGGCATGCCGTCCCAGGTACGCCCAAAAAGGAGTCTCCCGTTCGCCTTTTTGGAACGCTTTTTTCCGTCTACGCCCCAAGCGCCCCACTGTTTGAAAAAAAAGGATGTATTGTTTGCATCACACTGCCTTTTGATATTCTCAACCCATTCCGGTTTCATCGGCCTTGCCCGTGGGCCGGATTCACCGCCCACAATAGCCCATTGGATACCGGTGAAATCAACAACGCTCAGATCCTCAAGCAAAGGCTCTACAGACAGAAAGCGGATAGGGACCTTGATGCTTCTCAATAATCCAAGTCTTGGCAGACCATGCTCCCTATCTTCAACCGTTACGCCTACCCAGACGTTCTTCGGAACCTCTCTGGACTTCAAAAAATGCGCCATTCTCTTTGCGCGTTTCGTAAGCACTTGAAAGGTATGGTGCGGTGTTTTTTTCATCACTTCAAATACCTGTCCAATGAAATCGTCAGGGATATCCTCATGAAAAAGGTCGCTCATGGAATTGACGAAGTACATAGTTGGTTTTCGCCGCGCAAGGGGTTCATTCAGTCGGTGGGGGTGCAACGCAAGGGAAAACCCGTTTTCATATTCTTTGACGCCCATGGCTTTCAGGCGGCGAGCCATAATTTCTGCATAACAGTGCTTGCAACCCGGCGACACCTTCGTGCAACCGGTTGAAGGGTTCCAGGTCTGCTCTGTCCATTCTATTTTTGTTTTTGTACTCATAACTTCACCTTGATTAAAGATTCTCCTTTTTCAAAATGGACTGCATGCACAGGCCGTTTTCTCGGCGCATCCAGATTCTTGACTTTTCCTTCGCCAATGAGCTCATTAAAGGCTTTTTGGA
>CAYOWC010000413.1:0-3635 GCA_964407525.1 uncultured Desulfobacteraceae bacterium | reverse complement strand
AAAAATAAAAAAGGCCGGCGTCATTGGGGCCGGTGTAATGGGGGCCACCATCGCCGCCCAGTTAGCAAATGTGGGGATCGAGACAATTCTACTCGATATTGTTCCCCCTTCACTTGCTGAGGATGACAAGAAAAAGGGACTTTCAGAAGAAAGCAAAGGATTCAGAAATAAGTTTGGCCTTAACGGCCTCAATATTGCGCTGAAATCTAAACCCGCATCTTTCTATATCCCTGAAAACGCCAAGCTGATAAGCATCGGCAACCTTGAGGATGATCTGGAAAAGCTCAAAGACGTTGACTGGATCGTTGAGGTTGTGGTGGAAAGGCTGGATATCAAGCAGAGCGTTTTTGAAAAAATCGAAACCGTCCTGACACCGGGAACCATCATTACTTCAAACACATCAGGAATCCCTGCAAAAGAAATGTGCCAGGGGCGATCGGAAGATTTCAATAAGTATTTCGCGATTACCCACTTCTTCAATCCTCCAAGATATATGAAACTTCTTGAGATTGTACCCGGCCCCGACACCTTGCCGGAAGTGGTTGAGACTCTGGCCCACATTTGTGAAAGAGTTGTGGGAAAAGGCATTGTGTATGCCAAAGACACTCCTAACTTTATCGCCAACCGTATCGGAACTTTCAGCATGTTTGCCGGCATCAAAGCCATGGTTGATCTGGGGCTTTCCGTGGAGGCAGTAGACAAACTGACCGGCCCCATTGTGGGAAACCCAAAGAGCGCCTCCTTCAGGACGGCGGATCTAGTCGGGCTGGATACGCTTCTTCACGTGGCAGACAACGTCTACGAAGGGGCCGCGGATGATGAAAAACGGGACATATTTAAGGCCCCGGATTTCATTTCAAAAATGGTAGAGAAAAAAATCCTGGGTGAGAAAACCAGGCAGGGCTTTTACAAAAAAAGCAAGGATGATACAGGAAAACGGGTTATCCTTTCCATCGACACCAATACCCTGGAACATACACCGCAGGAAAAGGTGAAATTCGCCTCGTTGGAAGCGGCCAAAAACGCATCCGGCGTCGGGGGAAAAATTAAATCCCTGTTCTACGCGAAAGATCTTGCGGGCCAGTTTACCTTTCGAACCTTTTCAGAGACTCTGATCTACTCTGCCAACCGAATTCCTGAGATTGCTGACGACATCGTAAACATAGACAACGCCTTGAAATGGGGTTTTGCCAGAAAGCTGGGACCGTTTGAGGCCTGGGATGCCATAGGTGTTGGAAAATCCGTGGCCAAAATGAAAGAAGCCGGCTATGAAATCCCTTCCTGGGTGGATGAAATGTTAGCTGCCGGGAACGAGTCCTTCTACAAAAAGGAAGCAGGCGCCCTCTTTTTTTACGATCCCGCCTCAAAAGAATACAAAGAAGTTCCTTCAAAACCGGGAATTATTCTGCTGCCTTCCCTTAAGGAGCAGAACAAAGTGGTCGCGAAAAACACAGGCGCTACCCTCATCGATATCGGCGACGGTGTGGCCTGCCTTGAATTCCATACCAAGATGAATGCCCTGGGCGATGACATTGTAAGCATGCTGACACAGTCAGGGGAAATCGTAAGCAGGGATTTCGAAGGTCTGGTTATCGCCAATCACGGAACCAATTTTTCCGCGGGGGCAAATCTTCCCCTCGTTCTTTTCACCGCCCAAGAAGAAGAATGGGACGACTTGGACTGGGGGATCAAAATGCTGCAGGATTCCCTGATGAAACTCAAATATTTAGACAAACCCGTCGTGGCTGCGCCCGCAGGGATGGCTCTCGGTGGAGGGTGTGAAATCTGTCTTGCAGCTGACAGAGTCAGGTATGCCGCGGAAACATACATGGGGCTTGTGGAAGCCGGGGTAGGCCTCGTACCCGCGGGAGGCGGCACAAAGGAAATGTTCCTGAGAAATACGGACCGGATTTTCGAGGTTCAGAAAGGCGGCCTTTACCCGAAACAAATTGAAATGATGCCTTTTATTGCCAGGGCCTTTGAAACCATCGCCATGGCCAAGGTCTCCACTTCCGGCCCGGAAGCCGTTAAAATGGGTTTTCTGAAACCAACGGATAAGATGACCGTGAATCGGGACTATCAGATTCAGGAAGCCAAGAATACGGTCCTGGCCATGAACTTGGAAGGGTACACCCCGCCGAGACCGAGAAATGACATACGAGTCCCGGGAGAAAGTACTTTCGCCATGATCAAGCTTGCCCTCTGGACCATGCATGAACAGAACTTCATCACTGACCATGATGTAACCGTGGCAACAAAAGCAGGATACATCCTCTGTGGAGGGAACGTTCTCCCTGATACCAAGGTGAGTGAGCAATACCTTCTTGACCTGGAGAGGGAGGCATTTTTGAGCCTGGCGGGCGATCCGAAAACACAGGCCAGAATTCAGCACATGCTGACCAAAGGTAAGCCGCTCAGGAACTAAGAATTTTTCCGAGTCACACTGCATTGCTGCGGATTTGAAGCAGCCGGCAGTCTGACCGAACAATTTCTCAACCCACTGAATAAATCTGGAGGGAGGAAAATATTATGAAAGAAGCCGTAATTGTTGCAGCCTGCAGGACGGCAGTTGGAAAGGCCCCCCGCGGAATATTGAAAGATACAAGACCCGAACAAATGGGGTGTGCCGTGTTAGGGGACTTGATGAAGCGGGCCGGAAATCTGGACCCGGCCCTGATTGACGACGTGATCGTCGGGTGTACATTCCCCGAATCCGTTCAGGGCTTAAACCTTGGTCGTGTTCTAGTCATGTCCATGGGATGGCCGGACCGGATACCTGGTATGACGGTAAACAGATTCTGCTCGTCGGGGCTCCAGGCCATTGCCATTGGCGCTGAAAAAATCATGTGTGGTTTTGCCGATGTGGTTGTTTCCGCTGGTGTAGAAAGCATGAGTCAGATTCCCATGGGCGGGAGCATGATGTATCCCAACCCCGCATTAGTGGACACGAGACCGGGCGCTTTTACCGGAATGGGACTGACCGCTGAAAATGTTGCAGAACGATATAATATTTCGCGGCACGAACAGGACGAATTCGCCGCCCTCAGCCAGCAGAAGGCTGAAGCGGCCATCAAAGCCGGCCGGTTCAAGAGCCAGATTGTACCGTTAACGGTAAAAAAACAGAAACAGCTGCCCAACGGTCATTTTAAACAGGAAGAGTTCATTTTTGATACGGATGAGGGTATGCGCCCGGGTACCACAAAAGAGGGTCTCGCCAAAATACGTCCCGCCTTTAAACCCACAGGAAGCGTAACGGCTGGGAATTCATCCCAGACCAGTGATGCCGCAGCCGGGGTTGTGCTCATGTCCAAGGAAAAAGCCAAGGAGCTGGGTCTGAAGCCCATGGCCACTTTCAGGTTTCACGCGGTAGAAGGATGCGAACCCGAAGTGATGGGGGTAGGACCCGCCGTAGCCATTCCGAGGGTTCTCAAATTATCCGGAATGAATCTTGATCAGATGGATCTCATTGAACTGAATGAAGCCTTTGCAGCCCAGGCTATCTATTGCATGAATGAACTGGGAATAAATCCGGATATCACCAATGTGAACGGAGGCGCCGTCGCTTTGGGCCACCCCCTCGGTTGTACGGGGGCAAAACTGACGACACAGCTGATTTATGAAATGCAGGAAAGAAA
>CAYOWC010000412.1:0-3640 GCA_964407525.1 uncultured Desulfobacteraceae bacterium | reverse complement strand
CGATGGGCTCATCCAGTGAAATGATCCCCTGCTCCACAAGCCTCAACAAGGCCACTGTAGTGGGTGTCTTGGTGACGGACCCCAGCATGTAAACGGTGTCTGCGGTAGCGGCAATCTTATTTTCTCTATTCGCCCAACCGAATCCCTGGGACCAGACGATTTTGTCGCCGCTCACGAGGGCAATGCTCAATCCCACGGCATTGTGTTTTTCCATTTCAGCTTTGATGTAAGCCGTCGTTTCACGAATGGTCGTTGCAAAACTTACCGACTGAGACTCGCTGGAGTCGCTGCATCCGGCGGAAATGAGAATGATTAGTAAAACTGCGGTGGTCAATATTGTTTTCAGATTTTTGCTCATAACACCATCCTTTGTAAATAAAACGAAAAATTGTTCAAGTTCAATCTACTCCCACTTCCTTTATCGATCACAAATTCCAAAACAAAAAGCCGAACTGCCTTGACGTGAACTTTGCGATGTCACATTCGGCAACGCGGCTGTCTTTCAAAAACAGGCTAATCTTTCAGCATCACTTAAAAGATGAATATAAAGATCCGTGCTTTTCCGTCTTCTCCTCACGAGGAATCTGGCTTTATTAAACGGTCCTCAGGGTGTTCAGGGCCGTTCCTTTCTTCAGTCCTCTCTGGTTACGTACTCAGGCCGGTTCATCTCGATAGGGTCCTCCCACTCCTGCTGTTCCGGATTGCTGACGATAATTTTCTGCAACGCTGCGCAACCCGCCAAAACCACGGCCACGATCATCGTTAACACTATCCATTTCAACCCGTTCCATTTCATTCCCACCTCCTTCATGCCAACTCATCCCGGTGCCCTTCGGATATTCCGCATTTGTTCGGCAATGCCGGAGGAAAGAACGACATCTTACCATGTGTGTCTGGAACCACGATTATCCCAAAGCAGTTGCAATTGCTTCAGCAATCAACCGACATCGCTTTTCCGTGATTTCCGGGGAAGGGCCTTCCACCATAACCCTGCATACGTTCTGGGTTCCTGAATAGCGCACGAGTACGCGTCCTTCGGAACCCAGTTCTTTTTCAACATCCATAATGGTTTTCTGCAACAGGGGAAGGGTAGAAAGATCTGGTTTTTGGGAAACGGGAACATTTATGAGTTTCTGAGGATAAACATCCATCGTGGACGCCAGGTCGGAAAGGGGAGCTTCTTTCTTGATCATGGCCGCCATCAATTGGAGTGCCGTAATCATGCCGTCGCTTGTGGTATGGTGATCCAACAAGATAATGTGCCCCGATTCTTCTCCGCCGGCAACCGCGCCAAGACGCAGCATGTCCTGAAGGATTTGGCGATCACCGACGCGGGAGGCATGGCGTTCGATTCCAAGTTTCCTGCAAGCCATGGTGAGGCCTATATTGCTCATAACAGAGCTTACGATCAGGTTGTTCTTTAACTTGCCCTGTTCCTTCAGAGCCTCCGCACAAATGAGGAGAATCTGGTCCCCCGTGATCTCTTTCCCCTTTTCATCCACGGCGATCAAACGGTCACCATCGCCGTCAAAGGCAATCCCCAGTTGAGCGCCGGTTTCTATTACCCGTTTTTGAAGGTCACGGGTGTATTGTGAGCCACAGTTCCGATTGATATTTATTCCGTCCGGGTGATTGTGGATGACTTCCACGTCAGCGCCTAATCGGGAAAAGAGGATTGGGGCTGCAACAGACGTCGCCCCGTTGGCAGTATCCAGGACGATTTTCATCCCCTTAATGGAAGTGGGCTCAGGAAGTGTTTTTTCGATGAAGTTTATATACTTATCTATAACTTTATCAATTTCCAATATCTCCCCAACTTCGTTGGAAAAAGGGGCCTCTTCCGGCAATCTGCCTCCCAGTGTCAGATCTTCTATGGACGCTTCCTCACTGTCGGTCATTTTGAATCCGCTGCCTGAAAAAAGCTTGATACCGTTATCCTCATAAGGATTGTGAGAGGCGGAGATCACAATGCCGGCGTCCGCATTCACCACTCTGGCCATATAGGCTATTCCCGGGGTGGGTAATATCCCCACAGGGCATGGTTCGCCCCCCATGGACATGATTCCTGATTCAAGCGAGCGTTGCAGCATCTGCCCTGTGATCCGAGTATCTCTGCCTATGACGATTCGTGTCTTTTTGTCCTTTTTCTTCAGGAATTGGGTGATGGCCTGGCCCACAGAGAAGGCGGTGGCTCCATCCATGGGATACCGGTTTGCTTCTCCTCTGATGCCATCGGTTCCGAATAATTTACCCATCTATTTTGCTCCTAAATTTAATTGAAAAAGGATTTTATGTCAGGTTTTAGTCTTGTTTCTAAACAGATTCATAGCCGGCAGAATGGCCGAAGCCTTTCTGCACAGATCCTCTATGATTCGATCCAACCAGGCTGTTCCCTCCACAACAATGTCTGCGGGAAGCCCTTGAATCATCTGAATATATTGCACGTTTGTTTCTGTTTTTTGAATTCCTTTAAGAAACAAATCACGATATTTTTTTCCGGAATCAATGACGTTTTCTTGGTCAAAAAGCCGGCAGATTTTTTCGGCATTTTCACGGAATTCATTCTTTCCGTCGGAAGGGTTTAATTTTTCGGCCATGGACGAAAGCCGATTCTTTCGCTCGTTTTTTGCCAATGAAAGGTTCTGCATAGCCCCTTTAAAGATCAGACCTCCCATTTCCCGGGATTCGAGAAAATTTTTTCGTACATGAATATACCACTGTTCCAGGGCCATCAGATTGCCAAGGTAAAGAATATTGTTTTCAATAATCCGTTTGAGTCCCGTGTAAATTCCCGGAACAAAAGGGATTTCACCTCCGCGATGGGTTTTCCCTATGATCATCCTGCCGTTTTGCGGCACATCTTTTCGAATAATGGCGCCGGCTGCCGTTACGTTTCCGTAACCCAACCGCAACGGCCCCACAGCCCCCCCCTGTCCTCCGAGAAAGATGGGGGGTTGATCCAGCATAACTCCCCTTGGGACTTCCCCGAAAAGGGAGGGGGTGGTTTTATCCCCATTTGCGGTAAAATTGAAATGGATGTAAGAGCTTCCGACTTCGCTGTGGTTTTTTCGGCTCGTTCCCCCTGCCATAAAACAGTCACAGAAATTGATCAGACTGCCAAGGGTGACAAATGGAAAGAGGATCGTCTGTTTCAAGCCTACGCAATGGGCGCCGCTTGCCTGTTCTTCCAGAATCGATCCTTCGCGAACATGGGCGCCCATGCCCATGCCGGCGCCTTTGAGGAATACTGCTTTTTGAAAATACCCTCCCTTAAGCGTTACTTCGGGTCCGAGTTGGCAGTTGTCGATGGTGACGGGGCCTTCCATGCCAATTTCAGATCCTTTGGAAATAACGGTCTTATCCCCGTAGATACGGCAACCCGGATAGATCTTGACTCCTTTTCCAGAAATCTGATCAACGTTGACTTCGTCTCCCATGTCGAGGCTAAGAGGATTCAGTATGTCCACACCTTTGTCCATGAGCATGGAGATCTTTTGATAGTTTCTTGGCTCGTGTTGCAAGGTATCCTCCTTGTTGTCAGATCTTTAAGTCATGTTTATGATGTGATAGGTGATGTATAGCCGCTTCTGGCATCCTTCATTTAAGCCAAAAAGTAGTTTACACTTTCGTGATTTCGCGT
>CAYOWC010000411.1:0-3689 GCA_964407525.1 uncultured Desulfobacteraceae bacterium | reverse complement strand
GATCGGAACCGGAAAAAGCCAGAAGCGCGGTTTTGATTTGTTGTCTTATGTCTGTGCTCATAGCTGTATGTGTTTTCATCGCCATTTTTTGTCCTTCGGCTATTTCTCTATAGACTCCAGTAACCGTTTCCCGGTATCGGTCAACCGATACTTCTGCAAACGGCTGCTGGGTTTGTCGGGGATGGTGTATTCAATGTATCCATCGCCCAACATTTGGCGTATCCGCTGATTGAGTTTTCCAGATATGCTTGTATGCGCAAGCGCTGTGGCGATCTCCGATTTTGAAAGCGGGCGGCCTGTCAGTGCTGTAATGACCCTCCACTTGATTGACTCTGGCCCTGACTCTGGCCCTGACTCTGGCCCTGACTCTGGCCCTGACTCTGGCCGCAATTCAGTCGAGCCTGTTTGATGGGATTCAAAATCAGGGCATTTGATCATAATTCTGAAAATATCCCCTTCGATTAGTTCTGGATCGGCATCGCCAAAAGCCTTGCAGTATTTCATCATCTTACGCACACCGGAACCCAGTTCGTCGGCGCGTCCGATTTGGCGGAAAAATTTTGCAATGACCGGGTTCTTGGGATAGGGTGTGAATGTGGCTGGATTAAGAACACCAAAGCCGTGGGGATTGTTGCTGTTTTCGGTGCGGACCTGTCCGCGCTCGATAATCAACTTTGCCGGGAAGGCATTTCGATATTCCCGGTGAATCAAGATATTTGAGGCGACTTCTCGAAAAATGGCGTCGCGGATGCTGATGCGATCGATGCCTTCCAGATAAAAAGGATCCGGGAGGTGTTTCTGGATAAAAGCAATTATATGTTCATAACTTTCGACGAGATTGGTGGTGACGAGGTCCCGATCGTCATAGCGGTCGAGGTTAACCTTGCGCAGGATCAGATCGGTGCGGTGATGAGGCACCGCAGAAAGAATCACGCTGTCCTTTCCCAACAGAAGAATACCGGCCAGGGTGACACCACTTTGGCCGGTTTCGTGATCGGTCTGGTAGATCTGGGCACTCTTCAAAAGTTGGAGGTCGTCCATATCGGACCATGGGTGATCTTCCCGCCAAACGCCTGCTAATCTGCGACATTTAGAGATCAGGTCAGTGCGCAGGTCGGGAAGTCCGGCAAAAGGATAAATTTTGTTTTCCGAATAGGTTGCCTGCTTGCGGTTATAGAGATCCGCTACCTGCCTTGTGTGATCGGTGATATCGAAGTCGCCGTCTTCGTTACGGTCAAAGATGCGACCATTACAGCGGTGAACCTGTGAGCTTTCCGGCACATAAATGCGCAGGATCGTCTTTCCTTCTAACTCAACCTCATCGATTGACAAATAGGCAGGAGGATGGAGT
Source organism: uncultured Desulfobacteraceae bacterium (assembly GCA_964407525.1). GTDB lineage: Bacteria > Desulfobacterota > DSM-4660 > Desulfatiglandales > Desulfatiglandaceae > DUZB01. The sequence continues at coordinate 2,338 of CAYOWC010000411.1, read as the reverse complement.
TTTTGCGGATTGTTGATGGCCGTTACAAAATCCTTTTTAATCTGTTCCACGCAGTCCGGATAAACGCCGGTCACTTCACCGGAATCACTCACTCCAAACAGCAAGTTTCCGCCGTGACGGTTGAGAAATGCGCAGACGGTCTCATACACATTCCGGTTAAGGGTCCGCCTGCATTTCTTGAATTCAACGGAAATGCCTTCCCCATGTTTTATCAGCGCTTTGAGATCAGCCATCAGTTCTTTCCTGATTTGATGACAAGCCAGGTGATAAGATCGAAATCAGAGGCATCAGTGGCTTGTTCCCCTTTGTCGGGAATAACGAAATCCCGACCGGACTGCAGGCCGGCAGCGGTCTTTTTCTGGAATGTGCGTACAATACCATTGATCGCCTTGGTCAGCAAATCGCTGTATTTTTTCATTTCGGCGCCGTTTTCCGTCTCCCGGTCAAACAGGTCGCAGAGCGTCTGATACGGCGCGGCCTTACCGACACTGAGTTTCTGGAACATGGAGAGGGCATTCTTGGCCTGGGTAAAGGTGAAGCGGACAGTGCCGTCATCGCGAATATAAAGCAGATAATACCGCCCCAGCGGATTCACGTTGGAGGATCGTTTCTCCTGCGGCGGGTTCTTATGCCGCAAGCAGAATATCACACCGGGCTTTACGATTTCGTGCCAGTTCCTGTCAAACAATGTCGCGTCCTTCATTTCATCAAGCTTTGGAACCACGGCATAGAGTCCCAGTGGGGCTTCCTCCAGTTTTTTACGGTTGCTGATCAGGAAGTTCATCAGCTCAACCCGGAAATCTTCGAGCGTGAATTCACTCAGGGAGACATTGTCGTCCATATCCTCCAGATCGATCACCTCATCTCTGAGCCGAATGAGCTGCTTCTCACGGTAAGTCAATTCCTCGGACACCAGCGCTTCGAGTTGATCGGGATCGAGAAGGTTGTCGGCACCGCTGGCAGCAAGGTCTACCATCGCCATCCGTGCTTCGACGCGGTCTTTGAGGTTGATGTACTTGTTCAGGTCATCGGTGGGCCAGAAGTTGACCAGCTGAATCTGCTTGTTAATGCTGCCCAGGCGGTCTATTCGGCCAAATCGCTGGATGATCCGCACCGGGTTCCAGTGGATGTCATAGTTTATAAGATAATCGCAGTCCTGCAGGTTCTGACCCTCCGAAATGCAATCGGTGGCGATGAGGATGTCAATTTCACCCTCTTGCGGCATGTTCGGCATCTTTCTGCGGAGCTTGGAACGGGGCGAGAAGTTCGTCAGGATGGAGATGAAATCGGTCTGGCGGGTATAGCCGACCTGCTTGAACGTGGTGCGGTTGTCGCCCGAGCCGGTAACCAGCGCACAGTGCAGGCCCATCTCCTCAAATATCCACCTCTTCAAGCTTGCATAGAGGTATTGTGCGGTGTCGGAAAAGGCGGTAAACACCAACACTTTTCGATTGTCATCGTTCAATGGGTGACGGATTTTGCCCAGGATCAGACGTTTCAACTCCTGAAGCTTGGCATCCCGATCCGCAGTGACGGCGGCAGCTTTCTCGTGGATGTCAATCAACTGTTTACGGTCCTTTTTGAGGTCTTTTTTCCATTCTTTGCGTTTCAGGTGTTCCAACCGGATCGGGAGTTTTTTGCCTACCATCAACCGTTCCAGGAGTTCCGCCTCTTCTTCCTCTCCCTGGTCCTTGAACAGATCGGGATTCGTGTACTCATCGAAGTTGCCTTCGAAATGGTCGATCTTTTGCAGAAGATCATCGATCTTTTTGATTGTACGGTCGATTGACACCTCGAAGCTGTGCACGGAACTTTCGAGCCGCTTCAGATAGTTTGTACGCATCATGCCAATCAGATAAGACTCGCGTGTTCTCTGATCGTTGAAAAGGACCAGTTCCTCGCCGTCCTTTAAGTAGCTGTTTACATGGGCGTCTTCCAGATAGGCGGACGGGTTGAAGATGGTCAGCTTGTATTCTGAGATAGCCGCATGCAAGTCATCGTAGGACGGAAAATATCCCTTGACGTCTGTAGCGGGATTCAAGGCTATCGGCTTGAGCCTTTCGGGGAATTCGCCAATACCCTTGGTCCCGTAGTAACCGATGATATGTCGACGGGAACGAGCTATCGTGAGTACATCAAGCAGTTTGAAGAATGTGGAATCCAAAGCGTCGAGTAGTCGGCTGACCTTACGCTCAGGGTTCCTTTTCGTGTCCGCCCATTGTGTGAAGTGGGTCTGGGCATTTTTCATGGCCTGGGCAATGCTATAGATGCCAAGCGACTCGTGGAAGGCTTGGTCCTGATCTTGTGTGATCAGCAGAAACTGATTTCGCAAATCCTT
>CAYOWC010000410.1:0-3722 GCA_964407525.1 uncultured Desulfobacteraceae bacterium | reverse complement strand
CTTTTTTCTTCTGCTTTTTCTTTTTTTCTCCCCGAACTTGTGGGCCGCCGAGAAGGTCACCATTATCTATCAAAACGACCTTCACGGATGGCTTTTCCCTGCTTCCAACAGGGCAGGTATCCGAGACACTGCAGACATGCTTTCCGATCTATTCCGGGACGAACCCAATTCCTTTTATGCCGTATCCGGGGATCTCTTTAAGGGACCCAACCTGCCAAAGCATATGAAAGGATCCGCTGAACTCGGAATGTGGAATCGTTTTAGGGATCAGCTTGAGATCCAGGGATATGGAGACAGAATTTTGATTTCCGCCGGCAATCATGAGTTTGATTACGGCGTTCCAGGGGCGAATGCCTTTCATTCGGGTCTCCTGTGTGCAAACCTCATGACAGAGAGCAACAAACCCTATTACGTCCCTTACAAGGTAATAAAAACTTCCGCGGGACTCCGAATCGGTTTTTTAGGTCTTCTTCTGACCGAAAACAGATATGTTTTACACGTAGTTGAAAAAAACCATCTCAAAGTCATCCCCATGCTCGATGCTATCAAGAAATATATCCCCGAAATGGGTCCTCTTGACCTGACGGTTTTGATGATTCATGATCACCTCAGAAACATAGTAAAGCTCACAGAACAAATCCCTCCAGATCTTGGAATAGACATTATTCTTTCCGGGCATGATCACGCCCTTCTTGAAAAACCCCTTCAGGAAAACGGATTCCCCGTTTTTCAAGCCGGCGCCATGAATGAGTATTACGGGAAAGTGGATCTCCTTGTAGAAAAAGGGAAGGTCCTGTCCATCCGGAACAGGATAGGACAAATCAACCCATCCCCACTGACTCACGAAACCATGAAAATAAAGGAAGCATCAGATGCCCTGAAGAAGGAAAAAGTTGCGGTATTGAAGAGCTCCCTGACAGGGGTTTGTTTAAGAAACCAGGAAAGCAATCTGGGCGATTTTTCCTCAGACGCTTTCAGGTGGGCTGCGGGCACAGACGTTGCCATGACAAACAGCAGTTCTATGAGGACCGATTTTCGTTTATACAACGACGAACCGATGGAACTGCGCGAGGGAGACTTCACAAATCTGATGCCGTTTGGAGATCACCTGGTGATCGGCAGGGTCACCGGAACACAGTTATTGAGAATCCTGGAGTATAATGCGGTAATGTTCATCAATCAGATTTCGGGGATAACCTGTAAAGTCGACCCAAACAGACCGGAAGGAAGTCGCATCGTCGCAGCGAAAATTGGCGGAGAAACGCTTTTTCCAGACAAGATCTACACCCTTGCCCATAATTCTTATTGCGCCCGTCCGGAAAATATGAAAAAGTATCTTCATCTCGATCCCGGTTCCGTAACCTGGGAAGATACAGACCATATTGCCCATGAAGTCCTTGCCGATTACGCCCGCCACCTGAAAGTGATCGACTACCCTGAGGAGAGTGCGGGCAGAATGCAGTGGATCCAATGACAGGAGATGTAACGAAACTCAGCCATCGCGCCCTGAAAAACCCCGACCTGAATGTGGTCCTCTTTCAGCCTGAAATACCCGCGAATACGGGAAATATTGCCAGGCTTTGCGGGGCAGCTGAAATCAGGCTGCATCTGATTCATCCACTGGGATTCAAGGTAGACGACAAGCATCTCAAGAGGGCTGGACTGGACTACTGGCAAGAGGTGGATATCTGCCACCATACGAATTTTGAAAATTTCCTGGAAGGCACGGCCTGTGGCAACCGCCTTGTCTGTTTCAGCAGGCATGCGGAAACGCTTTACACAAATGCCGAAGTGAGAAATGGCGATTATCTCCTCTTCGGCAGGGAAACCATGGGACTGCCTTCATCCATAAGAGAAAGCTATCCCTGTTACGCCATCCCCATATGGGGAAAAGTCCGCAGCCTGAACCTCTCCACCACGGTCGGAATCGTGGCATATCATTTCCTGCACCGGATGGGAAAGTTCTGAAACCAACCCAAAACCCTTCAACCCGCGCAATTGCGCCAGGAGAACCCTTTATGCGACCACTGGATGGGATCAAGGTCATTGAAATGGCAGGCCTCGCGCCTTCCCCTTATTGTGGCATGTTGTTAGCTGATTTTGGAGCAGATGTGGTCATCGTGGACAGACTCTTGAAGCACTCCCCCGAAATGCCCGGGCACATGAGCAAGAATCCTCTGGATCGTGGCAAAAGGTCCATGCGGGTCAACGTAAAGAGTCCTGAAGGGCGAGAGATCATCATGCGAATGATTGACCATTCCGATATCCTCATTGAGCCCTATCGTCCGGGCGTGATGGAAGCCCTTCACCTGGGACCGGAGGAATCCCTCTCCCGGAATGAAAGGCTTATTTACGCACGTCTTACAGGGTGGGGCCAGACAGGGCCATATGCGGGCATGGCGGGGCACGATATGAATTACATCGCGTTGTCGGGAGCCCTCTCCCTTTTTAAGAGAAAGGGGCAAAGACCTCTTCCTCCGGGCAATATTTTGGGGGATTTCGCCGGCGGCGGTATGCTCTGCGCCATGGGCATTTTGTTAGCTCTGGTAGAACGGAACGTTTCCGGAAAAGGACAGGTAGTAGATGCCGCCATGGTTGACGGCGCTGCGAACCTTTCCACGCTATTCTTCGGCCTTTTCGGCAATCAACTCATGACACTGGACATTGGAAGCAATCTCCTTGACGGGGGGGCGCCCTTCTACCAGGTATACGAGACATCAGATGGAAAGTTCGTGTCTGTGGGCGCCATCGAAACGAAATTTTACGCCCTTTTAATTCAGGGCTTGAACATTGAACCCGCTTCCCTGCCCCACCAGTACGATATGGGAAAATGGCCGGAAATGACAGAACGCTTCGCCGCCGTGTTCAAGACGAAAACCCGTGACGACTGGACGGAAATCTTCGATGGTAAGGATGCATGCGTTGCCCCCATTCTCAACATTGACGAGGCAGCGGATCACCCCCATAACAAGGAAAGAAAGTTAATCATCAATGTAGATGGAATACCACAGCCCTCCCCTGCCCCGCGTCTTTCGAGAACTCCCGGAATAGCCGAGGGACAAAAGGGAACAAGAGGTGGAAACACAAAAGAAGTCCTTGCAGAGATGGGATATTCAGAGGATGAAATTACCGAATATTTTCAGCTGGAGGCGGTAGAATAAAGTAGAATGCGGAATGCGGTTTGCAGAGGGCGGATTTTCAGTGAATTCCGATGAAGTGGGACTGCCTACTGCCCACTGCTTACTGCCTACTGAAATGTGAAGGACTTTTTCATGTCCCCAATTATCATTTTAATGGGCGTATCCGGATGCGGTAAAACTACTGTCGGGAAACGGCTTGCGTCCCTAACGAATCTGCCTTTCCTTGATGCGGATGACCTTCATCCGCCGGAAAATGTTCTTAAGATGACCCAGGGCATCCCTCTTGATGACGGCGACCGCGCACCATGGCTTCAAATCTTGAAAATCGAGCTGGAAGTGATGAAAGACGAAAAAGGAGGTATTCTTGCCTGTTCTGCATTAAAAACAGACTACAGAAAGATCCTTCGCGCGGGGGCAGGCCCGGACGTACAATTTGTATTCCTGAAAGGATCGCGAGATCTTTTACTCAACAGGTTGAAACAGCGGCAAGGGCATTACATGAAAGAAGGTCTGTTAGACAGTCAGCTTCGTGATCTTGAGGAACCGAAAAATGCCTTGATCCTAAACATTGAAGTACCCCCC
>CAYOWC010000409.1:0-3724 GCA_964407525.1 uncultured Desulfobacteraceae bacterium | reverse complement strand
AATCCAGCACCTTTGGCCCTCCGGCTCAACAGGCTGCAAAATGTTTCGGCCGCCTGGTAAGCATCATTGAGATATGGCGGCAATGGGACGGCATCCTCCGGGCCTTCTCCGAACAGTTCCACCTTGACCGGTTTGAGATAGGGTTCCCCGGTGGCCGGGTCGATGGTCTCTTCAAGGAATTGCCGGGTCCTTCTGACAATGTGACGGATAAACGGATTGTGCTCCCTGCCGAAGCCGGGAATTACACTCCTGAGCCTTGTTTTTTCGGAAGGGCGCAGATACTCCAAGCTATCCCCGTCGGCAACAGGGTCGTCGATTTTAAGCCCCAGCTTCTTCCGCAGGTTTCGGAAAGCAATGCCTTCGGATGCAGGCGGCATGGGGTTTCTGATCCACCGCCAGGCCTCCCCTAATGTGCCTGGGATCTCCGCTTCTCCCATGACAAGGGGAATGGCTTTCTCCGGTTTGCGCCATTCGCTCCATTCGGTTCCCAGCACTTTGTCATTTCCAGTGGCCAGTATGCGCAGGAGATCCCAGGCCTCGATGGGGTGCAGTTGAACCGGGGTTGCGGTGGCCAATAGAAGACTTTTGGTGCGCGGGCCGATCTCCCACAAAAATCGCATCAGGTTGTTGGGGTCGGCCTTCTCATAGACGCTCTGACTGCTGACCTTGCGCCGCCTTGCCCGGTGGGCCTCATCCACGATGACGCATTCAAATCGCATGCTCTTGAGGTGAGTCACAACTTCGGACCCAGACGTGATAAGCCCTTGAGAGATAATCCCCACCTTCCGGGGACATTTTCGGATGGATTCAGGACCGTGTGATGGATGGACGATGCCCTGTTCATCGACCCAGTCCTTCCCGGTCCAGACCGCTGACGGCATGGCCAGAAGATCGATGAGTTCCCCCTGCCACTGCAAGGCGAGCTGTTTGGGGACAATGATCAGACAGGGTTTTTCGCCGTGAAGGGTCATCAGCATGGCGCTCAAGGCCAGTTGGATGGTTTTCCCCAGTCCCACCTGGTCGGCCAGGATTAAGCGGGCGCCTCCCTCCAAATGGGCATCATAGGCCAGTTTGATGAAATACTTCTGATGCGCCCACAGGCCGTACTCTTTTCGATAGACCGGCGTTTCCACCGCACCGGAGGCCGGATCGCTTTCCGGATCATCCTTCCAATCAACCACTGAAACTTCCCGCCGCCTGGACAATCGCGCGATATCGGCCACAACAAAATCACTGAGGAGGACCGCCGCCGGATGGAACCAGAGCGCGTCGAATTCTTCCGCCACCCATTGGACGGCTTCTTCGGAATCATCCTCCCATACCAATTCATAATTGAGCTTCCATGCGGAAAGGCTTTCGTTGGTACTCCCCATAAAGCATGTTCTTTGGCCATCCTCGTATCGGATAATCCCCGCCTTGCCGTGGATAAGCCCAAAGGCCCGATCCGAAAGGACCTTGACCGCCATTTTCCCGGAAGCCAATAGATCATAGAGCCGTTGAAATCTGCCTTGGGTATTGGTCGGAAGTTTTTCCGGTTCACCGGCGCACCATGATTTGCGCAACGCCTGCTGGGCCGCTTTCGCGGTGAGGACATCCCGTGCGTCAATATCGGAGTTGCAGACCACCCGGATGTTTCCATCCAGGTTTTCCAGGTGTTCACCGGCGATCTCAAGGAGGGATGAGCGAAAATATCCGGCAATCCGATCGTAGGATACGGCGCCGGTCAATCGATCATTGATGAAAGCGGCATCGAGGTTCTGCCGTCTGGAGGAAAACCGTCGGATCATCTTTTAACCACGAATTAGACGAATCACACGAATAGATAGAATGCCGATGGCGGTCTTTTCACGAAACCTCCAGCCTCGACCGCCGCCGGAAACAACACCCACATAACCCAAAAAAACCTCTGCGCCTCTGCGTCTCTGCGCGAGACATTTTTTTCCTGTTTCAAAGCACCCCTGCATGATCGTTTGCCACGGCGCCCGCCAAACGCTGGGCCGCGTCGGCATCTTTTTCCCAGTGGGGCTATATGGGCAATGTGGGACAAAGCAGCAAGGTAATTGAGTACGGCCGCCATCTGTTTGCGCTGCTCCCAGTAGGCGGGCGCTTCGTCCCGCAGCCAGTTCAACCCCTGCCGGGCGTCATCGGTGCGAACGGTCTCGTGGATGGCAAACAGGATGTTCCGCAGGGGGGTGCCGCCAAATTCCCCGTTGCCCAAAGCGGTCTTCTTGAATTCGGAACCGGTCTTGAAGCGGACCGCATTGGCTTTGGCTTTATGGTAGAGCCCCGTATAATCCTTTACCCCAAACCCCTTGGCCAGTTCCTGATAGGCCCCGGCCCTCGCCTCCCTGTTTTTCTCCAGTTCAAGACCTTTCAGGTACAGCCGTTCCGGGGAAAGCAGAGCCTTCCAGTACCGGGTTTCAAGCCCCTTGGGCACGAGGTGATCGGAGGCGATCTCCACCGCCCGGTTGATGACCTGCTCAAATGCCGACTCCTCCCCGGCCTGTTTGTGCCGGAACAGTTCATGCCGGATGTCATGCCCTTCGATATCGCTGTAACTGGTCAGTACCCGAAGGGCCGCCGCATAAGCCGCCAACTGGTAATCGGTATCCGCAAAATTGGGGTCTTCCTTGTCATCTAAGGCCAGCATCTGGTCAAGTTGACGACGGGCTTCGTCTTCGATTTCCGGGTAGAGTTCATCGAGGAAGGCTGTTTCATTGGTGGTTCGTTTGCGGAGGATGAGAAGGACTGTGCCTTGAACGTAATTGCCTTGTTTCAGGCTGGAGGAAGTTTCTGTTCCAATGGTCCACGCAGCGGTAACCTTGAGCCCCGCAGCCCAGAGGATCATGGCCAGATCAGCCCACACAGAGGGGTCTTGGTGTGTGAACATGACGAGTTGGAATCCATTGTCGGGCATGTGGCGGGTGAGATTGGCGTAGGAATCGACCATCGCGTGCTTGAAATCCTCACCAGAACCTCGGATAGCCAAGGCCATTTTGGTGTCGGTGTACCAATCTGGAAAGGCTTTGGGCAGCTGCTTTTCATACCAGGCAAGAAAAAAGGCTGTCAGTTCATGATAAATAATGGCATCAGCGTAGGGAGGATCGGTAATCCAAATGGTATTAATTGCGAGCAGTTGACGTGCATCCTTGGTTTGAAGGACAGAATCCTTTGCCCGCTGAGAAGAAGAAAATTCCGATTGATAAAATTCTTTCAAACGGGCAAGTGGTCTGACACCGTATGAATATTGAGGATTTAGAGCCTGATCATAAAAGACATTACGGATAGACCCTGGGCCTTTGGACTTGTGTGGATCTAATCCGCATAATTTTGCTTGTCTGTCAACAGCAGCGCCAATAGATAAACATGCTGCAACAATGATTTCTCGAAATGATTGCCCACCTGCAAAAAAACGTGAGAAAAAATGCCCATGCATCAACAATTGCCTCGGATTAAACAGATGATGCCAATGGGTCCAGCCTCTTGTTCTGATAGGCTCTTCTGTTTTGTCGCCACCCCGTTCAATCGCCCGACTCGGAATGAATCCCTTTTCCTGCCAATCCGAAAATCGTTCCCTGAGCAGTTCCAGTGCCCTCTCTTCCCTGCGCAGATCATCCTCATTCACGGAGCAGTAATGACGGCGAATCTTTTCCACCAGTTTGCTCTGGTGGTTTTCTTCCCAATAGGTTTCCACCCATCGAACACAGTAAAGCCGTTCCTGGAA
>CAYOWC010000408.1:0-3727 GCA_964407525.1 uncultured Desulfobacteraceae bacterium | reverse complement strand
TTGCATAAATCCACGTTTCTAAATGTGATCAAACCCCTGATTCCACAAAAAAAAAGCGAGGCCGTTTCCGGCCCCGCTTCTGGTTGTTGCCTTGTTCTGAAAAAATAAAGGTTATTGGACGTTCACTGTCGCCTTGTCATACCACGTGGCATCGGGAAGCCCATCTGTATTACTGTCGATCGCAAAATAAAAGTCGTAAGCCCCTACAGGAAGAATGCCCGCAAATACAGTAACAGGGGTAGACAGATCCATAAGGCCTCCCTGCACGCATGGCGAAAGGCCAAGAACCCAGCCACTTGGGGGAACATAAGAAATTACAGACAATTCGTCACCGCTTCCATAGGTGGCAGCAACCCACCAATCAGCTATCTGGCCGGTTCGGCTCCCCGAATCAAGATTGACAGTAACCGACACCGTATCTCCCGAGGCGACTGCAACGGTTCCCGTCTGACCATTGATCCTAATACTCGGAACCGGGGCATTCAAGTCTTCTATGGCTCCATAAATCACTATTTTTTCATCATCCACATAGTCCCAGCCTGCTTCCAGGATATCGATGTCCGTAGTCCCTTCGGGCAGGGGCTCCACTCTGATAATTGTTGCGCTCCTTGAAGCAGCGCCGGCACTGTGATCCCAATCATAATTATAGGGCCAGGTAACGTCCTGATCATCGGCATTGCTGGCCTGATCGGGAGCACTTGGCACTTTCTGTGGTGGAACCAGTCGGAATGGGCCTTCCCCGTCAAGTTTATTGTCATCGGCCAAAATACCCGGGATCAAATCCTGCCCCTCTCGTTTGAAAGCAAGGAGCATTTTCAAACCGTTCGTATTGGTGATGAGATCCTGATGATTTCGCCCCGAGCATGATGGGGCGCTGTAATCACACCATCCGGACAAAGGGTTCAAAGCCTGGTCTGCCTGAATATCATAGTAATACTGAGCCTGGGGGTAAAGACCTCTAACGTGGTAAAGCTCTGGATCAGCATCCTCTTCGAGGGGATGATAGTTTGACCAACCATCCGGTGCAAATACTGTGATTCCTGTGGCGGAATCCAGGATTCCTGCATCCTCAAGGAGATCCTCGACCGGAACTCCAGTGTATTCGACATAAAAATCGCCCGATCGGGCGGTATTCATCAGCATGAACTGGGTGTGTTGGGTCATAGCTTCCAACTGGGCCTTGGAATAGACACGGCTGGGCGCCGGAACTTTTGAAGGATCATCACCGGCAATTCCGGGGTATTTATCGGCCTGAATTTCCGTAAGATTACTATATCCGTCTTTGTCGGAGTCAAGGCCCTCAATGGCGGCCAGCGCCGCCTGGCTCCTGCCATTCGTATAATAATCTTTTCCATAAGAATTCAGGGTATCCACAATATTTCCACTGCCATCGTACCCGTATGAATGGTGGCACCACTGGCAGCTTCCAAGACTTACCATCTTCCCATTTTTCTCGTATTCTCCTCCCGTATGGCACGTGGCGCAATGATCCAGTTTCGTCCCTGCTTTTTCCGGATACTGAGCCAGAAAATTCGGAGAATCAATTTCCCCTTCATGATGATAGGCCGAAAAAGCTACCGAGCCCATGAAGATCATCATTAATAATGACCCAAAAACAACACCGATTTTTTTCATTTTTCCCTCCTTAATTGTTTATAGTTGCCATTAAAACTGCAATTGAAACCTTCCGGTAAACACATCTTCCCTGTCACTGTAAATGGCCTCTCCCGTGAGGGAGTCCCGGTCGATAAGCAAAGGACGGTCAAAATCGGTCCTTGTGGCGTCAATGAGAAGCCTGACATAGGGATTGAGATACCAGTTCAGTGCAACAGTGTATGCAGTCGCCTTCTGGACGGAATCTCCCGCCTCAAACAGATACTCGTAGGCAGAGTCTCCCCCGTTGAAGACATCATAGCGAAAGGCCAGACCCAGAGCCCCCCATCCTCCCTGCCAGAGATTTCTTTTGGGCCTGATGCCCCGAATCCTTCCGTTTTTCATGGACGGCCTTTCTCCCGTCACCATCCAGAGCAAGGCCCCATAATACTCTTTAATATTTATATTGAACTGATCCGAACTGGTCTGGACATCCGAATACTGCAGATTCACATACTCTCCCCAGGCCAGCAACGGCCCATAACACCATGCGGCCTCTGCCCCATACCGTGTTTGTGATTTGGCTTCTCGAATGATGTTGAATTTGGCAGATGCATTCACATCAAAAAATGTGGTCAGCCCGGTGGTCTTATCTATGATATTGACGTTATTTCGATCCACGTTTGCGTAGCTATAAGATCCCCCGAACTGGAAACCTTCACCAAAGGAAATGCCCAGATTTTTAAAGGGAGACAAAACAACCCGCCCCACAAATTCAGGGGAATCCACATCCCCGCCAACCGTATCGTCAAACCCGTCCCCGTTAAATAGTCCTAATCCATAATTAATCCGGTCCCCCCATACGGAGCCATGAGCCATCAGTCCCACATCTCGCAGAGGAGTCAAAAGAAATCCCATAGATCTTTCCGCAAAGGGGATATTCTTGTCTGCCGAGTATTGTTCAAAGCCAAACGGCGTTTTAAACTGCCCTATCCGAACCTGGAAATAGGGAAGGATTCGGGTATCCACGTAGGCATCCAAAAGACGTCTGCTTCCGGCGCCCTGAAATTCATACTGGAACTTGTAGGAAAATCGATCAAAAAAGTCGCCTTTTATAAGCAACCGCGCTCGCCGAATATCGAACCGGTTTTTCTCGGGATCTTTTGCATTCTCGTAATCAAAATAGCGGTAATCCGTCTGAAGAAGGCCGCCGATTCGCAGGGAATACTTCTTGTTATCAGGCGAAGTCAGGTAGAAACCATCATCAAATCTTGCCTCAAGAGAAGAACCGATACTGTCTTTGTCTTTTTCAGCGGCAGTGCTTTCAGGGGGAGAAGACTTGAGGGTCGTTTCAGACTCCTTTTTTCCCGGCGACTTGTCAGTTACGGAAGGCGACTGTTTCACTAACGCCTGCTCTTTTTTCATCAGGGCATTTTCTTTTTCCGCTAGTTCTTTTTCTTTTTTCAGCAACGCCCTTTCTTTTTCCTGAACAGCTTTTTCTTTTCCTTCCAACCGCTTACGATCCTGTTGGATCGTAAGCCTGATTTTTTCAGCCTCTTTTTCGGTAATGGCTCCCTTTTTTTCGAATAACTCCAGTAATTGTTCAAGGGCTCCGGTTTCAGCAGCCGAAACAATGTTCCCTGCTGAAAACAAAAACAAGCCCAGAAATGTCAAGAAGCATACTGCCCGGAATCTGTTCCCCATCATAACTTCATAACCCCAACTCATAACCTCGCCGCTATATCTGAATCATACAAGTGGCCACCTACGAAAACATTACATAGGTCAATTTTGATAGAAGAAACTTCAAAAAAAAACCTCGTCGATGATCTGCATACAAAAAATGACGGGGCATTCGGTAAAGTCCAGCTGCATGAACCTTTATCACCAAGGTTTCTTTTTGTCAATTATTTTCTTCATTAAGAATCAAATCTTAATTCCGACCAAAAAAGACCATTACAACCCGTAAACAACAATGCCCCCCTGAAAGGCCACGGGGTACCTATCGTCATTCCGGCGAAGGCCGGAATCCAGGTAAGCGAGCCTGCGAGACTCCGGTAGCAAATTTTGCTGAATCCCGGATCAGTGTCCGGGATGACTCGACGCTGCAAGCGGCGGGGCATTTACCCTAAGA
>CAYOWC010000407.1:0-3775 GCA_964407525.1 uncultured Desulfobacteraceae bacterium | reverse complement strand
TTCGAAAATGCTGTCCAGAAAAATCAGGAATTGGAAAATGCTGTTCGAGAACTGAAAGCAGCCCAGCAGGAATTGGCTTTGGCGAAAGAGAGCGCTGAAAAAGCCAATCGAGCAAAAAGCCTTTTCCTTGCGAATATGAGCCACGATATCAGAACTCCCATGAATGGGATTATCGGTATGACCGATCTCTGTCTGGACACCCACCTTACCAGTGAGCAGGGGGAATATCTGTCCATGGTAAAGAGCTCGGCGGATTCCCTTCTTTCTCTGCTCAATGATATCCTGGATTTTTCAAAGATGGAAGGAGACATGCTCCAACTCGAAATGATTGACTTTAATCTCACTGATAACCTGGAAAATATGGTCAAGAATCTGGCCTTCCTGGCCCATAAGAAAGGAATTGAGCTGGCCGTTCGCATTGCAAAAGAGACGCCTGTGGCGTTAAAGGGGGATCCCGGTCGGTTACGGCAGATTGTAGTGAACCTGGCTGGAAACGCTATAAAATTCACGGACAAAGGTGAAGTGGTGGTCATTGTTGATGTGGATAGTGAAACCGAAAACAAGGTTTGCCTTCATTTTCAAGTGAAGGATACCGGTATAGGGATACCCGAAGAACAGCAAGGCGGCATCTTTGGTGCTTTTGCCCAGGCTGATGAAACCACCACGCGCAAATACGGGGGGACCGGTCTGGGGTTGAGCATTTCGTCTAAACTGGTTGAAATGATGGATGGAAAATTATGGGTGGAAAGCGAACCGGGAAAAGGAAGTATTTTTCATTTCACGGCAGAATTTGGTATGCAGAAAAACGTTTTTCCCAAGGTCAGATCTGACTGGGAAGACCTTGAAGAAATGCGGGTTCTTGTGGTGGGAGACAATGCCACGAATCTCTCCATATTAGAAGAAATTCTGGCTAACTGGCGTATGAAACCAACCCTCGTGGAAGGTCGGAACGTCCTTGAGATATTAGACAAGGCCGAAAAAAACAATGAATCGTTCAAACTCATTCTTCTGGACGGACATATTTCCCAATCGGACGGTTTTCAGATTACAAGCGATATTACGAAAGCTCTGAAAACACCTGTTCCAAGTATTATCATGTTGTCCTCTGTTGGTGTGCGAGGCGATGCTGAAAAATGCAGGGAACTTGGTATATCGGCATACCTGTCAAAACCGGTCCGTCAGTCGGATCTTTTGGATACGATCCTGACGCTTTTTGACAAACAGTTGCCTGAAAAAGGGGGGAACGGGCTGGTTACGAAACACACCCTTCGCGAGAGCAGGAGAAGCCTTCATATTCTCCTGGCGGAAGATAACCCGGTGAACCAGAAACTGGCCATGAATCTGCTTAAAAAAAGGGGCTATACCGTCGTTGCGGCCTGGAACGGGAAAGAGGCCGTTGCATTATTCGAAAAAGAGAAATTTAATGCCGTCCTGATGGATGTGCAGATGCCTGAAATGGACGGATTTGAGGCTACTGCGGCAATCAGGGAAAAAGAAAAAACTTCGGGAGGGCACATTCCCATTATTGCAATGACCGCCCACGCCATGGCTGGAGACAGGGAGAAATGCCTCGATGCTGGGATGGATGGATATGTGTCCAAACCGATCCAGGTTCCAAAATTGATTGAGGCCATCGAGAATCTTATGGAAAATGGGAGTTAGTGGATGGCTGCTTTACAAAATCAGGGCGAAAACGGGAACAGACCCCAGTTGTCCATCGCGTTGGAACTGGATCCCGAGAAAGCGGAAAAAAGGAAGCGGGCTGCCCGGTATTCCCTTAACGCCATGCAATTTCCGGTTCTTCGCATCGTTGGATTTGCAGGGATCGCTTTTTTCATTCTGGTACATAACTACTATCTTTTCAAAGTCTTATCGTGGTCTGCCTGTCTGCAGTTTTCAGCGATAGCGTCCCTCTACTCCCTTATTTCATGGCTTCTTCTCTATCGGTATTTCGGGAAAACCGGCCGTTTTGACCTTGGATTTCTTTTTTTGTGTACAGATATTCTAATCTTTGCCTTAGCGGTGTATCTCTCCGGCGGACAGAAAAGCTTTCTCTTTCTCCTTTTTGTCGTAAGGGTGGCGGATCAGGCGAACACGAGTTTTAGGAGAGTTCTCTGGTTTGCGCATCTTTCTGTTGCCATATACATAGGGCTTCTCTTATTCCTTTATTTTGTGGATCATCGCCATATTTCCCTTTCTTTTGAAGTTCCAAAGATATGCATTATTTATATGCTTAATCTGTATATCTGCCTCACGGCCAGAACGGCAGAGAAACTTCAGAACCGGACCCGCGCGTCCGTCAATCTGGCCAGGGAGTCCATTACGAGGCTCAAACAACAATCGGATGAATTGATGGTGGCCAAGATAAAAGCCGAAGAAGCCAATATCTCCAAGAGCGAGTTCTTAGCCAATATCAACCACGAAATACGTACCCCCATGAACGGTATCGTAGGAATGACGAGCCTGTTGATGGATACGGAGCTGAACAGCGAGCAAAAAGAGTACCTGGTTATGATGAAGCTCTCTGCCGATTCGCTCCTGGAGGTCTTGAATGATATTCTGGAGTTTTCGAGGATTGAATCCGGTAGTTTGAAGTTGGAAGAAAAGGCCTTTGACCTGCAAGAAATCCTGAAAAATATCGATAATAAGGTGGCGCTGAAGGCACATGAAAAGGGCCTTGACTTTCTTTTTGAAATTCCTCCCGGGATGCCTTCTCTGATTGTTGGCGATTCCGGACGATTTAGGCAGATCGTTTCTAACCTTGGAGAAAATGCAGTCAAATTTACGGATTATGGGAACATAAGCATATCGGTGCAGGTGGAGAACCTGGAAGAATCCTCCATGTCCCTTCACATTACGGTTGCTGATACCGGCGTTGGAATTCCTCCAGATATGGCAGAGAAGATATTTGAAAAATTCAGCCAGGCTGATGGCTCTTCCACACGAAAATATGGGGGAATGGGGCTCGGATTGACCACTTCAAGCCAGATGGCGGAGATTATGGGAGGTCGTATCTGGTTGGAAAGTCCTCTTCCTGAAAAATTCCGGGTTGCTGGAATATCCCCTTCTGACCCTGGTGGTCCGGGTACTGTTTTTCACCTGCTCCTTCCTTTTCGGTTGTCGAACATGGGCATTAAAAAATCAAAAAATTGGCAGCCTATTGACGAAGCTGAAATGTCTTCGCCCGATTTTGAATCACCTTTGAATCCCCTACTTGCTGAAAACAAAGACATTGCAGAAACATCCTTTGCTGATGGTGATAGTGAAGAGAAGAAAACGGGGTTTGACTTTTTAAAGGCCAAAGAAATGGTAGACGGAGACATGGATCTCTTGCGCGAGATCATGGGCCTTTTCCTTGAGGATCTAGCCTCGAAGACCAGGGAAATCCGCAAGGGGATTGAGGTCGGCGACGGAATTCTTGTTAAGGAATCTGCTCTGAGTCTCAAGGAGGCTGCAGGAAATATCGGTGCGGTGCACCTGTTTGAAACAAGCTGTGATCTTGAAATTTCCGGAGAAGAAAAGCGGTTTTCCGAAGCTGAAAATCTGCTTGAACGGTTTGAGATGCAGCAGGAACTTTTTATAGCGGCTTTGATCGAAAAGGACTTGATCTCTCCACATCAAGAAGAATAAGGTAGGAAAAGCGACCTTTCTTCGCGAACTGTTTAAACAAGAAAATCTGGTTTCGGGGGTACTCTAATGCCTGAAAAAATTTTCATTGTTGATGACAATATGGTTAATCGGAAACTCCTGGCGGCCATCTTGAAAAAAGAAGGGT
>CAYOWC010000406.1:1856-3845 GCA_964407525.1 uncultured Desulfobacteraceae bacterium | reverse complement strand
GGAAAAGATTTCAAAGAACTGATCAAAGAGATATGCGGGATCGTTGACGGCCCCGTCAGCGCCGAGGTGGTGAGCGTTGATGCGGACGGTATTGTTCAGGAGGCGAGGGACCTTGCTGGGATTGCCGACAATATTGTGGTGAAGGTTCCCCTGATTGAAGAGGGTCTTAAAGCTGTCAAAATCCTGACTGATGAAGGAATCAAGACGAATGTTACCCTCTGTTTTTCCCCTGTGCAGGCCCTGATGGCTGCCAAGGTCGGCGCTGCTTATATCAGCCCGTTTGTGGGGAGGCTGGATGATATCAATCATGTGGGGATGGAACTGGTGGAACAGATCCTCACGATCTATGAAAACTATGCCTTTGATACCGAAGTTATTGTGGCCAGCATAAGAAGCCCGCTGCACGTGCTGGATTCGGCTCTCATGGGTGCGGATATTGCTACGATTCCTTTTAAGGTCATTAAACAGCTGGCGAAACATCCGTTGACGGATATCGGCCTGGCTAATTTCCTGGCAGACTGGAAGAAATCTGTCTGATACTTAAAAGATGCAATTAGCGGTTAGCCTTTAGCTATTAGCCGCACAAAATCAGTGACTTAGGGCGCAATGGGTTAGCATCAAAAAGTGAGAATCCCCGCACGAAAAAAAGTCATTCAAATGCTTGAGATCTTTAAGCTAACGGCTGATAGCTAAGAGCTAATTGCAGCTTTTAGGTGATAAATGAAACGGCTGAAATTCCTTTTTTGGATAACCGCGGGATTTGCACTCTCGTTCTTGACATCTCCTCAAGTTTCTGCGGACATCTACAAGTATGTGGATAAAAATGGGGTTTGGCACTTCACCAATGTGAGGACGGACAACAGATATAGAATTTTCATGAAGACTGCTGTCAAGAATGCCGACCGGTTTATCAGTCAACATGGTCATATCATCAAGCAGGCTTCGAAACAGTTCGGTATAGATCCTTATTTCATCAAAGCCGTGATCAAGGCTGAATCCGGTTTTGATCATCAGGCGGTTTCCGAGGATGGCGCCCAGGGATTGATGCAGCTCATGCCGCAGACGGCAAACGATATGGCTGTGGAAAATCCCTTCGATCCGGAGGAGAATATCTTTGGGGGCGTAAGATATCTCAGCCTCATGTTAAAACGGTTTAAAAACAATAAGAGGCTGGCCTTGGCAGCCTATAATGCCGGACCCCGGAATGTTGAACTCTACAAGGGAATCCCTCCATTTCCTGAAACCAGGGCCTTTGTGAACAAGGTGATGCAGCTTTACAAGGCATATAAGGGCAACAAAAAAGGTCCATGAAAAAAGAACTAAAAAAAACTATTCTCACGCTTCCAAACGTGATGACCCTGTCCAGACTAGCCTGCGTTCCCGTGGTGCTTATCTGCCTTTTTTTTCCAGGAAAAACGGGAAGTTTCATGGCGGCCCTATTCTTTGCCGTTGCATCTTTAACGGATATCCTTGACGGTTTTTTAGCGAGAAAATATGGAAAGGTGACCGTTCTGGGGAAGTTCCTCGATCCGCTGGTAGACAAAATATTGGTCTCTGTTACTATGATCATGCTCATTCCCCTTGGCCGTATTCCGGCTTGGATGGTCGTCATCATTATCGCGAGGGAAATGGCTCTTACAGGGCTGAGAGGGATTGCTGCAAGCGATGGAATCGTGATTCAGGCCGGTCGGCTTGGAAAATACAAGACGTTTCTGCAGTCAATTGCCCTGACGGCGCTTTGTATTCACTACACCTACGGGGGAATCAACTTCCACCTGACCGGGATGATTGTCCTGTGGGCGGCCCTGATCATGACTCTATGGTCGGGATGGGACTATTTTCGGAAATTTTACCAGGTTCTCGTTCCCCGATAAGAATATCCTACATCACCGGGCACCATCTGAATGAACGATGCGCGGTGACCTGTTACAAATAATTTCAGCCGGGCATACAGAGCAGGGCTTTGATTTTGGCCTTGAACAGATCGGC
>CAYOWC010000406.1:0-1756 GCA_964407525.1 uncultured Desulfobacteraceae bacterium | reverse complement strand
GATTGAAAGCGGCTGCCTGCGTTGTATGTAACCGCGATGATTTGTATGGCATCCCCGGCCATCTCTCGAAGTTTAAGGGCTGTGTCTCCCGTGGAGGAAGCTACAACAATTTTATCGATACCCATTTCCCCGGCACTGGCAAGAGCGATCTCCAGGGTCTTTTCCGTATTGACAGGTCCCGTTTCATCAAAATAAAAAACGGTGCTTTCCGATCCTTTGCTCATCTATAGTCTCCTTTCATTGTGTCATCTTTCTGTGAATGATTTGATTATCCTTTTTTCATCCCACCTTCAGACGCTTCAGGCGTCATTTCAGATGGTTTGAAGATGTGAACATCTCTTTGTGGGAAAGGGATGTTAATACCGGTTTCATTTAAGTCATGGTAAATCTCTTTGTTCAATGAATGGATGAGCCGGCCTTTCTCTTCGGGGCGACGGGCCCAGCAGAGCAGTTCGAAATCAAGAGAAGAGTCTCCGAAAGCCCTGAACCGCACGCGAGGCGCCGGGTTGTTTGCCGCCAATTCGTTATTCTTCGCCAGTTTCATGAGGATTTCTTCTACCTGTTCCACGTCCGTTCCATAGGCCACACCGATTTTGATTCGTATCCTGAATCGTGGAGCAGGGGCGCTTTCATTGACGATTTTAACGTTGGTAATAACCGAGTTGGGAATGCAGATAAGAATTTCATCCCTGGTCAGCATGCGGGTGCTGCGAAGACCGATGTCTACCACTTCACCCCGTTCGCCGGAATCCAGGATAATGTAGTTTCCGGTGGTAAAGGGTTTGTCAAGAAGGATGCTGATACCTCCGAAAAAATTAGCCAGAGTTTCCCTTGCCGCCATGGCAATGGCCAGACCGGCGATCCCGGCGGATGCGAAGACCGCCGTGACCGAGAGGCCAAAATAATCGGCCGCGTACCAGTAGAGTACGAACAGCATGACCAACGTGAGGACTCGAAGGCTGAGCCTCATCAGGTTGTTGTCGATGCTTCTTTTCTGAAGTCGGGGAGATGCGGTGATGCCATTCACCAGGATATTTCCCAATATGAGGATGGCGATTCCCGCGAAAACAAAGAACACCAGCATCAACCCGATTTTGGTTACGGACAGGGGCAGTCCCGTTATATTCAACTGTTCGTCGATGAACGTTTCGATGAGCCATGCTGAAGCCATGCCGCTCAAAGGAAAGAGAAGTTTGCCGAACCGCCAAGGCGACATGCCAGTGCTTTCAGATGTTTTTCGAGCGTATTCCCATCGATAGAAGAACCAGACTATCAGTCCGGCCAGAAGCAGAAAAAAGAATAAGCCCGTCCACTGCCACAATGTCTGGTTAAAAAAAGGCTTTTTGGTCCATGCAGGAAGTTTCTCGATCCATTCGTGGGGAATCATCCGGCCCGGAGAAAAAATATAAGATTCATAGGGCATTCCCCATGTATCCGGTTTGTAAGGGAGGTGCTTCACCCGTTCATAGAAGTTGTGCAAACGAGTCACGGTCTTTGGTGTAAAAAGATATTCTCCCTCATGGGATCCTTCAGAAACTCTGGCGATGGCAATTTCCGTGTGAGGAATGGTCCACCGGGACCAGCCTTCGTCTACCATCAATTCCTTATCGGGAATGGCCTTGAATGGAGGCAGGTCAATACGGTTGAGAATTTCCGTGAGGAGAAAGGTGGATTCGATTCCCACCCCTTTTGCCAGGGTCGGCGGAACTTTGCTGAGATTCAGGCAGTGGGCGGCCCGTTCCACAAGAGCCATGGT
>CAYOWC010000405.1:0-3865 GCA_964407525.1 uncultured Desulfobacteraceae bacterium | reverse complement strand
GGCCATCCGAGTCAGGATCATGCTTAAAGATGTATCCCACAGATCGGAGGCTTTTGAAATAGAACGGTTTCTTGGGGTTTTCCTCAAAATATTTTCGAAACCGGACAATGAAATTATCCACGGTGCGGGTGGATGTTTCCTTTGAATATCCCCAGCCGATTTCCAGAAGTCTGCTTCTTGAAAGCGGCTTGCCGCGATAGGCAATGAAAACCTTGAGAAGTCTGGCTTCCTGATCGGTCAGGTTGATCTGGCCGGATGGGCCGTGAGCAGTCAGGGTGTCAAAATCAATTCTGTTAGATCCGAATTTGTAAATTCGCGGCAAAGATGAAAATTTATTTCCGTTGAAATTCATCTCCTCCTGGGACCATGCGCCCCGAGTCAAAAGTCGCTCTACCCGAAGTAAAAACTCCTCCAGGTTAAAGGGCTTTGCAAGATAATCGTCCACACCGCAGGAAAACCCCTTAATTTTGTCATCGGAATCTCCTTTGGCAGACAAGATTAGAACCGGAAGCCGCTTGTCTGCCTGGCGGATATTTCGCAGGACCGACAGTCCGTCAATTCCAGGCAGCATGATGTCCAGCACGATCAAGTTCGGCTGCCACTCCTTCCAATTTTTAAGACCCGAAATGCCGTCCGCTGCCACTCTCACATCATATCCCTTAAGAGACAGGTTCAGTTTCAATCCCTCAGCCAGGTGGGCCTCATCTTCCACCACCAGGATCCTTTTTTTACCCATATTCTTTTTCTCCTTACACCCTTCATTTCACTTCTGTCTGAAGTGGTTTTGAAGGTAGAGCTACCGTAAAAATAGATCCTTTTCCATTTCCTTCTGATTCGGCCGACACCTTCCCCTTATGAATTCTGGCAATGCTTTCAACAAGGTAAAGTCCCAATCCGGTGCCTTTGGCAGACATGTCGTCCGACCGGCCGACCTGGTAAAATTTTTTGAAAACCCTCTTGATTTCAGGCTTTGGAATACCGATGCCGTTATCTTTAATACGAATGCTCAAGACCTTGCTTGTGCGTTCAAAGGCAATGTCTAATTTTGGGACTTCGGATTCGTTATATTTGACGGCATTGGTGAACAGATTCATCAAAAGAATCTCAAATAAAGAGAGATTGATGCGATATGAAAAAGAGCCTTCAGAAGGATGATTTATGTTGATTTCACAATTTCCGAAAAGATGTTTGTTTTTTTGGGTAAACCGTTCAACCACTCTGACCAGGTTCTCTTTACTGAATTTTCCGCCATAGGTTTTACTTTCAACCTTGGCAAGATTCAGTATCCTATTGATATTTTCGGATAGCCTGTCTGCATCTTGAACCATATACGCGATATATTTAAGTTGATCTTCTCTGGAAAATTCATATTTGCGAAATGTCTCAAGGTACAATTTTAATGAGGTGACCGGGGTCTTTAGTTCGTGGGTGAAATTGTTAATGAAATTTCGTTGGAGCCGATAGAGTTGTAATGTTTTCTGGTTGTAAACAAAAATAATGAATATTCCCACCAGAATGATTCCCACAAGAATGGACAGCACCAAAATCACCACCCAGGTCTGGGAAGCCAGAGCCTGTCCAGGATCGAGGTTGGCCTTTTGAATGACTTTTTTCAGTCCTGCACTGACCTCCACATACCAGTAAATATACAGGAAGAGGGACAAAGCCACCGCGGCAATAGAGAAGATAAATATCAGAATGGGGTGAAGAAACCACTTGGCTTGTTTCATTAGGGAATCCGTCCGATTTGTAAAACTTTTGTAAAACATCTCTGAAGGTCTTTAAGCTTCTTTTTTATTGTACTAGTATAACCACATTAGTTCAAGTTACCAATTTCCAGTAGGCAGTACGTAGTGATTGGAAAACAATTGCCGGTTATCAGTTACTAATGACCCCAGTGAAATACGCTATGCTGACCCTTCGGGTATTTCACGGGGCAGGCCAGGTAAGTGAGCTTGCGAGACTCCGGGTAAGCGAAGATTTCGATGACTAATAACCAATAACCATGAATGTGGAGAGAAATAAATGATGCAGACACAGGCTGTTCACAGGCTTGGAACTCGTGCCAAAGTACTATTGTCAAGCGTTTTTGGGCCCTATGCGAAGGACGATCCCTATGGAAGCCGCAAGCTCAATCCTATGGAGCTTTATCAGAATCAGGTTACTAGAGCACAAGGCGCCTTTTCCCTTCGCATGTTTCATCGGTCCTTTGGATTGATGCTGCTTCAGGCGAATATTGACGCCCCATGCACCCTCCTGGACTTTCCCTCTCAAGATCGTTTTATCAAAGAGCTCCAAAATAGTGCCTATGACATTGTAGGGATCAGTTCCATCATCCCGAATATTGGGAAGGTTAAAAGGATGTGTGACCTTGTCAGAAAATACCAGCCAAATGCAACGGTTGTTGTGGGCGGACATGTGGTAAGCAAGGAGAATGTCCATGAAATAATTGATGCGGACCATATTGTTAAAGGAGATGGTGTCCAATGGTTCCGAAAATTCCTAGGGCAGGACGTGTCGGCGCCGATCAGGCATCCAGTGGTCTCTTCGGGGAACGGTACGCGGATCATGGGCGTCCCGTTGAGCGAAAAGCCTAAAGAAACTGCAGCTATCTTAATCCCCTCCGTGGGCTGTCCCGTGGGCTGTAATTTTTGTTCCACTTCCGCCATGTTTGGAGGAAAAGGTAAATTTCTCAATTTTTACGAAACAGGGGACGAATTGTTCAGTGTGATGCAAGGGATTGAAGATAAACTTAAAACCCAATCTTTTTTTGTCCTGGACGAGAATTTTCTCCTGCATCGCAAGAGGGCCCTTCGATTACTGGAACTGATGGAGAAAAACCAGAAAAGCTGGTCCTTATATATCTTCAGTTCCGCCCGTGTCTTAAAAAGCTATACCATCGAACAACTGGTGGGGTTGGGGGTTTCCTGGGTTTGGACCGGGCTGGAAGGTGAGGACAGTCAGTATCAGAAGCTTCGGAAGGTGGATACCCGGTCCTTCGTCCGCCATCTACAGTCCCACGGCATTTGTGTCCTGGGATCGTCCATTATCGGGATGGAAAACCATACTCCCGAAAATATTGATCAAGTTATAGACTATGCGATCAGCCATGATACGGATTTCCACCAATTCATGCTTTACACGCCGATTCCCGGTACGCAACTGCACGCGCAGCACAAAGCAGACGGAACGCTGCTTCCTGAATCAGAGTTTCCGGTTGCAGATACCCATGGACAATATCGCTTCAATTACAGGCACAAACAAATCCGCGACGGCCAGGAAGAACAATATCTTCTCAATGCCTTTCGTCGGGATTTTGAGGTCAACGGCCCCAGTCTTGCCCGTTTGATTCGGACCACACTCAATGGTTGCCGGAAATATAAAAATCATCCTGATAAACGGGTGCGAAGCCGTTTTGCATTGAAGGGAAAAACGCTTCGAACCACCTACGCGGGTGCGGTCTGGGCAATGAAAAAATGGTCCCGGGGTAAGGAACCTGTTGAGGAAAAAATGGATAGGCTCCTTAAAAGACTTTACCGGGAGTTTGGTTGGAAGACAAGGCTATTTGCCCCATTAGCTGGGAGGTATCTATACCACAACCTGAAGAAAGAAGAAGTTCGGCTTCAAAACGGATGGTCCTATGAGCCACCCGCATTCTACGAAAAAAATCCGGCGGCTCTGGCTATGGAAAATCAGCAAGAAACAACCAAGCCCGTCAGTTCTACTGTCCAATGGGTGACCGGAGATTTCTCTCCCGTTTTTGCTCGAATTCCGACCGGCGCATTGGCGTCAAAGTGATGGTACAAAATTCCGTGAGGTGACGGCGAACGTTCACTAACATACGTGCAACAAAAAAATTGAAAAA
>CAYOWC010000404.1:1262-3869 GCA_964407525.1 uncultured Desulfobacteraceae bacterium | reverse complement strand
AGGAATCTTGTCCAAGGGCTCTCTGACTCTTTCAGAGCCATCGTCCCTGACCATATCGGCTGCGGTCTTTCGGAAAAACCGTCCCCTGAACAATATGGGTACAGGCTCGAAAACCGTGTGGACGACTTGGAACAATTCTTAGATAAATTACAGCTTCGGGCCGGGATCACCCTGATTGTCCACGACTGGGGAGGAATGATCGGAATGGCCTATGCGGTAAGGCATCCCCGGCGAATACGTCGTATTGTGGTTATGAATACGGCCGCTTTTTTGAAACCGCACGGAAAAAAACTGCCCCTGCGCCTGAAAATAGTTCGCAATCTCACTCCCTTTGCCGTTCCCGCCGTTCTTGGAATGAATCTCTTCGCACGGGGCGCTCTTCTCATGGCTCCGGGGAAGAAACTGGGGAAGGATGTAAAAAGAGGATTCATTGCTCCCTACAATAGTTGGAAAAACAGAGTGGCTACGCTGAAATTTGTCCAGGACATTCCCCTGTGGAAAACGGACCCAAGTTATGGAATGGCGGAAGAAACGGGAGAAAATCTCCATCTCCTCTCCCATGTCCCCATGCTTATTCTCTGGGGAAAACGTGACTTTGTCTTTGATACGTCGTATCTGGCCCTCTGGCGACAGCGATTTCCTGAAGCAGAAGTTCATCTGTTCGAGAAAGCCGGGCATTATGTTCTGGAAGATGAATGGAGAAATATTGTCCCCATCCTCCGGAAATTTCTCCGAAACAACCCGCACTGATTATTCCATCTGATTCCCACAATCCAGCGTGTGAACGAGAGAAAGCAGGGCTTTGATCATTGTTTCGGCCATCCTGCATTATCCGAGATCTCCTGTAGGTGCGACTTCAGTCGCACATCGAACACCGACCCTGTGCGACTGGAGTCGCACCTACAATCTTGGCCGAAACCATGATAAAGGCCGAAAGTAGTTTACACTTTATGGATGAAGGATGCCTGTATGCCTGAAGCAAACATCGCCACCCGTCTAACAAAAATTGCGAAAATTCACCCATACCGGAAAGCGGTCATCTGTCCCACAGGAAGAGACAAAGCAGGAAGGGTTGCGTATGCTCACCTGACTTTTGAGCAGTTGGACGAGCAATCGAACCGGCTGGCCGCGGGCCTCGTGAGTAAGGGGGTCGCAAAGGGCGTTCGAACCATATTGATGGTAAAACCCTCCCTGGAATTCTTCACGATTATTTTTGCCCTTTTCAAGGCGGGGGCTATTCCCGTGGTGGTTGATCCCGGTATGGGTGTGCGCAGGATGGCTGCCTGCCTGAAAGAAAGTGATCCCGAGGCATTCATAGGCATTCCCCTTGCCCATGTGCTGCGGAAAATTCTGCCTTCCTTTTTCAAAAACATCAAAATCTTTGTCACTGCAGGAAAAAGATGGTTCTGGGGTGGATACACCATTCGTGGGCTCATGAAGGGAAGTTGCAGCCCATTGGAAATGGCTGATACCGGAACCGATGATATGGCCGCCATCCTCTTTACCACAGGCAGTACTGGACCGGCAAAAGGGGTGATCTATACCCATGGAAATTTTGATGCGCAGCTCCATCAAATCAGTACGCACCTCAACTTGACGGGGGATGAAATTGATCTTTCCACCTTTCCGCTTTTTGCGCTTTTCTGGCCCGCTCTGGGAATTACTTCCGTCATCCCGGACATGGATCCCACCAGACCGGCCTTCGTTAACCCTGAAAAGATCGTTGAGGCGATACGTAATCAGGGTGTCACGAACATGTTTGCGTCTCCTGCCCTTCTGAACAGGGTAGGCGCTTACGGCAAAAAAAAAGGGATTAAAGTCCCTTCCCTCAAACGGGTTATATGCGCAGGTGCTCCCGTATTTCCGGCCAACATCGAACAATTCTCTGCTATCCTTGGCGAAGATGCCGAAATACAAACCCCTTACGGAGCTACTGAGGCTGTTCCCGTACTGTCCATTTCAGGCAGTGAAATTTTATCGGAAACCAGGTATTTAAGCGAGGAAGGGTACGGTATATGTGTAGGACGTCCCATCAATAACATTCCCGTGCATATCATCCGGATCAGTGACGATCCTATTTTAGGATGGTCTAACGATCTTGAGATAGAAGATGGGAAAATCGGTGAGATCGTGGTCAGCGGAGCTTTGGTTACAAGCGAATATTACAAGAGACCCAAGGACGATGCCCTTTCGAAAATCCAGGATGGAGATCGATTCTGGCACCGTATGGGAGATGTGGGGTGGAAAGATGAAAAAGGTCGATTCTGGTTTTGCGGGCGAAAATCCCATCGGGTGCTTACAGATCCTCATGATGCGCCCATGTTTACCATTCCCTGCGAAGCCATTTTTAACTGCCATCCTGCCGTATTCAGGAGTGCTCTTGTGGGAATTGGTGCGAAGGGGTATAAGAAACCTGTCATCTGTATTGAACTGGAAAAAGGGACGTCCCGGTTGAAATGGCGCCGGGGAAAAATCCGCAGAGAGTTGCTGAATCTGGCTGCGGCAAATCCTTTGACCGGGAAAATCAATACCATCCTTTTTCATAAATCGTTCCCGGTGGATATCCGTCACAACTCAAAAATTTTCCGGGAACAATTGACGGTTTGG
>CAYOWC010000404.1:0-1162 GCA_964407525.1 uncultured Desulfobacteraceae bacterium | reverse complement strand
ATGAACGACATCTATATTCGGTTGGCCGAACATCTCAAAGATCTGATTATGGGCTATCCATACAGCGATGCCCTCATAGATATGCTCAAGGAGATGTTCAGCCCGATTGAGGCCCGGGTGGCTCTGGCCATCCCCAATGACCTGGCCCCGCTGGAGGTAGTGGGGGCAGATCAGATTGTAGCTCGGGCCGACTTGTCGGAGGCTGAGGTTCTGGGTTCGCTAACCTCTTTAGCGGGCCGAAACATGATTTATTCGGCTGCTGCACCAGGCGGCGCTCGTGGTTACAGTTTGCTCCAGGTTGGGTATGGTATGCCCCAGGCGTTTTTCTGGGATGGCAAAAGAGACGAAACAGCCAGGAAAATGGCAGGTCTGGTTGTGAAGTATTTCTCCGTCCCTGTCACGCGGGAAGTCTATGGGGGGGCAGCTACCAAAACCTATAAATATGCTCCTGCAAGCCTGAGCGTTGAAATCCCCATGCAGGGAGTGATGCCCAACGAGCAAATGGGTCCTATTATTGACGCCACTGAAAAAATCGGCCTTGTACATTGTCCCTGCCGCATGTCGGCCAGCATTTTGGGGCGAACGGACTGTACGCACAGCATCGAGGTTTGCCTGAAATACGACGAAATGGCGGAATTTGTCCTCTCCAGGGGAATGGGCCGGGAGATCTCAAAAGATGAGGCCATGCAGATCCTCACCCAATCTGAAAAAGAAGGGCTGGTGCACATGGTGGACAATACCCAGGGCCAGGTGAAACACACCTGTAACTGCTGTGGGCATTACTGCTGGAACGTGGGAATCATCAATCGCCGAAAGATTCCGCGGGATCAGTTGATGGCGGTGTATTTTACCCGGGAGACCGAACTGGATGAATGCATCGGCTGTGGAGCCTGCGCCGAAATATGCCCGGTTAATGCCGTGGATATGGTCGACGATCTCCCGCGTGTTGATTCAGACTGGTGTATCGGGTGCGGAGTATGTGCGGTTTCCTGTCCCGCAGGCGTTATCTCCATTACACGGAGAACCGAAGATCAGGCGCCCGTGACTTTCGATGATCTGCACGAGAAGATACGCAGTGAAAGAGGACTTGGGCAAAGGCGAACCACGAATAGCGAGTAACGAACCGCAGAGGTAAGCGAAGACTCCGATGACGAAGTGTGGG
>CAYOWC010000403.1:0-3873 GCA_964407525.1 uncultured Desulfobacteraceae bacterium | reverse complement strand
CAAGAAAAGGAGTTTTCTCAGTGCTATTTTTCCCTAAAAGCACTTTTTGACCAAACTGCCTATTCCGTTTGGAGACGCGGCTTTCAGAAAATGTTTCGTTACGATGACGATAAACTTGACCTATTCGAAAGCTTCGAGGCGAAAGTAGTAAACCGATTCCAGAGCTACCGTGTACCTACTATTGAGTTGTTGCGCGACACCCCAAAGGAAGCTGTTTGCCAGGTTTTTGAAAAGGTGATCATGGACGGTGTAACCCTCACCGTTTTTGAGCTTGTTACAGCCATGTTTGCGGCCAACAACTACAATCTTCGGTTGGACGGGGATAAGCGCAAGGAACGCATACAAGAGCTAATCCGAGACAGAGCATCAAACCTATTGGACCTCATTGAAGCTGCCATGGGCAAGAGGATTTCAGGAAGAGATTCCGAAGAAGTAATCCATGAATATGGTGATTCGCTTACTTGAAATATGGAAAATATAGATAACATTTGTGAGAGCAGCATCAATGTAGCATGAGATGACTGGGTATTCGTGAAATCTGCGTTCAAAATCAGAAAGCGCATGCAAAAAAGGTCCATAATCCGGCCCTGGAGGAAAGCGATGTTCCTGAAAGAAGCCTGCACACCAAGAAAAAGCGTTTTCAACAAGGAACGACGAGATATCGTTCTGGACTTGTCCGACCTGCTGGAAGGCAAAATTGATCCGAAACGATTTTTTGACGAGAATTTCGTGACGTCCGGCATGAAGACACTTCTTGAGAAAACCTTCGCCCGCCTTGAGGGCGCCAGTGATCAGGCAAGCACCTTTCTCCTCACCCAGGCCATGGGCGGGGGAAAGACCCATGTAATGATCGCCCTTGGTTTGCTGGCCGCAAATGCTGATTTACGAAAAGATGTCCTCGGGGATAATGGCCCTGGTTCCAAAGTGGGCGCTGTAAGAGTCCTGGGCTTTACTGGACGGCAGTCTGATGCACCATTGGGCATCTGGGGTGAAATCGCCGGTCAGATCGGGAAAAAGGAATTTTTCAAAGATTATTACTCACCTTTGCAGGCGCCTGGAGAAACCGCGTGGATCAACCTCCTCAAAGGCGAGCCCACCATTATTCTTTTAGATGAGCTGCCGCCCTATATGGAAGACGCCAAATCCAAAGAGATCGGCAATAGCGACCTTTCGGTAGTCACCACCACGGCGCTTTCCAACCTTCTGGTAGCCGTCAACAAGGAGGCGTTATCGAATGTCTGCATCGTAATTTCCGATCTGACCGCGTCCTATGAAGGCGGTACGGAACAAATCAACAAGGCATTGAACAACCTCCAGGGGGAAACCAACCGTTCGGCCCTGCGGATCGAGCCGGTCAATCCACTGGGAGATGAGCTGTATCACATCCTGCGCACAAGGCTGTTTGAAGGGCTGCCCGACAAAGAAACCGTCAAAGGCATTGCCAATGAATATGCCAAGGCCGTTCGGGATGCAAAGGAAATGGATGTCACCAGCGCTTCACCCGACTCCTACGCCGCGCAACTTATGGAATCCTATCCGTTTCATTTTTCCATCAGAGACCTTTACGGAAGGTTCAAGGAAAACCCCGGCTTTCAGCAGACGAGGGGCCTGATCCGCATGATGCGAATCATTGTCTCCAGGATGTACGAGGCAGGCCGGGCCTCGGAGGTCAAACTGATCCATCCCTACGACATCGACCTTAATAATGATGAGGTTCTGTCTGAAATAAAGGGAATCAATCCGACCCTGGGCGAAGCGATCACCCACGATATCGCCAAAGAGGGCCATAGCGTAGCCGAAGAACTGGATGCAAAACTGGGTTCCGGATCGGATGCCCAGGATGTATCCAAACTGATCCTGGTTGCCTCTCTTGCCAACATCCCAGGGGCCACCCACGGTCTCAGGGAAAGCGACATCATGGGGTATCTTTGCATGCCGGGGCGCGACATCTCCAAGGTAAAAAAGGATATCGTTGACTATCTCCCCACCCAGGCCTGGTATATTCACGTCAGCCGGGACGGTCGCCTCTTCTTTAAAAACACACAGAATTTGGCGGCCAAGCTCCATTCTCTGGCGGAATCTTACAACCGGCAGTCCTGCATCAAGGAATTGCGAAACTATCTGACGTCTCTTTTTACGCCAACCCTGAAGGACTGCTACCAGAAGATTGAAATTCTCCCAGGCCTGGATGAGGTTAATGTGGAGGCGGAAAAGGTAACCCTGATCATTACCGAGCCCACATCCACGCCATCGAACAAATCCAGACTCGCGCCGGAATGGGCTAAATTCGCGGGAGATATTGAATACCAAAACCGGGTCATCTTCCTCACCGGAAGCCACGACACCCTCGCTCGTGTGGTGGAGCAGGCGGCCCAATATCGGGCTATCCAATCCATCCTTACGGATTTTGATGTGGAGAGGCTCCCTGATAACGACCCCCAGCGGCAACGCGCCCTTGTCAGCCAGGATAAAATCATTCTCAGCCTGAGGAGTTCCCTCCAGGAGACATTTACGACCCTTTCTTATCCCTCGAAGGACGGGTTCAGGTCCACGGACTGCCGCATTCAGTTTCAAGACAACCAGTTTGATGGAGAAACCCTCATCCGGGACACCCTTGAAAAGCTCCAGAAATTCACCAACGACATTGCAAGCGATACCTTTCGCAAAAAATGTGAGGCCCGATTGTTCGGGGGGCAGCAGACCGCCCCATGGTCGGAGATCAAACGACGGGCTGCAACCCTTAGCACTTGGCAATTCCACCGCCCGGATGCCCTGGACACCCTGAGAAAAACTGCCATCAGCCAGGACATCTGGCGCGACGAGGGCGGGTATATCAACAAAGGCCCCTTCCCCCCGCCTAAAACCGAAGTGAAAATCCAGCGGATCAGCCGTAACGACCAAACCGGGGAAACGACGCTGAAAATTACCCCGGTTCACGGAGATACGGCTTATTATGAAATCGGCGACACGGACCCGACCCCGGCTTCCATACGGGTCGAGGCCTTTAACGGGTTCAAAACCAAAGATCTGAAGCTGAAATATATCTGTGTGGACTCCAAGGGGATTCACCAGCAGGGGATCGCGGAGAGCTGGCAAAACACCATCAGCCTGAAATATGGGGTTTACCAGCAGGGCGACGACTGGATGGTGGAACTAAAAGCCTATCCCAAAGGCGAAATCCGTTATACAACCAATGGGTCGGACCCCAAAACGCTTGGGGTTTCCTACGACGGTCCTTTTCCAGCCCCAAAGGATTGCCAGTTCGTCCTGGCCATTGCCCGCAAGGATGGAATTGTTTCTTCCCAGGAAAAAATTGACCTGGAACAGTATAAACAAAAAATCGTCAAACTGGACCCGGCCACACCCGCAAAATGGAAACGGTCCCATAACAATCTGACCACGCGTGCCGCCTTTGATTTCATGGGAAGGCTCAAGAAATATGACGGCATGGCTTATGGCGTCACCATCGAGGTTCAGGCAAATGATGAAAATCAGGATATCAGCTACAGCGCCGCTGACAATTTCTCCCTGGATGGGGAACATTTTGAAAAACTCGTAAAACAGCTCCAAGACATCATGTCCGGAAGCCAGATATTTTTGAGTGTGGAACGAATCGAGTTTGAAAAAGGGCAGCATCTCCTGGACTGGGTGGCCGATGCAAAAACAAAGCTCTTGCTCGGAGAGGTGGTTCAATGAGTCCCAAGCAGAAAAAAACCCCCAAATACAAAAAGATTCTGGGCTTTGGCTTCATTCCGGAACGAAGTGAACATTGCTTTGTGGTAACCATTCCCGCGTCCCGCGCCAAAGGGGCCGACGTACTTATTTCAGAGCATTTCGAGTGGGCTGAACCTGAAAAAAATGAAAAGATCAACG
>CAYOWC010000402.1:0-3894 GCA_964407525.1 uncultured Desulfobacteraceae bacterium | reverse complement strand
ACATATAGTGGTTGGTCGATTTGCCACATAACCGAACCGCCAACATAACGTGCATGATTCTTGCCTAGCCTTTCGGTCAGTTTAGCCCGGTTTTCAGGTATTTGTAAACCAAATAGACGAACCGTAATCAACGAAAGAATACATGGCAGCCCCATAATTTCCATTTCTCATCTTCCAATTTTCCGGGACCCTGCCAAGATAGAATAAAGAGTTTCAAACCTTACCTCGATACAAGGTGTAGTGGCCCCTTTCACTCTAACTTCTGGAAACATAATTTAAAAACTTTGGAATCCTTTTCACTTCTTCAGTTCTTGGGCGTATCTAATGATATCCCAGGTTATCATGTTGACAGAAAAACACTTTTTCCTCTATACTTTCTCAAGATATTTTTTAAATATTTTTGTTTTCCGCTTCAAAGGATCATTGGTGGGGTAGAAAATGCAGAACGAAAATGTTCATTTATTTAATGACTGTGCCC
The DNA here is from genome assembly GCA_964407525.1 of uncultured Desulfobacteraceae bacterium. Lineage (GTDB taxonomy): Bacteria > Desulfobacterota > DSM-4660 > Desulfatiglandales > Desulfatiglandaceae > DUZB01. Next base: position 3,416 of record CAYOWC010000402.1, on the reverse strand, counting down.
GGATCGTCTCCTCCATCTGCTCAAAAAGCAGAGCCGTTCAGGCAGCTTATATTTTCGGATCTCTCGCAAAACACCCTGGGAGTAAGCCCGCTGATATAGATGTTGCAATCCTTGTGGAGGATGAATCCGCCAGCTCCTTCCCGCTCCTCTCTTTTATCACACAACTGGAAAAAGCCCTGGGACTTCCCGCTGATGTGGTGATGTTGAACCGTGCCGGGGAGGTGCTTAAATACGAAATTCGCAAATCAGGGAAACTGGTATTCGAGCGATTTCCTCAGGTGCGTAAGAAATTTGAAATTCAAGGCCGCAAGACGTACGAAGACTTCCTTTATCTGCATCAACGATATGTGAAAAACGTTTTGTATGGAGGGGAAAATGGTTGACCGGATTTTGATTGAGCGTATCCTTACGGATATCCGATCGGGCATTCAGGACTTAATGGGTGCCGAAGACATCACCTGGACGTCATACAGAACCGACAAAAGAGCTCGTCGTTTTGTTGAAAGGACCCTTCATATTCTCATCGAAGCATGTATAGATGTGGCGCAACATATCATTGCCGACAGCAAACTCAGGGAACCGACAAGTTATCGAGACACTTTTACCGTTCTTGCGGAAAATGACATACTCCTCCCTTCAGATCTGGAACGGTTCGAAAATATGGCTTCTTTTCGGAATTTGCTGGTTCACTATTATGAACGTGTGGACGACGAAATTGTGTATGGCATTTTCAAGGAGAACCTGTCTGACTTTGATCTCTTTGTATGTCGAATTGCAGAATACCTTACAAAAAACACGTAGAACAGTTTAACCCAGCGATCACTTATCAGCATTTTTTGAAAAAGGAAACAATTCCAACCAGCGAGAAAACATTATGGCAATGCCCGACTACAAAGTCCAATTCCCATTTAAAAGTGTTTTGAGTTTTGAAAGTCTGATCGCCTTCTGGCAGGATCTGCTGAACAATGGAGGCACCATGGAAGCCTCTGTTGCCACAGCTGTGGAAGAGGCATTAAAAGACTCCCCGGAACTGTTCCAGCCCATTACGGACCTTTCAGTCCTTTCAAAACACCGTGGTCTGGTGGATATGCTCATGAGCCTGGTTTTTCCTCCTGCATTCAAAGACCGGGATTATGCGGCAGCTTTTGTTCCTTTTCAAACGGAAATCGTCTACGCCACCCCCAATTTTCTGCGTCTCTGGTCGGGCGAACACTGTATGAACGTGCGAACTTTGGCGAATCTCAGTACAGACGAGTGGGCAATGGGCCTCCTCGTAAAAGCCTATGGCCTTATCCTGGAACGTTTTTACCAGATAAAACTTCCTTTCGATTTTCCCCTCATCATCACCACCACTGATCCCGATACGGGGTTAGAGCGTTACCTGAGTATCTCCTTCGATCCACGTTTCGTAAAAGTCAAAAACATAAAACAATTGAAGCTCCTCACCGAAGAGGAAAAAGAAAGGCTCCTTGAGGTGGGAAATGAACCGGACCTCTGGATGGAAATCATTCCTCCCGACCAATTCCTCTTTGAGGGTTTTGGCGTCTGCCGAGCCGTAGACGTGACGGAACAGGAGGTATTATCCTATCTTAAGAAGGACCTGATAGAAAAGGAGTCCATATTCTCCAGTGAAGGATTTCAGAGACTTCACGAAAAGCTTCGGATCTATTTGCGAAATCCCGATCTGATGGTGGACCTGGCAGCCCTCCAAGGGGACCAAGTGCTTATCCTGAATCCTGAGCACAAAATGGAGACAGGCTGTATTTTCTGCGACTCCGAGCACCGTCTGACCGAAGAATTCAGCGGGTCTATTTTTGCCGGGGTAGTAGAGCGGGGGGAAAATGCAGTAATCCGCGATCTCCACAACTATCCGGCCAAGACGGAATTAGAAACCCACATGATTGAAAAAGGAGTGAGAAGTCTTTTCATCGCCCCACTCTATTCTCAGGGGAGGCTGTTAGGAACGTTTACCCTCAAATCCCCCAAACCCGGCGCTTTCACCGTACTGGACAGCATGAAGCTCAAGGAAATCACCCCTTTGTTTGCCTCCGCGTTGAATCGGGGCATGGAGGAACTCAATAACAGGGTCCAGGCCATTATCAAGGAAAAATGCACAGCTATACATCCCTCGGTTGAGTGGCGTTTTCAGCGAGCCGCGTTAAATTATCTGCAGGCGGGGGAATGTGCTACCTGCGAGTTGGAACCCATTGTGTTTCCCAATGTATATCCCCTTTACGGCGCATCCGATATCAGGGATTCAAGTAACTATCGCAACGAAGCCCTTCAGTCCGATCTGGTAACTCAACTCCAAGTGGTGAAAGAAATCATTAAATTGGCTGAAGAAGAAGACCCTTTACCCATTTTGGCGGCTCTTATCCACCGCATTGACAGAAACATCCAAGAGGTCGAAACCCATCTGCATTCCGGAGACGAATCCGCCAAAGCGGAATTTATCCGGAGGGAGATTGAACCTGTACTGGATCATTTTTTGACTTCGGGATCGAAAGTGCGAGCCCGCGTGGAAGCCTATCGTTCGGAACTGGACCCGACCCTGGGCACACTCTACAGAAAAAGGAAAGATTTCGAGCAGACGGTCATGGACATCAATAATGCCATAAGCCAATATTTAGATGAAGAAGAAGAAACTGCCCAGTCATTTTTCCCCCATTATTTTGAAAAGATGAAGACTGACGGGGTTGATCACACCATCTATATCGGGGGCTCCATGGTGGAAAAAAAGCCATTTGACCCCCTCTATCTCAAGAACCTCCGTTTATGGCAGTTCATGGTCATGTGTGGGGTGGTCTGGCGCACGGCCCAGGTGAAAGCGAATGCTGAGATGCCTCTTGAAACGGCCCATCTCATCCTTGTCCAGGACACACCCGTCACCATTCGATTCCGTCCCGACGAACGGAGGTTTGATGTGGATGGGGCCTATGATATCCGTCATGAGATTGTAAAGAAACGGATCGACAAAGCCATGGTGAAAGGGGGAAAAGAACGGCTCACCCAGCCGGGAAAAATCGCTATCGTCTATTCTCATCGACGGGAGATGTTCGAATACCTGAAATACATCGATTACCTCCAGACCGAAGGGTACCTCGATAAAACAGTCGAGCGACTTGACCTGCAGGACCTGCAAGGGGTGTCCGGCCTTCGAGCCTTGCGGGTAACGGTGAATATGGATACCGCCATGAACCGGCCCTTTGTAGCCCCCGAAGCCGTCAGGGATGCGGTGAAATCGCTGTAAGCGCAACGACCACTTTTAACAAGGGAGAAACTTCCCACACGAGCGCCGCCGCCGGCTAAAAATAGCCAGTCTGATCGAGAAAGAAACTTCTCACGCTATTTCAAACCGCCCGCTACGCTCAAGACGCTAAGAACGCTAAGATTTTGTTTTTTTACCGAATCGGAAC
>CAYOWC010000401.1:0-3898 GCA_964407525.1 uncultured Desulfobacteraceae bacterium | reverse complement strand
CCTCTGACCGGAAAAAATGGTCAGTCTGATCGAGAAAGAAACCTATGCATTCCCACGCTGGAGCATGGGAACGAGAAACAGCCTACTTCTTACTGCCTACTCAAATTTGTTTCACGCGAGTTACAGGTTCATCTGTTCGTAGGCATGCCCTGCGCGCAGCACCATTTCTTCGTCAAACGCCTTTCCTATGATTTGGAGTCCCACCGGCAATCCATCCAATGTTCCGCAATTGATGCTCATGCCGGGTAGACCGGCGAGATTGAGGGAGACGGTATAAATATCCACCAGGTACATCTGCAGGGGGTTGGCTGATTTTTCTCCTAATTTAAAGGGTAGACATGGCGAAACGGGCGCCAGAATGCAGTCTACTTTCTCAAATGCACGGTCAAAATCTTCCTTGATCAGCGCGCGTGCCTTCTGGGCTTTCAAATAATAGGCATCATAGTATCCGGCTGAAAGGACATAGGTCCCCAACATAATCCTTCTTTTGACCTCGTTGCCGAACCCTTCGCTCCTCGTTTTTTCATACATCTCAAGGAGATCCGATGATCCTTCCGGAGAACGGTATCCATATTTCACCCCGTCATATCTGGCCAGGTTGCTGCTCGCTTCCGCTGTGGCTATCAGGTAATAGGAGGGGACGGCATACCGGGTTCGGGGAAGAGATATCTCTGTAATATGGGCCCCATGTTGTTCAAAAAGATGAACGGCATCCATAATTTTCGATTTTATGCCTTCGTCCATACCCTCTACGAAATATTCTTTCGGAAGACCTATCCTGATCCCTTTAATTTCTTTACCGATGGCGCTTAAAAAGTCGGGTGTCGGGATGTTCGCGGACGTACTGTCCAACTTGTCGTGTCCGCAGATGGAGTTTAAAAGTATGGCGCAGTCTTCCACCGATCTGCCCAAGGCGCCGACCTGGTCCAGGGATGAGGCATAGGCGACCAATCCGTATCGAGATACCCTGCCGTAAGTGGGTTTAATTCCGGTTATGCCGCAATAGGCAGAGGGCTGGCGAATGGATCCGCCGGTGTCTGAACCGATGGACAGGATGGTTTCCCCTGCTGCCACAGCCGCCGCTGATCCGCCGCTTGAACCACCAGGAACACACGCGTGATTTACCGGGTTGCATGTGGCGCCGAAAGCGCTGTTTTCAGTGGAAGAACCCATCCCAAATTCGTCCATATTGGTTTTTCCCACCAGTACGGCCCCATCTTGCAGCATATTTTCCACGGCAGTTGCATTGTAAGTGGGCACAAAATCCTTGAGAATTTTGGATCCGCACGTGGTTTTTATCCCTTTGGTGCATAAAAGGTCTTTCACCCCGACCGGAATGCCATTCAACAACGGGAGTTCTTTTTCTTCACGAAACCTTTTGTCGGCTCTGTCCGCCTGTTGCATGGCGCTCTCGCGGGTCAGCGTGATATAGGCATTGACTGTCTCTTCCGTCTCGTCAATCCTCCGGTATACCGATTCCGTAATTTCTCGTGAGCTGACCGCCCCTTTTCTGAGCAGGACAGACAGTTCAGCTGCCGTTTTGTCGCACAAATCCATGTTTTTGAACCTTCAATTTTTGTTTACAATATTTTAGGAACACGGAAGTAATCATCTTCTTCCATGGGTGCGTTGCTCAAGAGGGATGCCGGATCTTTCGGTTCTCCCAAGCTGTCCAACCTCCACACGTTCTCTGTTTCCAATACGTTGCTCATGGGTTGGACATTTTCCGTGTTCAATTGCTGGAGGGTGACAAAATGCTCCAGAACTTCATTGATATCCTTCTGATAGCTACGGGCTTCGTCGTCTGAAAGTTTCAGGCGAGCGAGTTTCGCCACGTGCCTGATCTCTTTTTCGGAGATGCTCTTCGTTTTTTCTGAAGCGACCGGGCCAATCTTTTGTCCCTCCATATTATCGAGCATACCTGAAGAGGTTTCCGTAGATATGCCGGAGCCCAGTGCCAGTTCTTCAAGCTGGGCTCGGTCCACTATGGAGGGCGATTGGGTCAACGGGCAATAAGCACGTCGGTTTTTTGGGAAAGCAATGACGTCCCTTATGGAAGGCGCGTTCAAGATCATGGCGATGACTCTATCCATTCCGAGGGCCAGTCCCGCATGGGGCGGGGCACCATATTCCAGGGCTTTCAGGAAAAAACCGAATTTAACGTTGGCTTCCTCGGCTGTTAATCCGAGAGCCTGAAAAATCTTCTTTTGAATTTCCATGTCGTGAATACGAATGCTTCCCCCTCCCAGTTCTTCGCCATTCATGACCAGGTCGTAGGATCTTGACTTGAGAGATAACATGTCGTTCCAGTCCATTGGATCAAAATCGATTCTGTCCGGCATGGTAAATGGATGGTGGAGAGAATTGAGCCTTCCATTTTTCACTTCGAGCAGGGGAAAATCCGTGACCCAGAGAGGATAGAATGCTTTGTGGGGAATCATCCCCAGGTTTTTTGCAACGTGCAGGCGCAGGTTGCCAAGTACGGTGTTCACGAGGTCTCTGGATTGATCGGCAATCATCATAAGTACATCGCCTTCTTCTGCCTGAAAGCGCTGCGCCAGTTTTTCGAGTTCCGTTTCGGAAAAGAACTGAACAATATTGGACTGTAGTTTTCCATCCACAACTTTCATCCAGGTGAGTCCCCTGGCGCCAAGGGCAGGAACAACTTTGAGGGCATATTCATTCTGAAGAACATTCTTGCTGAGGGATTCCGCACAACCTTTCACACAGAATCCTTTGATATGACCGCCTTCTCGAATGATTTTTCGAAAAATGGAATAGGAGGTATCTTTCATGATATCCGTTGCTTCTTCAAAAACCATTTCAAAGCGAAGATCCGGCCTGTCGGAACCGTAACGTTCCATGGCGTGTTCGTAGGTCATGCGCAGGAACGGAGCCGAAATGTCGATGTTACCAACTGCAAACATCCGTACGGTTAATTCCTCTATTTTTTCGTAAATGAATTCTTCATCAATAAAAGAGGCCTCCAGGTCCAGCTGCGTAAATTCAGGCTGTCGGTTCGGCCTCAGATCTTCATCACGAAAACATCGGGCTATCTGAAAATAACGGTCCATCCCACCCATCATGAGCAGTTGCTTGAACAATTGGGGGGACTGGGGCAGTGCATAGAACTTCCCCTGGTGTACACGGCTTGGCACCAGGTAATCTCTGGCCCCTTCCGGGGTACTCTTGGTGAGGAAAGGGGTTTCTATTTCAATGAAATTCAGCTGGTCCAGGTATTCCCTGGTTGTTTTTAAAATTTCATACCGTTTTTTGAAACGATCTTTGACCGAATGACGTCGAAGATCGAGATACCTGTATTGCAGCCGGATGTCCTCGTCTACATTTTCCGGGCTTGACTGTATTTCTTCCCCAAAGACCATGGCTTTTTCAGAAATGAGAAAGGGGAGGGGCTTGGACTTGGAAAGCACTTGAAAACCGGAAGCAGAAACTTCAACTTCCCCCGTGTTCAGATTCGGGTTCTTCGCAGCCTCTTCTCTCAGACGCACATTCCCTTGGATTTCAATGACAAATTCCTCTTTAAGAAGAACCGCCTTATCGTAATCTTCGCTATTCATTTCCGGGTTGAACACCACCTGAGCGATTCCACGGACATCCCGTAAATGGATGAACAGGACATTTCCGTGGTCCCGAATGGCATCGACCCAACCCATGAGATGAACTTCCGTTCCTTCGTGGGATGCTCTCAGGTTTCCGCAATAAACTCGCTTTCTCCAGTTCATATGATTCTATTCCTATCCAGCTTTTTAGATTTAGGATGTTTTTGAACAAAATTTAAACAACATAGTATACTTTAAATGAGCTTCATAATCAATACCTTCTTTTTGGTTAACGGCAATTCTCATTATGGGCCGCATTCATTTCCGAATGCTGTGTG
>CAYOWC010000400.1:0-3909 GCA_964407525.1 uncultured Desulfobacteraceae bacterium | reverse complement strand
TATTTGAGGAGTCACTATGTCTTATACTTTTAAAGACCTCCATTGGGCAAATGACATTCACGCAGGCGAATACCTCCTGCCCCAGAGTCTGCCGGAAGCATTGGATATGCTGGCGGCCTATGAAGGGCGGGCCAGGGTGATCGCCGGTGGGACCGACGTGGTCCCCCAGTTGCGAAGCAGGGAAATGGTGGTGGAGGCCCTGGTGGATATTACCCGCCTGCCGGATATGGATCTCCTTGCACAGGAAGGGGATCATATTGTCCTGGGTGGGGCCGTCACACACGGTAAGGTTTCTTCCTCCCCTCTGATTCGCGAAAAAGCCCCCATCCTTGCAGAAGGGGCAGGCCGGATGGGGTCCCCCCAGATCAGGAACGTGGCCACGGTGGCGGGAAACCTGGTGAGCGCACATCCGGCGGCGGACACGGCCATCCCCTTGCTGGCACTGAACGGATCGGTAACCATTGCCTCCAAAGAGGGTGAAAGGGATGTCCCCCTCTCTGGGTTTTTCAAGGAGAAAGGCGGGTGCGTACTGGACTGCGGGAAGGAAATTCTCACCCGCATCAGCATTCCCGTCTTCCAGGAAAACCAGGGCGGAAGCTACCTGAGGTTGAGCAAACGCCAATCTCTTACCATAGCCGTTCTTGTCTCGGCGGTGGTGGTGCGCGTTAATCCTGAAGACAACAGGATCATGGAAGCCACCATGGCGTTCGGCCCGGTCGCACCAGTACCTTTGCGTGATCTCAAAACCGAGGCCCTCTTAAAAGGGGCGCCCGTTTCCAAAGAAACGGTAGAAATGGCTGCGGACAGTGCCTTTTTGCACGCGAATCCCATCTCAAGCGCCGTCTGGGGTTCCGCCACATACAAGAAAGAAATGGTCAGGGTCTTTGCCGGGAGAGGGTTGCGGAAGGCCCTGGAACAGGCAGGGACACCTGTCTCCTGAGAGGGTCGTTATGAAAGAAGAAGAAATTTTGTTCCAATTGAATGGACGTGAGGTTCGGGCGCGGGTTTCTGCCGATACCCTGCTGGTGGACCTCCTGCGGGACGGGTTTGAGCTTAAGGGCACCAAAGTGGGATGCCGCGAGGGAGAATGCGGGGCATGCACAGTCCTGCTTGACGGAGATCCAGTCAATTCATGTATCCTTCCGGCCTTCAAGATAGCCGGTCGATCGGTGGTCACCATAGAGGGAGTGTCGAATGATCAGGGGGATCTGGATGAAATCCAGCAGGCATTCATCGACGAAGGGGCGGTCCAGTGCGGTTTCTGCACACCCGGCATGATCATGAATGCCACCGCCCTTCTGGATCACAACCCTGAACCCGGTGAGCTGGAAATCAAACAGGCCATCTCCGGGGTCCTTTGCAGGTGCACCGGTTATCGCAAGATCGTTCAGGCTATCAAAACGGCAAGCGAGACAAAAAAGACCCAGGGATGATTGAGAAGGCTCCGCAGCCCGTATAGAGGGGAATGACTCATGTTCGATAAAACAGATACCAAAACAAAAGTCCTTACAAAAGAAAAGATCGATCTTCAGAAACTTGTAAAAACTCCTTCGCCGGCCTTGTCGGTGGTGGGAAAATCGGTAACCAGAACCGACGCCAGAGACAAGGTGATGGGGAAACTGCGATTCGGGGCAGATATGGACCAGGAAGGGTTCCTGCACGGCAAAATTCTCCGAAGTCCGCACCCCCATGCCCTCATAAGATCCATAGACGTGGAAAAGGCCAAGTCTCTCCCCGGGGTAGCGGCGGTCTTGACCGCCAAAGACGTGCCCGGGAGAAACGGATTTGGCGCCATCATTCCCGACCAGCCCGTCATTTGCAGTGACAAGGTACGGTTTGTGGGTGACGCCGTTGCCCTGGTGGCCGCAGAGACAGAAAAAATCGCCAGGGAAGCCTTGGAGTTAATCCAGGTGGACTACGAATTGCTACCGGCGGTCTTCGATCCCCGGGAGGCCCTCAAAGAGGATGCCCCCAAGATTCATGAAAAGGGAAACCTCCTTTCCTTCAACAAATTACGGAAAGGAGACATGGAGGAGGGTTTCGCCCAGGCTGACATAGTCCTTGAAAGACGTTACGAGGTTCCTTTTCTGGATCATGCCTACATGGAGCCGGATGTCTGCATGGCCATCCCCAAACCCGACGGCACCATGTTGGTGGAAGGCCCCATGCAGGCCCCTTTTACCGTGAGACGTAATGTAAACGCGGTACTGGGCGTGCCCATAAACAGGGTCCAGGCAAGACAGATTCACCTGGGGGGTGGATTTGGGGGAAAGGAAGACTCTCCCATCGATCTCGGATGCCGCGCCGCGGTACTGGCCTATCATACGGGACGTCCGGTGCGAATGACCCTTGAACGGGAAGAGGTTATGATCCAGACCTGCAAACGTCACCCCATGCTCATGGATGTGAAAATAGGAGCCAGGAAAGACGGTACCCTCGTAGCCTTTGAAGGCCTCATCTACGACGAACAGGGGGCCTATGCCAGCCTTGGACCGGTGATCCCACCTGCCGGCGGTTCCCATGTCCACTCCATGATCATGATGCCCGGGCCTTACGAAATCCCCAATGTGAAGGTGGATGCCTACCTCTGTTATACCAACCATCCTTATGGCGGAGCCATGCGGGGCTTTGGCGCCCCACAAGTACACGTGGCCCACGAGCAGATGGTTGACGAACTGGCCCAGGCCCTGGGCCTCAATCCCATAGAAATCCGGCGAAAAAACGGATTTAAATTGGGATCGGTTACAGCCACAGGACAGGTTCTGGACCAGAGTGTAGGACTCCAGGATGCCCTGGAAGCCTGTGCACAATCTTTTGACTGGGATCGAAGATCCCTGGAAGCCGGGCCTGTGGAAGGCAATGAAACGAAACGCCGGGGCGTAGGCATCGGCATGGGTTGGTATCGAACCAGCATCGGGACCAACGGCGATGCCTGCGGCGCCAATGTGTACCTGCACGAGGACGGTTCAGTCCTCCTGTATACGGGGATTACCGAGATGGGCCAGGGAGCTTTCACGGTCCTGCCCCAGATCTGCGCCGAAGAGCTGGGGGTCCTCGTGGAAGACATTCGAATGGTTCAGCCCGATACGGACGCCGTCCCCGAGTCAGGCCCCACGGTCGGAAGCCGTTCCACCACCCTCATGGGCAACGCCATCATCCTGGCTGCTCGTCAGGTCAAGGAATCGATCCTGAAAATGGCAAGTGAGATGCTCATGGTACCCATGGAGCGGCTGGAAGCGAAAAACCGCATGATCTTTGATCGGGATAATCCCGAAAAGTCCCTGCCTTATAATGAGGTGGCCGCAAGATGCATGGCCACGGGAAAAAGGATGATCGGGCAGGGTTGGTGGACTCCTCCGCCTCCAAGTCTGGATCCGGAGACCGGCCAGGGGAACCCCTATTTCGTGTACACCTACTCGACCCATATGGCGGAAGTACTTGTGGACATGGAAACCGGGGAAGTGGAGGTCACCGATTATGTGGCTGCCTTTGACGTGGGCAAAGCCATCAATCCAAAGGCACTGGAAGGACAGATCGAGGGCGGCGTGGCCATGGGCCTGGGCTATGCCCTCATGGAGGAAGTGGTCCTGGAAAAAGGATATATCCAGAACCTGAGTCTGAAGGATTATCTGATCCCCACGTCTCTGGATGTCCCCGATATCGAGCCCATCGTAGTAGATGGGGAGAATAACTTGGGTCCTTTCGGGGCAAAGGGGATCGGAGAAATGCCCAATATCCCTGCTACCCCAGCCATTTTAAACGCCATTGCCCATGCAACCGGGGCACGAGTCCGCTCCCTGCCGGCGGATCCGGAGAAAGTATTTATAGCCATCCGTGAAAACATCGTCAAATAGTGGCTCATCGCGGATTAACGTGATATTTTTGTTAGTTGTCGAATAGACCATACTC
>CAYOWC010000399.1:0-3913 GCA_964407525.1 uncultured Desulfobacteraceae bacterium | reverse complement strand
TGTTTGACGGATTTCTGACACCTATATTTCCTTGCTCCAACAATACCTATGTGAGTCATAACTCTCTCCTTTCCGCACAAAAAAAGGCCTCCCAGGAATTGTTCCAAGGGAGACCTTCTGATGTTGTTTAACGGTTGTTTTGTGTCAGGTTATCATTTCAGTCCATGACGATCTTGCGGCGAGGTCGCGATAAAATATCTTCCATGGATCTTTCGACTTCTGCCATGTCAGTTCTTATCTGTTCCTTGAGTTGGTCGTTTGAGCGAATGACTTCCGCTGATTTTCCGCCAAGTATCGCTTCGGCCCGGTCAACGAGATCTGTTAATTCGCTGTCACGAAAAATGTTACGTTCTTTGAAATTTTCAAAGAACTCATAAAAGTTGTTGATGGTCCCTTTTTTGAAGACTTTCGGTTTGGCATTGTGGCCGTTGGTGAAACGCTCAGTGATCCTTTTGATCATTCCCGAGAACTCTTCTCTGAGCGACAAAATGGCCAGCTCCCGGGCATCTTCCATGGTTTGAACGAACTTGTTCTTTTCCCGTTCATAAACTTCTGGTGACAGCAGGCCTGAGTTGCCGTTCGGAACATCAAGGACAATAAACCGCCAGGCAAAGGAAAACTTGCGCCGAATATCCACTGGGTAGTCTGTTTCGTTGAAAAGTTCTCCGAGATAGACCATGGCCGTTTCGCGCAATCGATCATACCGGCCTATGAATTCATCCACCCGGTCATCAAAATCTGATTTCAGAACAGTCAAATGTTCGTCCACTTTAGAAATCATTTCTTTGGGAACGAAAACCATGCCTGTAATGGGAAAAGGCAGGCTTACGCCCGCAAGGTATCCGCGAGCGGCGTTGGCAACTTTCTGAATGGGTTTGAGTGCGCAGGGATCAACCAGTTTTTTCTGGGTGCTGAGCCACTCATTGGCCCCGGTCATGTTGGTGATCTGCTCGGTCTTGATTTTGCGTTTTGCGCCCCATACACTGGTGGAAAGCTGAATGAGACATCCCATTTCAAATATATTCTCCATGCCGTATTCTCCTTTCGGCAGCTGCACCCATAAAAGGATGCACTGCCTGATAATAGGTTCGTTGATGTTTGTTATGGATGTTGTTGAGGGTAGATATCTATCCGCAAAGGGGGAGGTACTTTTTGGTGAGGGTTTGGTTTTCCTGAAAGTAGGTGGGTGTAAGCGTTTTGGCGGTTTCCTTCCCCAGTAGTTTTTTGAGGAATTGGGATTCAGTGATGCAACTCTTTCCTTTGAATCCTTGGGTCTCGATTCGGATTTCCCCATCATTCTTGATTTCCACGATGATTTCTTTCATTGGTCGTCTCCTTTCATGATATCCGCACATGGAGCCGGATACTGTTTTCGGTTTTTCGTTCCAGAACCGAATACCCTTTCTTTCGGGCCTCGATTTTGGTTTTCATGACGGCGTATGCCTGCTTCAGGAGCCCTCCCTGGGAACCGATGACCTTTTCGAGCCCGCGATCAAAAAAATCGCAACTGAGTTCGTACAAATCACTCTTTTTCTGTATCCCGATCTCGTAGTCAGCACCCGGTACATGGATGGCATGGTCACAGGTTGCCTCTTTCCCGTACCACCGAAAGGTTTTCTGGTTCCTGATCAGCTGTAACCCGAGCTGGGTACACGCCTGCCCCAGGGTTCCGAGATCCTTTACCTCAAGTTCAATCTTGCTGATGTGCGACATGGCTATTTTATCCTCCGTACGCTCTTGGTTGTTTCTTTCTCATCCGCCATACTGGCCCGTCTGGCTCTGGTTGTGGCCCACTGCTGAAGCGCTCCGATTTCCTCTTTCATGGTTTTGGACAAGGGAACGATGGTTTTGAGGGCCTCATCGAGACCATCAAAGAGGCTGTCCTTGGCCAGTTGCTCGATTTCAGCACCGGTCCAGCCGTTTAACGCATCCGCGTATTCTTCCGGGATTTGTGTGTGGTATCGGTCGTTCATGATGTCCATGATTTCCAGCCGTTCTTTCCCGGTTGGAAGGTCAACGAAAAACATGGCGTCAAAACGTCCGGCCCTCATAAATTCAGGGGGCAGATCCTTTAAATTGTTGGCCGTGGCCATCACCAGGATCGGGCTTGTGGTTTCCTGTACCCAGGTTAAAAAGTGGCCAAACATTGACGCAGTGGTGCCCCCGTCTGTTTTGGATGATGATTTCACACCGCCAAACACTTTGTCGATTTCGTCCAACCAGACGACAGCTCTTCCAAAGGCATCGATGGTGGCCGTGGCCTGCCGGATCTTTCGTTCGCTTTCCCCCACAAGGGACCCCTTTAACGAAGAGATATCCAACCGGATCAAAGGCCAATTGAAAATGGAAGCCGCGGCTTTGCAGGAAAGGGACTTTCCGGTCCCAGGGATACCCACTAACAAAAGCGCTTTGGGTTTGGGGAGATGTTCATTTCCCGGTTCAAACGCCTTTTTGCGGTTAGTGAGATACCGTTTCAAAAGATCCAGTCCTCCCACCATATCCACCGGCACCGGCGGCCAGAACTCCATGAGCCCGGCCCTTCGGATCATCTGCATCTTCTGCTGGGTAACGATGTCAGCACAAAACCTCTTCTTGAGAACAAGGCTCAGGGCAAAGGCGGTCTCGCTTTCAAACTCCGTGAGCCCCAGGGCAGCTTCCACCGCATCCTCCGCAACATCCACGCCAACGCTTTCCGCAAGTTCCTGCTGTATCCGGCGCAGCTCATCAAGGGATGGGAGCTTGAAATCCAGGATGCTGAAGAACTTCTCGATTTCCTGGGGGAGCCTGACAGGCGGTCCCACCATCACCAGGCAGCAACCGGAGGCTTTCCACAGGGGAATGCTGTTCTGGATTTCCTGGATGATTTCCACTGATGTGATGAAATAATGAAAATTCTGAACGATGAGAACCGTGTCTCTACGTTCTCCCAGCCATTTGACAGCCGCCAGGGGATCCGGTAGGTCTTCTATGATTCGGCCTGTTTCATGTTCTGTGAGACCTTGCAGACAATCCCAGCAAAAGGATTGCCAGTTGGCCGTTTCAATGGACGAAATGGCGCGCAGGGGTTCCTCGGTTTGAATGTAAAATCCAGGATAAGCTGCCTTCAGATAATTTTGTAAATCCATTTTCTTCTCCTTTTAGAATAAGAAAAGGGCCTGTCCAGCGAACGCTGAAGAAGCCCTTTTCGGGTTTATGGGAAAACCAGGAAATATTTTCCCGTTACAAAACGTATTCTTCTACCAGGGTCTCGTCAAAATCATCGATTTCCGATTCGGAGTTGTGTTTTTCAAGATCTATTTTTTGAACAACGGGGCCGCTTACCGGCAACACATGGTAGAGTCTCAAATGGTTGCCGAAATCCCGGCGCATAGTTCCGAGATCCGATACCGCATAAGCGGCATTCACGTAACCCAGAGGGTCGTCGGGTGATGCCACCATGAACCCGAGGTGGTGCTCTGGGTTTCCGATGATAAATAGGGATGTCATTCGTTCTTCCGATACCGCCTTGATTAAGGCATCGTTTTCCCTGTACTCATCTTCGTCATCCAGAAAATGTTTTGCGTTTGCTATCAGACCATTTGTGTCATAAAGAGCTGCATCATCGTGCTCAGGGATCATTTCTTTCACATAATCCGATAGGGCCTGAATGGCGATTTTGGGATCTTCAAAAAAGATCACCTGGTCGATGATACCTCTTGATATGGTAATTAAGACTTGTTTCATTTGGATCTCCTTTTTGTGTAGATTTCTGTCACGAAACATAATTTCAAAAGATGGGTCTAAATGCTTCCTCTGCACAAAAAAAACCCTTCGGGGTAATTCCAGAAGGGTTTTTTGGGTTTCAGAGTCAATGAATGCTATGAAGCGAAAGTCACGTTGCATCCTTTGAAACTGATTTCCCAGTCACTCAAGT
>CAYOWC010000398.1:0-3918 GCA_964407525.1 uncultured Desulfobacteraceae bacterium | reverse complement strand
GGATGGCCGGCAAATACAAGACGCTGACCGTCCATGGGGATGGAAAGAAACAGCGATTTCCATGAATAGGCTTGGGACAATCATCCGGCCCTTTCAAGGTTTTTATTAAAACCAATCAGGGTTTTATGTTTGAAAATGGGGTTCTAAAGCCATAGGTGTCAGGTGTCAGGTGTCAGGAACTTAACAGACAGAATTGCTTTATTCCTGAACACTGACACCTGACACCCAAAATGATAATAATGGGTTATAAGTCACGTCTTGGCACCAAATTATGAACGGTTTAAAACCTACCTTGAATCAGCTTTCGACAACCATCCAGGTCGAATAGGGGTTATTGTCAAAAATCATTTAAATCCAGGCCGGTCATAATGTTCAGGACGCCGGTCGTTATGGCCATGTCCACGACGGTGAATTCCGACATGGGAACCAGTTCATGGGCATCAATATACCTTCGTAGAATGGGATAGGGGTCCACGGAGGTATAACTCTGCGGATAACTGTTTTTGTCGCTCTGGGTTGCTGCGTAATAGGATTGTCCATTGCTCATATGAGCAAATACGCCGAATACGGGAATGCCCGGCACCGGTTCTTCCACCTGATCGTATACGGATATCTTGTGAAGGGGATCCCGTGGATATTGCTTTCCAACACCCGTAATAAAACTCAAAGAAAGGGGATTGGCTCCCATTTGAGCATCCAGGTTCAAGGCTGCAGCTACGAGGTATTTCTTTTCACGAGTAAGGGTCCATACCTGCAGAAGGGGAAATGCATACTCCATACTCTGGGTAAAAGCCCCCCAGCCAATCCAGTCGGGGACATCAAGCCTGGCGCCATTATGGTAGGGGTTCCGTTGTGTAAACTGCACGATGTTTTCGGCATTCTGAATAAGTTTTTCTGCTATTTCGGCCTGTATCCCCACATTCGCATCCCTGTGGCAGGATCTTAAATAGGCCCAGTAGGCGCTCTTATAATGATGTTGCCAGTTGTTCCAACCGGACGTATGGCTGTTTGTGTTCCACCATTGTTCGAAGAAATGTCTGTATTTCTCCTTTCCTGTTGTTCGATAAAGTTCCGCCGCAGCCCATAACCGATTGTCCGCATCATCTGTGTCATTGTATTCACCGGTTCGTATGCCGGTTGGGTTGTGAAACCCTTTCTCCGGCGTTGGTTCCGGGTGGTTTTCAAGAAAAGTCCAGGCCAGTTCGGCCCGGCTCAAATAGTTGTCTGCAAGTAGGACATCAAAAGTGTGCCAGAGTCTTGCCGAAGACGAGAGGATTGCAGCCGCAATAGCCGTATCGTGCGTGGTTTTTTCATAAATGAAGCGTGGCCCTTCCTGTTCATGGGGCATGCCTGAAAACCAGGTTTCAGCTGTGAGCTTATGGTATACGCCGCCATCGGGCGCCTGCATTCTGGCGATCCAGTCAATTTCCCATCGGGCTTCATCGAGGAGATCCGGGACCCCGTTTCCGCTTTCCGGAATATTCCAGTCGCCGTCGTTGAAAGATGCCGGAGACATATCGTAGGCGGTAAGGAGGAACCAAAGGGCGACGGCTCCTGTCGGCAGATATTTTCCGTAGTCACCTGCGTCATACCAGCCCCCGTGAGCATCAAACATCTCCCCAGGTGTTTCACCGTTATAAAGGGGGCTCCCGGTGAGGGAAGAATGGAATGCTGCATCAATCTTTCTGCCTTTGGGATCGAATTCATGACTCAAAGGCCGTGAAAATTGTTCTTCTGCCCACGGTGGTTCCAGAGCCATGCCGCTTCTCTGATAGTACAGTCCTCGAGCCGCAGTTTTTGCGGCATGGGCAAGGGAATCTTCTCCGATGCTAAAAGGATGAGACAGACCCACTCCGGGGATATAGGCTTCGTATGTGCCGGGAGATGTAAGGGAAGAAAAATCAAAGGTATAGACATCTTCCCCGGAGAGAACCCAGTTGGCAGCCCTCAATTCCAGGGGGACGGAGAATACCATCCGGCCTGTATACACATCACGAATCGAGGCATTGGGTGAAGAACCGGGCATGCGCATCGCTCCATAGGGGAGTGCGCATAGGCCGTAGAGGTTTTCCAGACAGACCCCCGTCTCCTTTTTCCAGGAACCGGCGGTTTGTTCCAGATAGAGGCCGTTCTGACCAACGGCCCAGACTGCCCGTGCATGTTGCCTGGCGAGTGCAGAAATGTTACTGGTAGACGCGGAGGTCTGAATCTCAAAGGGCGAACTGCCGAAGCCACTTTTTCTCCACAAAAGACCGCCGTTTCCTGCTATCCAGATCTGCCCGCCCGGGTCACAGATCACCGCATTCAGCGTTAAGGAAGTGGAAGGCGTTTCATCATATGAAATCCATTTCCCATACCGGTGAAGGAGCACGGAACCGCTTTTTCCGGAAGCCCAGAGCCAGTCCCCGTGGGGGCCGCCGATTGCATGGAGATCTTCCTGTATGGGAGTCTCATCCATTGACCATTGACCGTTTTCCCATTTCAAGATGGTTCCCCCATCTCCTACGGCCCACGCCATATCCTCGGCCCCTGCCCAGATTCCCCGCAATGTCTGCCTTGTGGGCGTAGACATGATTTCAAGGGTTTCATTTTCGATACGGATAGCCAACCCGTTTTCGCCACTGATCCATCCAATATTGCGGGGACCGAAATGGATGGCCAGAAGGTCTTCCGTCACGGGGGAATCGATTTTATCCCATGAGGATCCGTCCCATCGAAGAATAGTTCCCCCGTTTCCTACGGCCCAGGCCCTATTTTTTCTGATTGCGGCAACGGCCCTGAGAACGCTGTCCACGGGAGATGTCTCTTTTCGCCAACCGGCCTTGTCGCTCCAGCGAAAAATAGCTCCCCCATCTCCCACAGCCCATCCGTCTCCTCCAAGGTCTCCAAAAAAGCCACCCGCATAGCCTATTTTCGGGCCATCGGGCAGATACCCCGCCTGGTTGGTTTTGATGTTGTGATTAAGAAGAGAGAAATCGTCATACTGGAACAGGTGCCGGCTGGGTTTTATTGTGTTGCCTGAGGCGTCCCGGATGTTTTCGACTGTAAGGGAATATTCTTCGCTGTTTAGGAAAGGGTCTTTGAACTCTAAAAAGACCTCCCATCGCATGATGGGCGTCTTACTTTCAGTAAATCCTGTAACCCTGAAATGGATCCCTGTGTCTATGGGATGTTGCGGACTTATATAGGCGGGGTCCGAACTACTGGAAAGGGTGTAGTTGGCTGGATCGCGAGCATCCGATTCGTTGTAGCGTTTATCAAATCTGAGCCTTAAAACCGTATTGTTTTCTGGAAAAGGGGCATCTTGCTCCGAAAAGAGCAGCTCAAGAGGCGTAATGCTTTTCAGGATAATATTGTCTACATAAAAGGTCCGATTTTCTGCATCTTTGTTCCAGGTTATCTTTTCAACGTTTCCTAATGACCAGTCAGGTGTTTTCAGCGCTTTCAGAGGAACCGTTACTTTGTGCCACGTGTTATCAAGGATTCCTCCCTCAATATAATCCCGTATGAAAACCGTATTACTGCTTCGATCCCAGGTCTGAAGATTGAAAGATGGATTCCCCGGATCCGCATCGGGACTGCGAAAATCAAACTGTATAACATCATAGGCCGTGAAATCACGACGATTTTCTCCACCGCAATAAAAAACGACAGCCGGACTGTGCCACCTGTCCGGTGTGAGCTTCAGGGCATTGGTTTCATTCACCCCTTCGAAATTAACCAATTCACTGTATTTCAGACAATCAACTGCATAGAGATCTTCAAATAAAATATACTGGTTTGTTTGAGAGATCGATGGATCTTCCCCAAAACTGATATCTGGTAGGCAGAAGACAAATGCAACGAAAAGCAGCAGCAGAAAATGTCTCAAAACAGGGAATCTATACCCCTGTGTTTTACGGATTTTGAATGGCATAG
>CAYOWC010000397.1:0-3962 GCA_964407525.1 uncultured Desulfobacteraceae bacterium | reverse complement strand
GCAGAGTGCGGTAATCGAGTGGCCTCAGAGCTCCACGGTATGCAACGACCGCTGCACAACCGCAACGGGAACAGTCTGCATCATCCCCATAGGTGCATGCCTTTGGTTTTCCGTCGGATTTAAAACACCGTACCCTCCTGCTGACCGGGCAGTCCGAATACCTGTTCCATTTGGTGAAACTGCCCGAAGACATGAGTTGCCGAGCCATGGCCGGGGTAAATCCGATTTTTTCCCCATACCGTTTTCTCAGGGATAGAATTCCGGTGCAGAGGCGATCCCGGTCCTGAAGGGGAATGAACATGTCCGAGGCTTTGTCTCCCCTGTTGGGTGTATAGAAAGAAAACCCTAATCCCTTGATTGGGAGTGCCATCATCTCGCACACAAAATCGTCCAGATTTTCCTGGTTGAGCTTTGAAAGCGTCATGTGAACAATGGGTGGCCGTTCCGCCTTTCTTACATTTTCCAGGGCCTGTCTGTAAACTCCCTTTCCCCGAATTCCATCATTTATTTCTTCCGTGCCGTCAAGGGAAAGTATCCATTGGCCGTTCTTCAACGGGGGAAAGCCGTTCACGCCGTTGGTAAAGGCCAGTGTTGTGTGAAATATCTCGCTGGCTGCGAGGCAGACCTCCGGGCGCAGGGTAGGTTCTCCTCCGTACAGGATAGCTGCGCCGAGCCCCGTGGCCTTCAGACCCTTCATGAAAGTCACCATTTCCAGGTCACTCAGCTCACTGGGGTGCTCCTGTTTCCACCAGTAGCAGTGGGCGCACTTGAGATTGCACCGGTGTGTTACGTCAATAGCCACAGATGTAGGCCTTTTCGTGAATATCCAACTGGCAAGAATTTCGTGGGGGCGGTACCTCCGAATGGATTGCCGTATTTTTTTCAAACCTTGATTATTCATGAAGTGAAGTGTACCCTATCTGAGTCACAATTCACAAGTGACAAGCGCTGAATCGCTGCCTTTTCAAAAAGTTCTTTTCAGATCTGTTTTTCAAATGGTATCACCGTAAAGGCTGCAATTAGCGGTTAGCCGTTAGCTATTAGCCACACAATATCAGCTGCTTACGATGCAATAGGTAAGCATCAAAAAGTGGAACCCCAAATAAAGTGAAAAGCCATGCAAATTATTGATATCTTTAAGCTAACGGCTAATAGCTAAAAGCTAATTGCAGTTTCTAGGTATCTAAAATAAGCAATTAGTGGTCAGCCGTTAGCTGTTAGCCTTACAATACCAGTAATTTACGGTGTAATAGAAGGACGAAGAAAATGAAAGTCCCAATATTGGAATAAGTCTTCCAAATGTATGAAATATTTTAGCTAACGGCTAAAAGCTAATTGCTAATTGCCGCTTTTAGATGGTATAAAAGTCAAAAAATTCGGGAGTGAAAGACATGAATAAATACACCATTAAATTTCTGCCCGCCGAAAAAACGGTTGAGGTGGAAGATGGCACAATGATTGCCGAAGCTGCACAGAATGCTGATATATTCGTCAATAATCTCTGTGGAGGTGAGGGTGTCTGCGGCAAATGCCGCGTACAGGTTTCCAAGGGGAAAGCGAAGGCGGAAGAGCATGCAAAAGGGTTTTTTTCTCCCGATGAGCTTATGAAAGGCTATGTGCTGGCCTGCCAGACCCCTGTCCATGATGACCTTGAAATTGTTATTCCCCCTGAATCGAGGATGGAAGAATCCAAGATAATGACAGGGGGAGAACCGGAAGAGACCGGGAATGTAGAGATCGAACCACTGGTCAGGAAAATCTACCTTGAACTGACACCTCCCTCCGTTGAAGACAACGCTCCCGATATAGAACGCGTCTCAAGGGCGCTTAGAAAAACACTTGGCTTTCATAGTTTTGATATACCCCTGGACTGCCTTCAGAATCTTTCAGAAAAGCTTCGAAGCAACGACTGGAAAGTCACGGTGACCGTTTCCAAACATGGCTCAGGCTACCGGATACTGAAGATAGAACCGCTCGATACGACCGAATCCAACTACGGGGTTGCCATTGATGTGGGAACAACCACCGTGGTGACCCAACTCGTGGACCTGAATTCCGGAAAGGTGCTGGCTGTTGAAGGGACCCACAACCAGCAGGCCAGTTTTGGAGAAGATGTCATATCCAGGATGATCTTTGCCTGCGGCAAGGGGGGACTCCATCCTGTGCAGCGGGCCGTGATAAAGAATATCAATCAGCTTATCGATAAGATTGTTGCAAGCAGTGGTATTTCAAGGGAAGATATCTACGCCATTACCGCAGCCGGCAATACCACCATGTGCCATTTCCTGTTGGGGCTCACACCCTGTTCCATAAGGCTGGATCCTTACGTGCCTACCGCAGATGAGTTTCCCCAGATTCGGGCTGAAGAAATTGGCATTCATATCAATCCGCGGGGTATTCTCGAAACCATTCCCTGCGTTGCATCCTATGTGGGCGGAGATATCGTGGCCGGGGTGATGGCCTGTGGCATGGCGGAAACAGAAGAGGTCAAAGGGCTTATCGATATCGGAACCAACGGAGAAATAGCCATCGGAAACAAAGACTGGCTGGTCTGCTGCAGCGCTTCGGCAGGCCCCGCTTTTGAAGGCGGAGGTACCCGTTGCGGGATGAGGGCTGTAAAGGGGGCCATTGAAAGAATTGAGATAGTTCAGGGTGACCTGAAATATGAAACCATTGGCAATGCACCTGCCAGGGGGATCTGTGGGTCGGGTCTGATCGACTGCATCTACGAACTGGTGAAAAACGGTATTATCGGTCCGGACGGAAAATTTCACAGAAACAGGCAGGATCGCAGGCTGGAAGTGGAGGACAATATTCCCCAATACATCATTGCCTTTCCGGATGAAACGGAATCGGGAACAGCGGTCTTTATCGCCGAACCGGATATCGACAATCTTATAAAATCGAAAGGGGCTGTCTTTGCGGCTATCAAGTCCCTTACCGATTATATTGGTCTGCAATTAGATTCGATCGATACGTTTTATGTGGCAGGTGGTTTTGGTAGTTTTCTGAATATTCCCAAATCCATAGCCATTGGATTGCTTCCGGATATCCCCCATGAAAGAATCAAATTTATCGGGAACAGCTCTCTTACTGGTGCCCGCAAGTGTCTGCTTTCGGAAAAAGCTTACGAAAACTGCGTGAATATTTCCAGATCAATGACAAATATCGAGCTTTCCACCTATCAACCGTTCACCAATGAATATATTGCGGCGCTTTTTCTGCCTCATACAGACCGGAAGTTGTTTCCTTCTGTGGCTTATTGATTCTGGAGGGTATCCATGGACCGTGTAAAAATTCTAGAAATCATAGAAAGTTGTGAATTTTTCAAGGGTCTGGATTGCGGTTTGTTTGAACAGATCGCTGATATTTGCGAGATAAGGGAATACCAGCCGGAAGATATTATCTTCAGCCAGGGCGATTTTGGTGAGCACCTGTATATCGTAGCAGAAGGGCACCTGTTGCTTGAAAGATCGATGGACCTCGGGCCTCGCAGTGGAAACGCCGTCATCGGAGTATTGGGAAAAGGAAGGGTTTTAGGATGTTGGTCTACACTGCTGGACGAACCTCACAACCTGATGTCCTCGGCCGTTTGCCGGAAACCTACCACAGTATTGCGTTTACGGGGATCGGATCTGAGAGTGATGATGGTCGAGAACCCGGATCTGGGCTTCTGCCTGCTGGAAAGGCTCTGTTTTTTGTTGCGGGACAGGATACAGGGAGCCTATGGAGCGATGGAGAGACTTTAGCATCTTTGTATGAAATTCAACTGGTTATTTGTTTTTGAACCGCCAAGACGCAAAGGCCGCAAAGCCTTTTTCGAATCGGAACAGACGATTCGAAAAAACAGCCATTATTTTTTTGTGTGTTCCCACTAGATAGTTCCAATAGCGGTTCCATTCTCCGTAATGCCCGCAGGGCCGATTGCTTTATCGAATCGTCCGTTCCGATTCGGTAAAAAA
>CAYOWC010000396.1:0-3969 GCA_964407525.1 uncultured Desulfobacteraceae bacterium | reverse complement strand
AAAGATCCGGACTATCCTTTTTATCAGCTATTTTCCTTTGTAACCAAAGGGAAGCCTTCGGGGCCTGTAAAGCAATTTGTAGATGATGTGCTGTCCGGGGAAGGCAAGAAGATCATGGTCGACGAGGGAATGACTCCATTTTCCGGAGATGCAAAATAAGCTCGGAACAGAAAATTTTGTAAGGACCACCAATAGCAAAGTAAACCTCCCTGCCGACAGGCACGGGAGGTTTCGCTATCTGTCTTAATAGTATTTTATGATTTATTTCAAATGCTTCTATGCTACAGTTTCCTGAACATTTTCTATTTGAAGTTTCGGGTACAGATAAGATCTGTTTTACCGAGCTTGTTCAATTATATTTTTCAAATCCATCAGGAAGGGATTTTGCATCCGAGCGGCAAAAATCCTGGGTCTTTCCCGGCCCACCCTCCACACCAAGATTGAAAATTTCGGTCTCAAAATCGAAACGTCCGTCAGCAATCTTTCGCCCAAAAAAGTAATGGCATAGGCGTACGCTATTGTACTGCGTCGTGTATCTTCTCAACGAGGTCTTCCAGATCACACGGTTTGGTCAAATAATCAAAAGCTCCATGTTTTAATCCTTCTTTTGCGGCAGTCTCGGACCCGTGGCCGGTCAGCATGATCACTGCCATCTCGGGATAAGCTTTTTTAAAAATCTTTAAGACTTCTATCCCGTCCATATCTTCCATTTTTAAATCCAAGACTGCCACATCGAAATCCTGTTTCCGGATTGCTTTGATGGCATCACTTCCTGTAAAAGCAGTTTTGACACGCATCCCTCTCTTACACAAACGCTTGGAAACAACCTCTGCAAAACCCACCTCATCATCCACGAGAAGAAGCCTGATACCGTTTGAAGAAATTTTTTCCATAGTCTTGACTCCCCTGCCCCTGATTAAGCACGGCGGCTGGTAATCTCCTTCATCCGTGCTTCGATTATTTTTTCTTCGTGTTTTCTCTTTTTAGCAACGGCCTCTTTCAGCTTATCCATGAGCACGTCCATATGGCACGGCTTCATCAGATAATCGAAAGCGCCGAGCTTCATCCCTTCAATACCGGTTTCAACTGTGGCATGGCCGGTCAACATGATTACTTCCACAAGGGGAAATCTTTTTCGGATTTCACCAAGGGTCTTAATGCCATCCATACCAGGCATCTTTACATCCAGGATAACTGTTTCCACACTTCCATCATTTTCCAGTATATCCAATGCCCCAGCTCCGCTGAAAGCCGTTAGGATATCGATGTCCCTCTTTTTCAACCGTCTTGACATGGCTTCTACAAAAGGGATCTCGTCATCCACCAGGAGTACTTTTGCAATAGACATAAGCCTCTCTCCTTTCATTCATGGTTTTCAAACACCGTTTCTCTGACTAGAATCGAGTGATTTTGTCCTGATTTGCAATTTCAGGGTTCTTTATTTCTTGTTTTCCGAAGGGGCACCTTAACCGTAAACGTGGTTCCCTCGCCAACGATGCTTTTTACCAGAATATCGCCACCCATCTTTTTAAGTATGCCGTAACAGATGGACAGTCCCAGGCCGGTGCCTTTTCCCACTGGTTTTGTGGTAAAAAACGGATCAAAAATCTTTGTAAGATTCGCCGTGGGAATGCCCGGCCCATTATCGGATACCATAATGAGGACGTGGTCTCCAAGAATGATATTGTTCTCTTCCGACCTGGTAAATATGGAGAGGTTTCCACCGGTATTTTCCATGGCATCCAGCGCATTATTGATCAGGTTGAGCATCACCTGCTGCAATTCGCTCTCCGAAACCTTCACGGTTGGAAGATCCTTTTGCAGATCCACCTGGATCGTCACGTTGCTGTATTTGGCCCGTTGCTCGGAGAGCATGACCAGTTCTTCTATGAGATCATTAATGGAAACAACCTGAATCCGTGAGTCTGTTTTTCTTGCGAAACTCAACAGTTTGTGGGTAATCTCCTTGCAGCGCTGCCCCTGGCTCCTGATCTGTTTCAAGGCGCGTTCAAATTCGTTCAGGTTTTCCCCTTCTTTAAATTCCTCTTCCTCCAGGAGATCCTCTATCCATCCCGCTTCTTCCACCATGATGGCAACCGGGTTATTGATTTCATGGGCGATGCCCGCCGCCAATTCGCCGAGGGAAGCGAGTTTTCCTGTCTCGACGATCTGATCATTCATCAATTCCTTTTCTTTATCTGCTTTTGCCACCCGGGTCACCATTTTCTTGGATATGACAAATGCTGTAGTCACAATAAGGATCGCCCCCAGGAGGATAAGCGCCAGGGCGATTTTGACGGTGGAATTGAGTTCGGAAAAGGCATCGGAGGCCTTTTGCTGATAAACAAGGAGCCAGTCACCGTGTTTCAAAACAGCCGCCACATAGATCACCTTGTTCCCCATCGCGTCGTCCTGTTCCACAATGTGAACGCCATCTTTGAATTCTCCGCTGTCACGCAGAAATCCCAGATAAGGTTCTCTATCCGGAACCATTTCGAGTCGCGGTTTGGTCTGAAACTCCGCTTTCTGATTGAGAATAAAGGCAAAACCGGTTTGGCCGATACGGAGGTTTTCCACCAGATTATTGAAGGCCAAAAAATCGATGGTGGCGCGTAAAATCCATTTCTCGTTTTGCCATTTTTCCCGGACAGCAATGATGAAATGGGGAAGGCCTCGCAACCCCAAGAAAACATCACTCTTGAAATAATCGCTCTGCATCGCTTTCAAGAACCAGTTTGCGTCTGAATAGACGGCTTTTTCCAATTTAAAGGGTCCGGCATAGGCCACCTGAATTCCTTTGGAATTCACAACGCCCAGATCGACAAATACGCGTCCGTAAATCTGCTGCAGGGCTTCCAGGCGCTCCCTTAATAAATCCTCTTTTTTCAGTTCCTCAAAGGAGAAGGAGGTTCCAAGAAATCGGATGTTGTCCAGTTTTTCCCGCAGGAAGGTGTCGATATTCTGTTTATGTTTGAGGACCAGTTCTTTGAGATGGGCATGCACCTTTTCATGGTAGGAAATTTCAAACTGGTAAAGCGTTATGCCGCTGACCAGAATCATGGGCATGACCGAAACAATAATAATGGTCAGCAGCATGTTCCGGGTCAGAAGATGATAGTAGTTGTCTGTTTTCTGCTTATTCTGCTTCATTGTCACAATGCAAAATCCTGTTTTGTGGTGCCACCTAAAAGCTGCAATTAGCGGTTAGCCTTTAGCTATTGGCCACATAATGCCAGCTATTTACGATGCAATAAATAAGCATCAAAAAGTGAAATCTCAAATAAAGGGAAAAGTCATGCAAATGATTGGGATCTTTAAGCTAACGGCTGATAGCTAAAAGCTAATTGCAGCTTTTAGGTGTTATTTGTTGGCATAAGTCCGAGTCCCCTTAGGGCTTTATGGAAGAAGCCCCTCACAGCCTGAATCCATCATTTACCGCTTGTTCAATGCGTGATCCATGCCAAAGACAGAGAGATGAGCGGATGACACCTGAAGCCCGTAACTATCTAATCATAAACCGTTTTTTCCATTTGGCCCCAACCCGTCCGCGTGAGGACTGAAAACATGCAGGCAAAGGGGTGTCAGGATCTTTTGCACATGGCAAATAAATCCGACATCTCTCCCATGACACGCTTGTTGTATTGCATGGCTTAAGTATTTTTTATCTTCATAATATCAAATATTTACATAATTTTAAAATGCTCGGCGATTTTTGGAACATTTGTTGCTATGGAATGTCGGGTGGAACAAACTGACATTCAGGAATCTTGAATAGATTGCCGTATTAACGATTATGGAGGAGAAATGTTCTTAAAATCAAAGTGGTTTCAGCTCGGTTTGGCATTTGCGCTCGGTGTTCTTGTCCTATTGTTACCAAGACCGGAAGGGACCCAATTCAAAATAACCGGTGACATCGACCATAAACTCCTTCAGCAGATCAGCAGCAACTTCACGCTGGTCTCCGAGGGA
>CAYOWC010000395.1:0-3970 GCA_964407525.1 uncultured Desulfobacteraceae bacterium | reverse complement strand
TCAGGAGGTTGCTGCCATGATTATTGGTATCCCAACAGAAGTGAAAGTGGCCGAAAAAAGGGTGGCCGTTACACCCTCCGGCGTCAGAACCCTTGTACAGGGGGGACATGAGGTCTTGCTTCAATCCGGCGCCGGACTGGGAAGCGGTTTCTCCGACGAGAGTTATATGCAGGCCGGGGCCCGAATAAAACCGTCCCCTGAGGAGGTATGGAACGAATCGGGTATGATCATCAAGGTCAAGGAACCTTTGCCCCAGGAATATGATCTCATGAGACAAGATCAAATCATATTCACCTACCTCCATCTGGCTGCCGGAAAGGCCCTGACGGAAAAACTGCTTGAAAAAAAGGTGGTGGGTATCGCCTATGAGACCATCCAGACCCCTAACGGCGCACTTCCCCTGCTGGCCCCCATGAGTGCGGTGGCAGGACGTCTGTCCGTTCAGGCGGGAGCCTACTGCCTTGAGGCCAAGACAGGGGGAATGGGAGTCCTATTGAGCGGTGTCCCCGGGGTACGCCCCGCCAACGTGGTCATCATCGGCGCCGGCGTCTCAGGGCTGCACGCATGCTTCGCTGCCGTGGGAAATGGCGCCAGGGTTACCATTTTGGACATCAACCAGGAACGGTTGGATTATATCAACGATGTAATGAGGGGAAGCGTTACCACCCTCATGTCCAGCGAAGGCACATTGGAGGAGGAAATCATAAAGGCGGATCTTGTGATCTCTTCCGTCCTTATCCCCGGCGCCACTGCACCCAAATTGATTTCCCGGGACCTCTTGAAAAAGATGAAGCCGGGGGCGGCCATTGTGGATATCGCTATTGATCAGGGAGGGTCGTGTGAGACCAGTCGTCCCACGACCCACGAGGACCCCACCTATGTGGAAGAAGGGATCGTGCACTACTGCGTGAACAACATGCCCGGAGCCGTTCCCAGGACTTCCACCATGGCCCTCACCAATGCCACCCTCCCCTACGCCCTCCAAATAGCAAACCTTGGCTATGAAAAGGCCATGCGTGAAAACGCGGCAATCGCCAAAGGGATGAATGTTATCAAAGGAGACCTGGTGCATAAGGCCGTGGCTGAAAGCGTTGGGCTGCCCTATGTACCGTTAAACTGATCGGATTCCGAAAGGAGATGAGGGACAGATCGTTCATTTTTAAAACACAAACAAACCAACCCTATTTCAACAAATTGATAAGGAGACACGATATGGGCTGCAATAAATGTGCAAAGGACATACGGAATGACAGTTTTATCGAAAACATGCGGGAAATCATGGAAATTCACCCTGAGTATACCTGGGAGAAGGCCTATAACGACGCCATGGAGTTATGGACACTTCACGACTACTCAGCCTTTAAGGCCATGGAAGAGGAAGTAGGTAGCGAAAGAGCCCCTCTGGTCTACGCCAGGATGTGGGAAATACGCTCGGAACTGGAATGGCCCGGACTATGCTCACTCATCGGGAAGAAACCCGAAGACACAGACTGGACCATCCACGACGTCGCCCAAATCATGGTCAAGAGTTTTGCCCTGTTCGGCAATCCCATGGAGATCGTGGAAGACACAGAAGACAGGATCAGCCTGCGATGCTACGATTGTCCCTACACCACCCAGGTTATCTGGAATCTTCTTCCTCCTGAGGAAGCAGAACTATACAACCAGAAAATCCAGGTAGACTGCAATCACGCTATTTTTGAGACCTATTTAAAATTGACCGGGCTCTTTGACAAATGGGTATTCAACTTCCCATCCCAGCTCTGTTTGACCAATCAATACTGCGAGTTTAATTTCGTTAAAATCAAACTTGATCGAACACCCAGGAAATAGATATCAAACGAGCGTTCTCCTGATGAACCGCAAGGGGAAAACGGATGGGGATAAGGTGGGAACCTTGTCTCCATCCATTTTTCGAATAGTCCATAACAAATCGGCACTAGACATCTCCCACTCCCCTCCCATGCTTCTCAGTCTGTGAACCGTCATTTTCATTAAAATGAAAACGTGGATACGATGACGTTAAAATGTGCTCAGGAAGTCACCCGTTGACTCTTCTCTCTGATGAAAAGACTGCACAAAAATGCAGCAAGTGCCATCGCAGAAGACAGGGCGAAAGCAAGTCCATAATCCCCTGTATGATCAAAACTCCAGCCTCCCACATAGGCCCAAATACCTCCCCCCAGATGGTGAATGGTTGAGATGAATCCCGTCAAAACACCAATATGGGTAAACCCGAAAAGCTTTCCAGACAGGGTGGTAGCAATGGGCGCCGTGATGAGAAAGGTGAAGCCGAAAAACATGGAAAAGATATAGAAGGAAACCACATTTTGATATTTCAAAATCAGCATGAAGAGAAAAAATCTCACAACAAAAGTGAAAACAACCGGCGCCTTATTTCCAATCACATCCGTGGCCGGACCGACAATCAGCAGTCCCGCGAGACTAAATAGTCCATACCAGGCAAGCATGTGTCCTGCTGTAGCGGGAGAAACGCCATGATCCGTTACAAAGGGGATAAGGTGAGTAATTACCAGAAAATCTCCACTGCCGCACACAAACATTACAAAAGTAAAAAGCCAGAAGGAGGAGGTCCCCATAGCCCCGCGCAAGTCAAGATCTCGGTTTTGCATTTTTGCTGGGACTTGGTTTTGGGGCATTTCATCTTCATCTCCTTTCTCAGACCCAAAAGGTTTCATCCCAAGATCTTCCGGATCTCCTCTAATGATTCCCAGGGCCAAGCCGATATTGACCACCAGCATAATCAAACCGATGGAGAAATAGGAAACCCTCCACCCATAGCTCAGAACAAAAGTGGTTATCAACGGAATTAAGAGGAATTGCCCCATGCAACTGCCCGACAGGGCGACACTGATGGCCAGGCCTCTTCTCTTAACAAACCACTTGCTCGTGAGCGCCGCCACTAACGGCGAAGAGGCCCCTCCCAGGCCTACCGCCACGAGGACGCCATAGAAGAAAAGGAACTGCCAAAAGGTACTGATAAAGGAGACCGCCAGGTATCCGGTGGAGAGAAAGATCGTTGAGATAACAATCACCCATTTGGGCCCGTAACGGTCGTAAATCCTGCCAACAACCACGAGGGACAGGGCAAATACCGTCATATTTACCAAAAAAGCCAGGGAGACCTGGCTCCGGGTCCATCCAAATTCCGAGATGAGCGGTTTGAAGATAACGCCGATAGAAAATCGGGCGCCTGCGTTGAAGAAAAGAATCAGAAAAGAAGCACCTACAATATACCAACCGTAGAAGGGACTCAGGGTAGAAGACTTCTGAACTGCCGGCATGGTGGGCCTCCAAGGTTGGAAAAAGGATTTATTAAAGCGATCTGCCTACTACACTCCAAAAACCGCCATCGTGTCAAGGGCAGACTTCAAACTCGCCCTCCTTCCTCTCCCACAAAAAAAAGCACGAAGAACCCGCCTGCCCCCTCCCTTACGCCATCCAAATAGCAAACCTTGGCTATGAAAAGTCCATGCGTGAAAACGCGGCAATCGCCAAAGGGTTAAATGTCATCAAAGGAGACATGGTTCACAAGGCCGTAGCTGAAAGTCATGGACCTCGCGACCAGGTAACCGTATCCATTCCGGACATCGTAGTCATGCCGGGGACATCCCCATTGCCACTCACCTTTGAGGCCAGGTTTTATCCCATTGCCTATAAGGCGTTTGGAGTAAACAACTACCAGATCCTCACCCGGTATCAATCCTGGGACGCCAGCCTTGAAGTACGGGAGGGCAAATGGAATAGCCCCCGGGTTCCCACGGTCAGAACCGGTCAAACCACCTTGGTAATCGATGACCAATGGGCGGAGGAGGTAAACCTGAATGAATGGCATGTTCTTCGAATTACCATGGATAAAACTTTTGTGGAAGACCTTCGGGAAATGGGTTGGACCGACCAGGATATCTTTGACGCATCCTTTCACGGCACGAGCATGATCGGCATGAGC
>CAYOWC010000394.1:0-3986 GCA_964407525.1 uncultured Desulfobacteraceae bacterium | reverse complement strand
TTATTTTTCTCTTTCCAGAGATCGCTTGGTCATCCATTTTAAGAATACCCTAACTAATTTCAACTGGTAGATCAAGAATCCCACAAACAAAGCGAAACCGGCGATAAAAAAAAGAACCTGGAACCCGCCCCATTGCCCAATATATCCTAAAATAATGGACCCTGAAAACGCTCCCGCATCGATTCCTCCGGTATATATGCCGTTTATTTTACCTCGGATGCCTCTTTCTTCGTCTCGAAGGGCAAGGGCGTTGAGGCTCGGGAAAAGAAAACCATGCCCGCATCCGGACATGAGTCCTGCCATTATGAGGGTTGTGTCCCCTCTCAAAAACATCAGGACCAAAAAGCCGGTTCCTGTCACAATAAAGGCATATGGAATGATTCGTTCTTCCCCAACCCTGTCAGCAAGCCGTCCTCCGAAAAACCTCGTTATTACCGCAGCCGAAGAGTAGGCTATATAATAAAGAGAGATAAAGGCAATGTTCTGCTCTTCAGCAAAGGGAGAAACAAAATTGCTTGAAGCAGCAAGACCAAAACCGAAAAGAAAGGCCAAAACGGCTATGGACAACATCTTCTTGCTTATCAAAACAGAGAAAAAGGAGGTATCTGATCCACTTGTGTGACCATCGTACGACTCCCTCAAGGGGAGATGGAAAAGGAACCCCGTAAATGCCATGCCGGACGCTATAAGGAAGAAAGACTGGAAACCGAATTCCCCGATGATGATTTCTGCAAGCACAGGACCAGTGGCCATTCCCACAAGAGCAGTTACGCCATACATTCCTATCCCTTCGTTCAAACGTTCTTTGGGAACAATATCTGCGATGTATGTAAAACCGGATGTGAAACAGATTGCCAGTCCGACGCCATGTAAAAGTCTGACTAACAAAAGCGGCAGATAAAATCCGGCCAGTTCCCCTTGGAACATGAGATAGCTGAGAGGTAGGAGACTCATTATGGCGCATCCAATGCCGTAAGCCCGCTTCCTCCCGACCCTGTCGACCATCTCGGAAATCCAGGGGCGGCAAAGGACAGATGAAAGAACTGTTGCCCCCATGATAATCCCGATGTCTGCCTTTGAACCCCCATGGCTGGTAATGAAAAGAGGAAAGAGAAAAAAACATCCGAAGCTGGATACAGTGAAGAAATTAGCAACGGCCATCAAGAGAAATGATGGGATGTAGAGGTCTTGTTGATCCTTTTGTTTCATGTGGCCCTAAAACAAAACCCCAATCAGATCTACATGCGGGGTTTGAAATCATGTTGAAATTGTTAAAAAAACCGATAACCGTACGAACTACTTGGGTCTTAAAGGGACACACGGACTTTGGCGTCTGAAAATAGTCGGCGAGGCTCGTTAAAGATCTATAGAGTCTCATACCATATCTGCGATATTTTGAGTAGGGCAACCCTGTGATCCTAGCCTTGTCCGCCATAATATTCTTGACAAAGAGATCCGTGAGATGTAGCCGTCTTGAATCACTCATTAAAAATGGATCGACACTTTCTGGATTTGGAGGATGAATGGATTTTAGTCTGTCTAAAAAAATAGGTGAAAATATCTCCAAAGTAGTGGTTGGCAAGCGGTATTCGATTGAGCTACTCCTTGTTGCTCTTATTGGGGATGGGCATGTGCTGATAGAAGATGTACCAGGTGTCGGTAAAACCTTATTGGCAAAGGCACTGGCCAGAAGCATAGGTGGTTTGTTCAAACGGGTGCAGTTTACGCCCGACCTGCTCCCTGCGGATATCACGGGATTTAATGTGTATAATCAGCAGACCGGGCAGTTTGATTTCAAGTCCGGGCCGGTAATGACAAATATCCTGCTGGCAGATGAAATTAATCGCACTATTCCGAGAACGCAGGCCAGCCTTTTGGAAAGCATGGAAGAACGTCAGGCAACCATTGACGGAAAAACGGAAAAGCTGCCCCATCCCTTTTTTGTTATGGCTACCCAGAATCCCATAGAAATGGAAGGAACATTCCCTTTACCTGAGGCACAGCTTGACCGTTTTTTGCTTAAAATCCACCTTGGATATCCTGATAACGAGGAAGAGATTGCCATTATGGAACAGTTCCAGAAAAGCGATCCCTTGCTCGACCTGGTTAATGTGGCCGATCCTTCTCAAATTGCAGAACTACAGAATATGCGAAAACATATTCGTTTGTCTTACCCCGTAAAAAAATATATTGCC
This sequence comes from uncultured Desulfobacteraceae bacterium, assembly GCA_964407525.1. Lineage (GTDB taxonomy): Bacteria > Desulfobacterota > DSM-4660 > Desulfatiglandales > Desulfatiglandaceae > DUZB01. The sequence goes on along the minus strand of CAYOWC010000394.1, from coordinate 1,791 downwards.
GACATTGTAGAAGCAACCCGAAACAGTAAATACCTGCGGTTCGGCGCCAGCCCAAGGGGATCTCTGGGGTTGATGCGGTCTGCCCAGGCATTGTCCGCCATACGGGGACGTGATTATGTCCTGCCTGATGATATCAAACACCTTGCTCTTCCTGTTCTTGCCCACAGGGTGGTTTTAAAAGACGAGGAACGCTTGAGAGGTGAAACCGCAGAAATGATTATTCAAAAAATGATGGACCTGATACCGGTGCCGACGAATGGAGAGCAGTCCCCACACACACATTGATGACAATCTGACCCTGAGTATATTTTTCACACCAGTATTCCTTATTCTTACTGGAATATCCCTGTTTGTCGCCCTGTTATACGGGCAGAAAGACCTGTCGGTTTTTTCTCTTCTTCTCCTGATCATTGCTTCAGGTTTGAAACTCTGGAGTATTCTCAGTATCCGCCATATAGAATGTTTTTCTTTCGTTGACAGGGCAAAAATGTTCCCGGGCGAAACAGTGGCCTTAAGAATCAAAATCGAGAATAATAAGTTCCTGCCGGTTTTTATTAAAATCAGATTATTCATTGATGAATTCTTCCAGGCAGACGGCGCCCTTACCCTCAAGGAAGAGAGCGGGTTGCTCTGGTATCAAGGGGTTACCTTTGATCGGGAATTGATTGCTCAAAAACGCGGCATATATAAGATAGGGCCACCATCCATAACAACTGGAGACCTTTTTGGGCTTTTCCCAAGAGGCAAAAAGGAAGGCCGTCGAATTGATATTCTGGTTTATCCGCGAATTGTTCAGATAAGAGCTTTCCCCCTGTTAAAAAGGATAATTTTTGCCAAACCGGGGGCAACAAGTCCTGTCAGAGACCCCGTATATATCCTCGGGACTCGCGACTATCAGCATTTCAGCCCGGCGCGCCATATTCATTGGAAGGCGACTGCGCGTCATAACCGGCTTCAGGAGAAAATTTTTGAACCTGCCGAGCAGGATAAAGTGGTGCTTGTCCTCGATGTTGAGCGGTTCTATGAAAATGAGGCATTCGATGAATTTGAACGGGCTATTGAAGTGCTTGCGTCGTTGGCGACGGAACTGGAAGCGCAACATTATGCCATAGGATTCATAACCAACTGTGGGCAGCAAGATGGGGGGAAAGATTTTTCGCCTGTTGTGATAAATCCCGTTCATCTGTCGTCATTACTGGAAATACTGGCAAAAATACAGGCTCACTCTTCCCTGAAAATGGCAGAGGTATTAAGGCAGACGGAGAATCTGCCAGGTGACGCGAGTTGCATCTATTTCTCCTATCATTATCAATCAGGAAAAACGTATTTTAACGAACGGCAAATCCCGACTGTACATATCATCTGCGAAACCGATTCGGATGACATCTCACGGCAGGGGGTTGATTTGGGTGTTCAAGGCGGTATTTATAACCTTAAAGATATTTGTATTACCTGTAAGGATGCAATTAGCGGTTAGCCGTTGGCTGTTAGCCGCACACTACCAATTGTTGGCGATGCAATAAGTTAGCATCGAAAAAGATGAGTCTCACTAGGGAAAAATCATGCAAATGTTGGGCTTGGTTCTAACTTCGCCCACTTGATACGATTATCCAAAAATTCGTTCGGCAGTTCATAATCATAATTATACTCATACTCCTTTTAACCTATTCCAGGGCTATTCGATTAGGATTACGATTAAGATTAGGAGTAAGAAAATAATTCTAATGGCCGATGTCAGGACCAATACCCGTGAATGAATGAGATTCATGCCGCTTTCCGGTGAAGAATTTC
>CAYOWC010000393.1:0-4006 GCA_964407525.1 uncultured Desulfobacteraceae bacterium | reverse complement strand
TATAGGAATCGCAGTGTTTTTAGCCCCCTTCGAGGGGGCTTCATCATACCACGTCCTATGGGCGTGGTTGGTGATTCTCTAACCCTCTGAACCTCTAAATTTCTTGTTAAGGCCCGGGATCCTTAGCACCCAGCGGGAAGTGACAAGCTACCTGTGCCATTCCAAGGGAGCGAAGGGAAGGGGTCTTGATGGTGCAGAGATCCTGCCGATGGGGGCAACGGGAGGCAAAGGAACAGCCTTCTGTGTTTGCAGTACGATTTTCTTCGCTCATTTCACTTGAAAACTCTCCTCTGGCGCTCTGGATTAAGAGCCTGGTATAAGGATGACAGGGTTGTTCCAGAACGGTGGAGGCGGGGCCTGTCTCCACCATTTGCCCCTGAAACATGACGCCGATCCGGTCGCTTATTTTCCGTACAAGGCCCATGTCGTGGCTCACAAACAGCATGGTTAACCCCCTTTTAATCTGGAGATCCAGGAGGAGTTTCAGCACTTTGGCTTGAACGCTTGGATCAAGGGAGCTGGTTGGCTCATCGGCGATCAGCAGCGATGGGTCAAGAACCAGTGCGCGGGCTATGCAAATCCGTTGAAGCGCTCCCATATTGAGTTCATGGGGATACCGTTCGAGGAAAGCGTTGTCCGTGGAGAGATGAACGTCTGCAAGGCAGGCCTTGACGCGTTTTTCCTTTTCTTCCTTGTCCTTGAAAACCTTATGGATCTTCAATGGTTCCGCAACGATTTCCCGGACAGTAAACCGGTGACTGATTGATTCTGCCGGATTCTGGTAAATCACGCCGATTTTTCCGGCTAGAGATTTATAGTCTTTTTTGATCCAGTTATCCATGTCCCGGTCTTCAAAAAAGCGAGTCCCGGCGTCGGGATAGAGCACACCTGCTGCAATCATGGCCAGGGTAGTTTTGCCGGAACCTGTTTCGCCCACCAGGGAAAAGATTTCTCCTGCTTTTACGTTTAAATTTATCGGGTGGAGTGCCGCAGCGCTGCCATATTTCTTTTTTATACCGTTCAGGTCAAGCATGGTGACGATGCCGCGACGGATACATCGAACATCATGGTCTTCGACCTTTTCAAACGCTATGTGGCCATGCCTGCATGTTTCAATGGCCTGTGTGCACCTTTCCTGGAAGAGGCATCCGGTCGGGGGGGCATGGCCATCTTTGTGACTGGATTCCGGAACCTGGATATGGGAATGGGGAGAGTCTTTTTCATCCCCGTGACCGTGTTGGTGGACTGTCCTGTAAAAGGCATCTCCTCGAATTCCACCGAGATCTCTGGCCCCGTTCATGGTGGGATAGGATCTTTTGAGTGCCAGGGTGTAGGGATGGAGAGGATTTGAAAACATCTGTTGCGCCGGGAGTTTTTCCATGATCTGGCCAAGATAGAGAACAGCCATGGTATCGGCGCTCTTTAGAGCAAATTCCAGGTCGTGGGTAATCAACACAATGACTTTACCACGGGATTTTTTTTCAGCAATAACCCGGTGAACGAGTCCTTTGCTCAGGGCATCCAGGGCGGATGTGGGCTCGTCTAAGATAAGAACGTCGGGATCAAGGATCATGGCCATGGCAAGCTGAATTCGCTGGGCTTGTCCACCGCTGAACTGATGAGGGTATCTCCTGTGTGCATCCGAACGGATTCCCATTTTTTCCAGAGCTTTAGCCGCCCGAACCCTTGCCCCGGTTTTGTTTTCTATCCCGTGTTCGATAAGAGGTTCCGCCACCTGATTGATAATCCGATGGGAAGGATTGAGGGTCGCTGCACCGTTCTGAAATGCCATGGCTATCTTCTTCCAGCGGATCTCCTGGAGCGTTTTTTTGTCTTCGTACGGTATCTTTTCACTGTTCAGGTAAATGGATCCACGGATTCTCGTACTTTCCGGGAGTAGGCCTAAACAGGCTTTCCCAAAGGTAGTTTTCCCTGAGCCGGACTCGCCAACCAGGGCGAGACACTGTCCTCCAACCATTTTAAGATGCACATTTTCGAGGGCTTGGATGGCATGCCCCCCATTTCCATAGACCACGTCAAGGTTTTTAATTTCCAGACTCTTGATTTCAGATCTCATGGGGTTTTCTCCATAACGGCTTCTCTCAGACGGGGATCCAGCACATCTTCAAGGCTGATGGCGAGGAAAGTGATGGCCATGATGACCAAGGACAGGCAAAGGATCGGCGGCATCAGCCAGTTCCACCAGATATCGAGATAATAATAATTCAGGGCATAGGAAATCATCATTCCCAGTGATTTTCGGCTGGGATCAAACAGACCTAAAAATGCCAACGATGCCTCCATGAACATGGCCATGCGTATTTTAGCGGCAAAGCCGATCAGGTAGAGAGGGAACATCTCGGGAAGGAGATGATGCCGGATGATGTACCAGCTTCCAGCACCCATCTGGAAAGCTGCCTTCACATGAAGACTGTTTTTCAGAGTGAGCGTCTGTGCCCTGATTGCTTTGCTGATGGTTGGCCATGTTATGGACGCGAGGATCAGGGCCAGAAAGGTGGGAGACGGGCGGAAAACTGCTGCAGTGAGTATCAGGATCATGATAGCTGGAATAGCCAATAAAATATCTGCAATTCGCATCAAAACAGCATCCAGAAGACCTCCGAACCACCCGGAAAGGACACCCGTCAGCACGCCCGAAACGAGGGCTGTGCATCCGCTCAGCAGCCCAAAGGTAATGGTGTTGCGAAGGGCATAGAGAAGTTCCGATAAAATATCCTGGCCTCCGTCATTGACGCCCAGCAGGTGTTTTCCGTCAGGCGGCGATATGGGGTTGAAAGAGATGTCCCACGGACTAAATGGGGCGACCCATGGGCCGACCATGGCAAGAACGAAAAAAAATCCGGTAAGCGACAGACCTGTCAGGAACCATGGATTGTGCTTCAAATCTTTAACCGTTTTACCGTGCATGGCGAATCCTAGGGTCGATGATTCGGTACAGGCCCTCCATTCCCAGAATAACCGTCAGAACGATCAGGGAAGAGAAAAGAACAACAGCTTGAATAACGGGCAGGTCTCGGGATTGAATGGCATTAAAAAGGAGTGTTCCCAATCCGGGATAGGAATTGATTTTTTCCACAACCAGGGCGCCGGTGATCATGAACGCCAGCCTCAGCCCGAATCTCGTGACAACCGGCAAAAGGGCATTTCTTGCTGCATGAGCATACCGGATGCGTCGAGGCGGAAGGCCTTTTGCCCTTGCAGTTACCATATACGGCGCCTTAATGACCAACATCATGCTGTTTCGGGCAAGCAAAAAATTACCTGGCAGATAGGCGAGGACCAGGGTACACAGGGGGAGGGCGAGGTGGTGTCCTATATCGATTATTCGTGTAAGTAGATCTCCGTTTGCATAGGCTGTTTCCGCTCCTGCAGCTGGGAACCATTGAAGGTTCAGCGAAAATACGACAAGAAGAATGACCCCGGTACAGATTTCCGGAATACCTTCAAACACCATTGCTCCGGCTATAAGACTTTTTTCCGTGCGTGTCCCGTGCCTCCAGGCTGCTTCCACACCCGTAATAAAACCGGCAAACATGGAAATGAGATTGGCTGCGCCGAGCAGGAGCAATGTCCACGGCAGTGCGCCTAAAAAAAGGTCGGATACCGGCGCTAAAAAGGCGTGAGAATAACCCCAGTCTAATGTGAATAATCTGACCAGGTAGTTCCCGAATCCCGCGTCCTGCGAATAGAGGCTTCGAAGAGAGTCTTCCTGCTCAGCTGTAAGGGTTACATTGGATCCGGAGTAGGCAGCGGTTACAAAGTCACCCGGCAGGAATCTCGGAAGGGCATAGCTGAGGTAGATCATGGCCACGGCGGCTGCAATAAATGTAGCTGTCGCGCCCAGCCATCTTGATTTTGGGTGTCTTTGACCTATGTCCATTTTATTATTCTACCACGTAAAATCCGCTATAGGATTTTGGCTAATAGCTAAGGAACGTGACCAAAATAACTTCCCCAACTATGCATCATAGCTTCAAGCCATCTT
>CAYOWC010000392.1:0-4019 GCA_964407525.1 uncultured Desulfobacteraceae bacterium | reverse complement strand
TGGGATCTTTAAGCTAACGGCTAATAGCTAAAAGCTAATTGCATCTTTTAGGTTACAAACCTCCAGGAAGCTTCAACTGGAATAGTCCATCCGTCTGTGCTACACTATGTGTGAAACAAACCATTGTCAAACTCCCGTTCAACCAAATTGCCGAGGTATATCCCCTATGGCCAGCCATCAAAACCGTACAGAAAGTCCGCGGATTGCCTACCGCACCTGCCCCCTTTGTGAAGCTACTTGTGGACTGGAAATCACCCTGCAGGACGGCCGCGTCACAGAAATCAAGGGCGACAGGGAAGACGTGTTCAGTAAAGGGTATCTTTGTCCGAAGGGCGCGGCCCTGGCCGACCTTCATTACGATCCAGATCGTCTGCGCCACCCGCTGATAAAAAGAAAAGATCGTTGGGTGCAAGTAGGATGGGATGAAGCGTTCGCCGCAGTGGAAACGGGCCTGAACCCTTTGATGGAAAGGTACGGTCGGGACGCAGTCGGCGCATACGTCGGGAACCCCTGCTCCCATACCATGGCCGGCGCCCTGTGCATGAGGCCCCTTTTCAAGGCCTTACGAAGCCGGAATATCTTCAGCGCCAGCACAGTGGACCAAATCCCCAAACACGTCTCCAGTGGCCTGATGTTCGGTCACCCGGGCACGATTCCGGTGCCCGATATCGACCGCACCCATTTTCTGTTGATTCTAGGCGCAGACCCGATGGAATCGAACGGGTCCCTGGCCACGGCCCCCGATTGGCCCGGTCGGTTGCGTGCCCTCAAAGAACGTGGAGGCAGACTGGTGGTAGTGGATCCTCGCACCAGTCGAACGGCAAAACTGGCCCACGAACATCTCCCCATAAAACCGGGGGCAGACCCATTTTTACTCATGGCCATGGCCCATGTTTTGTTTGAAAACGACCAGGCCAAACCGGGGCGGCTCGTCGAACATATTATCGGCGTGGGTGCGGTGCGAGAACTCTGCGCACCGTTTTCCCCTGAGGCTGTGGAAACGCGTATTGGAATTAGTCCTTCCACAGTGCGTCGAATTGCAGCGGAGCTTGCCGCTGCACCATCTGCGGCAGTGTATGGCCGTATGGGTACAAGCACTGTGCAATTCGGGGCACTCACAAACTGGCTCGTCGATGTGATCAACATCCTGACCGGAAACCTGGACCGACCCGGAGGGGCCATGTTCCCCATGCCGGCCCATATACCGCGACGCGGACGTCCCGGTGGGAAAGGCTGGATACTGGGGCGGTGGAAAAGCCGGGTCAAAGGCCTGCATGAGATCATGGGCGAACTTCCTGCCTGTACATTATGCGACGAAATCGAGACCCCAGGAAAAGGGCAGGTCCGGGCCTTGCTCACGGTGGCTTCCAACCCCGCAATCGGGCTACCCAATGCGGCTCGCGTGGACCGGGCCTTGGCGGGCCTGGACTTTATGGTTTCGGTGGACTTCTATCTGAACGCCTCCACACGACATGCTCATGTGATCCTGCCGCCCACCGGTCCCTTATCCACGGCGCAATATGATTTCAATTTTTACAATCTGTCCATACGCAATATAGCCAATTATTCACCCCCTGTTCTACCCAGGCCCGATGACGAGATGGACAAGTGGGAGATACTCTATCGACTGGCCATGATCTTCAGCGGCCAGGGGGCATCTTCCAACGCCGCACAGATGGATGATTTCATCATCAGCATGATGGTAGGCGATCTGGCCGGGAAAGAGGGAACCTCTTTTTTCGGCAGGCAATCGGAAATATTGCAGGCCATGCAGGACCTCCGAGGTCCCGATCGGATGTTGGATTTCATGCTCCGAACCGGAGCCTACGGGGACGGTTTCGGCCTGAATCCCGACGGCTTATCGCTGTCCAGACTGAAAGAACATCCCCATGGTATCGACCTGGGACCCCTTGAACCCCGTATCCCGGAAGTCATCAGGACGGCATCAGGCAAGATCGATCTGGCCCCCAAACCCATGGTCCGGGACGTCAGGCGGCTTTCAGAAAGGTTAAATCACCCGGAAACCAAAGGTCTGCTGCTTGTGGGACGCAGGCATCTTCGCACAAACAATTCATGGCTGGCAAACATTCCATCCCTTGTATCCGGTCCTCCCCGGTGCGTCCTGCATCTGCATCCGGAGGACGCTTCCAGGATCGGACTTGAGGACGGAGACACAGCAGAAGTAAAAAGCCGCGTTGGAAGAGTAACGGTCCCGGTGAAAATTACGCAGGACATCAGGCCGGGCGTAGTCAGCCTTCCCCATGGCTGGGGCCACGACCTGCCGGGTGTAAAGATGGAGGTGGCCAGGGCTCATGGGGGATTGAACAGCAACATACTGAGCGATGACGAGAGCTTTGATCCATTGTCCAATAATGCGGTTTTGAACGGAATTCCCGTGGAAGTGTCACCCCATACTCCCTGATACGCCCTATGGATCAGATAAAAAAGAACCCCATGTACCGCTTTCTGTTGGTGCTCACTATCAGCTCAACGGTAGGCCTTCAAACCTGGATAGTCCTTTTCAACAACTTTGCCGTAGAGAATGTCGGTCTCACAGGCGAAGGCATAGGGATCATTCAATCCGTTCGGGAAATACCGGGGTTTCTTACCTTCCTTGCAATCTTCGTGATGCTGCTCATCAAGGAGCACCGTCTTTCAGCCATTTCCATCGTTTTCCTGGGCCTTGGCCTTGGCTTAACCGGACTGTTTCCTTCGCCCGCGGGATTAATCGTTACCACCACGATTTTCAGCCTCGGCTTTCACTATTATGAAACAACCAACCAATCTCTTACCCTTCAGTACTTTGATGAAACCAGGTCCCCGTTGGTTTTTGGGAAACTCCGCAGCATAGCCGCAGCATCCAACATCGCCATCGGCATCGCCATTTTTCTTCTCACCGGCCTACTGAATTTCACCCAGATGTACCTTTGCGTCGGCGCCCTTGTTCTTGCTGCCGGCCTTTGGGGGTTCCTCCAGAATCCCACAGACAAAACGATCATTCCACAGAAAAAACGTCTCATTTTCAAGAAGAAATACTGGTTGTTTTATTTCCTTACGTTCATGGCCGGCGCAAGACGTCAGATATTCATGGCCTTCGCTGTTTTTCTCATGGTCAAGAAATTCCAATTTTCCGTTCAGGAAGTCACTATTCTTTTTGTAATAAATAACCTGATCAACTATTTTCTCAGCCCCATCATTGGGAAAAGTATTGTACGGTTTGGAGAGAGAAAAGTACTGTCCCTGGAATATTCCAGCCTCATATTCGTATTTTTGGCATACGCATTCGTGGAAACCAAGATACTCCTTTGCGCCCTCTACATTCTTGACCACATTTTTTTTAATTTTTCCATCGCGATCCGAACCTATTTTCAAAAGGTTGGGGACCCCAAAGATATTGCACCCAGCATGGCCGTCGGCTTCACCATAAACCATATTGCAGCAGTATTCCTTCCAGCCCTCGGGGGCGTGCTGTGGATGGTGGATTATCGTATTCCCTTTGTGGCCGGAGCGTGCATGAGCGTGATTTCCCTCGCAGCGGTTCAAAAAATACGAACATAAATATTCAACAAATACCCGGAGACAAAAGGCGTGGCTCGAAAGAAAAGGAAAAAGAAAAAAGGGAAAACCGGGGTTGACCCTTATGAAGTGATCGAGGGAAACACGCAGGTGACAGCCCTTGAAATTATCCGCTTAATCCACAAAGTCAATCCCACCACAAAGGTGATAGACGTCGATAAAGCTTCTGAACAGTATCGGCTGAAAGCCCGCCTGCAGAGTCTGCTCATAAGACGGTTCAAAGAAAGTCTGCAGGTGGAAATTCCCGATCCGGAAAATTCGCAATTGGTAGGATTGCGGCTCCTGCATTTTAAAGAAAATGCCTGTCATACGCTCATCCATGAACTGGACGACGACGCAGGCTCATGGGTCAAAAAACAGATTGATGAGGCCATTGCCGCAACAGACGGTGTTTCGGAGAATTTTCCGAAAACAAGAAGCGTCAGAGCACCGCTCTCTGAAGA
>CAYOWC010000391.1:0-4021 GCA_964407525.1 uncultured Desulfobacteraceae bacterium | reverse complement strand
AAAGGCTTTGCGGCCTTCGCGACTTTGCGGTTCACAAACCAATAACCGGATGAAGAGCACGAGTCGGGGAAAATGATGATTAATCCGTTTTCGGTTTTAAAATATTTTATCGAAAAACCAGCAGGGGGAGTACCATGGAGAGAGACAAAGCAGTTGATCAGGCCATTTCACAGATAGAACGTCAGTTTGGCAAAGGTTCCATCATGAAAATGGGAGAAGAAAATATCATCAGGATTCCCGCCATTTCCACAGGTTCCTTAACTCTTGATCTGGCATTAGGGGTTGGTGGTGTTCCAAGAGGTCGGGTGATCGAGGTATATGGGCCTGAATCCTCAGGAAAAACAACCCTGACCCTGCATATTGCGGCGGAAGCCCAGGCAAAAGGGGGCATGGTGGCATTCATTGATGCAGAACATGCCCTTGACATAACGTATGCCAGAAAGCTGGGAGTGGATGTGGACAACCTGCTGGTGTCACAGCCGGATACGGGGGAACAGGGCCTTGACATTGCGGAGATCCTTGTAAGGAGCGGCGCCATAGATGTGCTTATTATCGATTCCGTGGCGGCTCTTGTTCCAAGGGCGGAAATTGAAGGGGACATGGGGGATCACCATGTGGGACTTCAAGCCAGATTGATGTCCCAGGCATTGCGTAAATTGACCGCTACCATAAGCAAGTCAAAAACGAGCGTCATCTTCATCAACCAGATCAGAATGAAAATCGGGGTCATGTTCGGCAACCCCGAGACGACCACCGGCGGAAATGCCTTGAAATTCTATTCAAGCCAGCGCCTCGATATTCGTAGAATAGGGGCCATTAAAGAAGGGGACCAGGTAGTGGGAAATCGAACCCGCGTGAAAGTCGTCAAAAACAAGGTGGCGCCGCCTTTTAAAGAAGCGGAATTCGACATCATTTATGGAGAAGGGATTTCCAAGGAGGGCGATATACTCGACCTGGGCGTTGCCCACAACATTGTTGAAAAAAGCGGTGCATGGTATTCCTTTGGAGAGACTCGGATAGGGCAGGGAAGGCAGAATGTGAAACGTTTTCTTTCTGAAAACACTGACATCAGGGACGAAATTGCAGAAGGAATCATGGAAAAAACAGGATTGAATGCTATCCGGGCTGCCACCTCACAGAAAGAGGAGGCTACGGCCGAATAGAAAATATCCAGGTTTTCCCAGATTTGATAAAAAAAACCATGGCAGATGAATAGAAACGGTATCAGCATCTTTTTTTATCCACTGCCGCAGAGAGGATATCGCTGCACACCGGCGAAAACAGGAAAAAATGAAGACTTTTAGAGAAATCAGGAATGAATTTCTGGATTATTTCAAGAAACAGGACCACCGAATCGTAGAAAGTTCCTCTCTTGTCCCAAGAGATGATCCAACGCTCCTTTTTACCAATGCCGGTATGGTCCAGTTTAAAGGTGCTTTTCTTGGTGAGGACAATCTCGGATATACGAGAGCGGCGACGTCCCAGAAATGTGTTCGAGCTGGGGGGAAGCACAATGACCTTGAAAATGTTGGCTATACACCCAGACATCACACATTCTTTGAAATGCTTGGAAATTTCTCTTTTGGGGATTATTTCAAAGAGGAAGCAATCCTGTGGAGTTGGGAACTTCTTACGGAAATATACAAACTGCCTGCGGAGAAACTGCATATATCGATCTATAAAGATGATGATGAGGCATACGACATCTGGCGGGATACAATTGGCGTTCCTGCAGAAAGGATCGTTCGTCTGGGAGAAAAAGACAACTTCTGGTCCATGGGCGACACCGGTCCCTGCGGCCCCTGCTCGGAAATCCATATTGACCAGGGAGAAGAAATGGGATGCGGCGAGGCAGAATGTGCTCCCGGTTGCGATTGCAATCGTTTTCTGGAAATATGGAATCTGGTGTTCACGCAATTTGACAGGAGTGCAGACGGCACATTAACTCCGCTGCCCAAACCAAATATAGACACAGGCATGGGGCTGGAAAGAATTACTGCCGTAATTCAGGGGGTAACCTCCAATTACGATACCGATCTTTTCAAAGGAATCATCGGATTTATCGAGGAAATTTCCGGAAAAAAATATGGGGATCAAGCAAAACAAGACGTGGCATTTCGGGTCATTTCCGATCATGCGCGCGCTGTCTCATTCATGATCAGCGACGGAATTATGCCCTCAAATGAAGGAAGGGGCTACGTCTTGAGGCGAATCATTCGCAGGGCCATTCGATTCGGCCAGTCTCTGGAGTTGAAAGGCCTGTTTCTTCGCGGGGTCTGCAATCGCGTGATCGAGGTCATGGGGCCGGATTACGGAGAGCTTGACCGGTCCCAAAGCCTGATTGAAGGCTTGGTGGAAAGTGAAGAAAAACGTTTTGCCGATACCATGACTTACAGCATGAAAGTCCTTGATGATGAAATTCGAACCCTGAAAGCCAAAGGCCGGGAAACCATTCCCGGCGACCTGGCTTTCAGATTGTATGATACCTACGGATTGTCCGTGGATATCGTGGAAGACGTGGCGCGCGATGAAAATATGACGATTGAGATGGCCGGATATGAAACAGCCATGTCTAAGCAGCGACTTCTATCCCAGGAATCCTGGAAAGGAAGCGGAGAAGAAGAAATTCCGGCGGTTTTCAGAGCGCTTCTTGCGAAGGATTTGACACCCCGATTTTTAGGATATGATGGGCTTGATGTAGAAGCAAAAGTAATTTCTCTGATTTCCGACGGAAAGGAAGTTGCTTCGGTGGAACCGGGAATGGCAGCACAGGTTGTGCTGGACCAGACCACCTTTTACGCCGAAGCCGGGGGCCAGGCAGGGGATACAGGCCAACTCGGAAACGGCAGCGCCGTTTTCACGGTAACCAATACTGTGCGCTATGGTCGGGGCCTTATCGTTCACCAGGGAGTTTTGGAAGAGGGTCGTATTTCAACAGATGACAATATCGCAGCACAGGTTGCCTTCGAATCAAGAGCAGCGACTGCCAGGAACCATTCGGCAACCCATCTCCTTCACGCAGCCCTCAGAGAGGTGTTGGGAGATCACGTGAAACAGGCTGGATCACTCGTTACCCCGGAAAGGTTTCGTTTTGATTTCAGCCATTTCACCCAGGTGACCACAGAAAAGATTTTGGAAATTGAGAGGATTGTAAACAAACATATCCGTCAAAACCTGGAAATCAGAACGTCGGTGATGTCCAAAGAAGAGGCCATGAAGACTGGCGCCATGGCCATATTTGAAGAAAAATATGGGGACACGGTACGGGTCGTTCAAATAGGAGACGGGGTAAGCATGGAGCTGTGCGGAGGAACCCATACAGGAAGAACGGGGGATATCGGCCTTTTTCGCATATGCGGGGAGAGTGCGGTTGCAGCCAACATGAGGAGGATTGAAGCCGTCACAGGGGAAACAGCCCTCCTCTACGATCAAGACAAAGAAAATCATCTGAAAAATGCAGCCATGCTTCTGAAGACTTCACCGGAAAAGACGGTGGAGAGGATAGAAAAAATTCTGAAAGAATTGAAGGAAAAGGACAAAGAAATCTTGGTCCTCAAAGCAAAGGTTCTATCCGGAAAATCGGAAGACTTCCTGGAGAATGTGCGTGAGGTGGAAGGGATACAGGTAATTGCAAAAAAGCTCAAGGTTGAATCGCCAAAAGAACTCAGGGAGTGGGGCGATCGCATAAAAGACAGATTAAAATCAGGCATCATTCTTCTCGGCGCTGAAGCCGGGGGACGGGCCATCCTGACCTGTCTTGTTACAAAAGATCTTCAGGGACGCTACCATGCGGGGAATATCATAAAGCGATTATCGGCCATTGTTGGGGGAAAAGGCGGTGGGAAACCACATATGGCTCAAGGAGGGGGCAACCAGCCCGAAAACCTGGAAAAAGCCATGGAAGAACTGGATGGTATTATCCGGGGACAAATAAATCAGTAGGTTGGTTCATTATCAAAGAGAAACATTTTGAAGCTCCTCCACCAGGTTCTGCCCTCTATCTTTTCCTTTTCGGCGAGTG
>CAYOWC010000390.1:0-4059 GCA_964407525.1 uncultured Desulfobacteraceae bacterium | reverse complement strand
AAAACGCGAAATCACGAAAGTGTAAACTACTTTTTGGCTTAAATGAAGGATGCCCCTAAAAACTGCAATTAGCGGTTAGCCGTTAGCTATTAGCCACACAATGTCAGGTAGTTACGATGCAATAGGTAAGCATCGAAAAGTGAAATCCCAAATAAAGGGAAAAGTCATGCAAACTATTGAGATATTTAAGCTAACTGCTAATAGCTAAAAGCTAATTGCAGCTTTTAAATACAAGGGTGCCTGAACGTCCAGGCCCTCGACTCATCACCAGAAATATTTTCCCGTCTATTCACCTCCAAATGCGAAACCCGAAATTATATGGTCGATTTCAGCCTTTCCAAGCGGCTTAAGTTCTGTGAGGGGTGCTTTGGTAATTTTTTCTCTGAACCCGTCGGCGAAAATGTTTTTGGAAAGGCCCTCATAGAGAACCCCTATGGGTATCGTATCGTCCCGTTCCAGAACTCCCTCAAGGGCAGCCTTTCTATCGCTCGGATCATAATCATCACCCAATTTAAAGATCCTTTCTTTGTACCAGCTCAAGGGATGTGTGCCCCAGGTAATACAGGGCTGGACCACATCCACATATGAAAAGCCCCTGTGTTTCACAGCCCGGACCAGGATATCCTTCAGATGTTCAACGTCTCCTGCGAATCCTCTGGCCACAAAAGTGCATCCCGTTAGAATAGCAATGGCCGGCATGTTCAAAGGTGCAATTTCCACCCCACCGGTCTGCAATGTTCGCTTCTCCCCTAACGGTGTTGTGGGGGAGGCCTGTCCTTTGGTCAGGGCATATATCTCATTGTTATGGACCACCACGGTGATATCAGGATTTCGCCGAAGTGCATGGAGGAAATGGTTGCCCCCTTCTCCGTAGCAATCTCCGTCTCCCGTCACAACAATCGTTGTCATTTTCGGATTGACCGCCTGAATGCCCAACGCCACGGGGATAGCCCGACCGTGCAGGCCGTTAAAGAAATTGCAGTTCAAATAGTGGGGCAGCTTGGCACCCTGCCCGATCCCCGAAACAAAACAGACCTCGTGAGGGGCCTTATGCAATTGGGTCAGGGCCGATTTAAAGGCCTGCAGAATCCCGAAATTGGGGCATTCCGGACACCATTGAATTTCAACTTCGTTGTCATAGGCTTTTATTTTGAGCATTGAATTGTCTCCTTATAAAATCTCCTGTGAGAGGTAATCCGTCATAACGGGAGAGTGTCCCCTTAAAGTCCATCCCATACTCGGATCTCAGGAGTCTGGCCAATTGTCCGGTACTGTTGTTCTCAACTGTCCAATAGCTTTTTCCGCTCGGGAAAGCGTATTCGGGAAGGGGCCACAACTCCGTAAAGTGGATCATGCCGGCATTCACGCCATCCTTATTTAAAAGCCTGATCGCCTCCACTATCCCTTGGCGTGATGATCCCCAACCCACGAATATGATATCGGGTTCCTCAAGGAAAACCTCCTCGGGCATGCTGATTTCAGCCTTCAGACACTTCATTTTGGCAAGTCGCTTTTTGGCCATCGGTACAGCCATCCCGGGCAGGTCTTCGGTCATATGACCTTTTTCGTCATGTTCATCGCTATCAGCGCCAACCAAGTGACTGCTGCAGCCGGGATACAGACGGGGAGAGATGCCATCCTCAGTCAACGCATACCGCTTGTAATCTTTTATATGAGAAGAATCGGCCATGTGAAATTGAGGCTCAATCCTACCGAAATCAAACTCTTCCATAGAAAAGTGGGCGTCGGACAGAAACTGATCCGTCATAAGAATGACCGGTATCTGATACTGATCAGCCAGGTTGAACGCTCTCACGGTCTTTATGAAGGCATCCAAAGGATCGGATGGGGCAAATACCATTTTTGGGAATTCGCCATGACCGGCATTGACTGCAAAAAGGAGATCTCCCTGTGCAGTTCTGGTCTGCAGACCTGTGGCCGGCCCCGGGCGCTGTGCCAGCACAATCACAAGGGGTGTCTCGGTCATCCCTGCCAGACTCACCCCTTCAACCATCAATGCAAAACCACCTCCCGAGGTAGCGGTCATGGCCCTTACGCCCGCATAGCCGGCGCCAATGGCCATGTTTATGGCGGCGATTTCATCCTCGGCCTGCTCAGCAAAGACACCGAATTCTTCCTGGTGTTTGGCCAAAAAAGTGATGATCCCCGTGGACGGGCTCATGGGATAGGCCGCGATGAAACGACAGCCGGCATACACCGATGCAAGGGAGATCGCCTCATTTACTGTCAGAAGATAATGCTTCCCCGGCCTCTTGGGCAATTTCCAGGAACACATATCCGCGCAATCCGCCACTGCCTTGAGATAGCCTTTTTCAGCCGCCAGGTGATTGGACTGAATAATGTCTTTCCCTTTAACGGCAAATACTCTTGAAAGCACGGCATTAAGCCGCTGCTGCTCTATTCCCAATACCGCTGCCAGCGCGCCAAGGGCCACGGTATTGGCATAGATCTTTTTTCCCGCCACTTTTTGGGCAATTTCGGCAAAAGGAATAGCGATCATCTTCCTATCCTTGGCTTTTTTTTCGGCCAGAAGTGTGCCTTCTTTCTTAAGCAAGGGGCCGTATTTCTCGATGGCCCCCTCATTTAGGGCCAGAAGAACATCAGCTTCCATCACCGGAGCATTTCTCGGGGCTTCGCTGATTCGGATGGAATAACTATTCTGGCCCCCACGTATCCGTGATTCATATTCCTTCCAGCTGAATACGGCATAACCTTGAGCAGCGGCCGTCTGAATCAGAAGATCTCCTATTGTTTCAACCCCTTGACCGGCAGCGCCTGCAATGATTACATTCAAATCTTCCATCAGATCCCATTTACCTCCTGATTTTTTTCAACAGCGTTTACAACTTGGATATTTGAACTTTGGACAGAATTTCTTCAACATCCATGCGATGACAAAGCTCCGTACCGGGTGTTTGCGCGGTTGCCGTCCCAGCGGCGCAGGATAGTCGAACGCATTCCGTAAGGTCTTTGCCCTGGGAATGTGCCAGTACAAATCCCCCCACTACTGAATCCCCCGCGCCTACGGTGCTGTCAACTTCCACCGGAGGAGCAATTGCCTTTATTTTTTGTTCGACCGAAGATAGAAGCAGTCCCTTTCTTCCTCTTGAAACGAGGATATATGGAATTCCTTTCTGGTGGATTTTATCACAAAAGCCTATAATATCCGATTCGGTTTTCAACTCCTTTTCCGCCAGTCGGGAAAGCTCGTATATATTTGGTTTAATACATGTCGGCTGATATTCAATTGATTCGCGCAGTGATTTTCCATCTGTGTCCATAACGATGAAAGCATCCTTTTTTTTCCCGGAAAGGATAAGTTGACCATAAAGATTCGGTGTAACGCCGCGAGGGAGGCTCCCGCTCAGGATCAAGTACTCCATATTTTGAATTTGGTTAAAATTCTGATAAAAAAGGCCGATTTCCGTTGCATTAACTCGCGGGCCTACGGCACCAATTACATGCTGCCGGCCTTTGGTCTGTTCACGAAGGATAATATTGGTCCGCGTTTCACCTGAAATCCTTGTAAAATCGCTCATTACACCCGCATTGATAAGCAATCCTTCCAGTTGTAAGCCTTCATATCCGCCGACGAGCCCAAGGGCAACACTATGCCCACCTAATTCCCAAATCACCCTGGACACATTAATGCCTTTGCCGGCAGCATAAGCCGTTTCGGACAATATGCGGGTAGTGTCTTCCCTAAGTAATTGTTCAACGACAATGAAACGGTCCAGCGCAGGATTTAATGTAACGGTGTAAATCATCCTTGACCCCTTTGTTCATTTGGGTTCTCGCTATTGCATATATAAAATCGGTCGCCAGGAGTTTGCTTTTGTGATCTCGCACGATGCAAAAAAGGATATGGCGATAGTTGCCCCAGATCTCGGGGCAACTATCTGCTTTTGGCCTAATCTTTTTTAGGGGGCTTTTTACCCTCCAACCATTTCTTCAGATAACTGGTTGCCACTTCCTTACCGCCCAGGCCGAAAGCGAGCCCAAAGGCAAGGGCTGTGGCTCCGAAGCCAACGACAAAAG
>CAYOWC010000389.1:0-4081 GCA_964407525.1 uncultured Desulfobacteraceae bacterium | reverse complement strand
ATTTTCCGGGAACCCTCATCGGCGCCTTCTTTCTCTACACCCTTTTGAGCGGGTTCACCGGACTGGGCATGAAGTTTTACCTGGTCCCCGTGGCGCAGGGGCTCATCCTCATCATATCCGTCGCCATTTCATCTGTAAGGAGGGGAAAAATTGAGCAGGTCCAATTCTAACGCAACGTCGTTGGGTCATCAAGACAACGGGGAGATTGAATCGGGTTCTCAAAAAGGCAGCAGCTCCCTTATTCGATACGGCATTTTCGTCATATTCGGCATTTTTTATGTGATCGTTACGATCCTTCGGCCCTCGTTTCTCAGCCTGGGGAATCTCTACGATATTTTTACGGAGATGAGTATTATCTCCTTTGTCTCCTTTGGTGAGGCCATCGTCATTGCGGCTGGGGGCTTAGATCTCTCCGTGGGGAACGTGGCCGGCGCCGCTGCCATGCTTGCCTGTCATCTCATGAGCAACCTGGGCTATGATATTTATACCAGCCTGGCCGCCGGGGTAGCCATAGCTACCTTGATCGGCCTGGGCAACGGTCTCATGGTCACCCGTCTCCATATGAACTCGTTGATTGCAACCCTTGGAACCATGTTTGTGCTGGTGGGGTTTCTCTACGGCGTGACCGGGGGGGTGAGCGTCCATATCATTCCGGAAAATTTCGAGTATCTTGGGAACGGCACCCTTTTTAGCATACCGATTCCCATGTTTGTCATGGCTGTGGTTTTTGTTCTGGCCTATCTCTTTGTGGAAAAAACCAGCTATGGCCGAAACATAACGATGATCGGAGGCAATATTGAGGCGTGCAGACTGTCGGGAGTGAACATCAAAAAACTGACGCTGCTGACCTTCGTAATCTGCGGTTTTCTGAGTTCATTCAGCGGAATACTGCTGGCGGCCCGCCAGGCCGTGGGTAATGTAGATTTGGGAGAACGTTTTCTACTGGAGGCTTTCATCGCGGCCATGTTAGGGACAGTTATTTTCAATGGGAAAAATATCATTACCGGAACCCTGATCGGGGCCATTTTCCTCACCAGTATGCTCAACGGTCTGACCCTGCTGGGGGCAGGCCCTCAATGGATGTATCTTGCCCAGGGCGCCCTTTTGCTTATCGCAATCATGGCCAATTACTATTCAAAACGGTCTGCCGCAAAGATTACTTAAAACTTAAAAAATGCAATTAGCTGTTAGTGGTTACTTAGCCGCACAAAATCAGTGACTTACGGCGCAATAGGTTAGCATCAAAAAGTGAGAATCTCAACATGGGAAAAAATTATTCAAATGCTTGAGATCTTTAAGCTAACGGCTAAAAGCTAATTGCAGGTTTTTAGGTATCATCTTATATTGCAGAAAAGATGAAAAATTCGATTTTATTGAGGAGAAATAAATTGGCAACTTACGATATTGAGCGACTGAAAGATAAACCTTATTTCAAGGACGGGGCCTGGTGGGTCTCCCCCTTCAATTTCATCATTGATGAAGTCAGCCAGGATTTCAAAGGGAAAGAAGTAGCTATTCACGATTGCACCTTGCGGGACGGCGAGCAGACCGCTGGTGTGGCCTACTCCCCTGCAGAAAGGGTCCGTATAGCAGAGGCTCTGGATGGGTTAGGTGTGTCCAGAATAGAGATCGGGATGCCCCCTGCATCGCCTGTCATTTTAGAAGGCATGAAGCAGGTCGTAAAACGCAATATCAAGGCAGAGCTTGTTGGTTTTATCCGCACCATGAAGAGCGATATCGATCTGGCCATAGACTGTGGCGTGCGTACCGTAATTCTGGAGCATATCATGAACCCTTACGCCTGCGAAACCGCCTATGGTCTCGATAAGGCCGAGGTGATTGACAGGATCGTCACCAGTGTAAATTATGCCAATGAAAAAGGATTAAAGACCATCTTCATGGGCTGGGAGCTGACCCGGGGGGATGACCTGGATTATATCAAGGACGTCTATACCGCCATCGCTCGTGATTCAGAGCTGGCTGGATTGTCCGTCGTGGATACTGTCGGTGTGGCCTTGCCCAGGGCGGTCGGCTTCCTCTTCCGGAAGCTGGGGGAATGGCTCCCCGGTGTCCCTCTTGAGTTTCACACCCATAATGAGTTTGGAATCGCCAACGGAGGCATTCTGGAAGCCGTAGCCCAAGGTGCAACTGTTATTCATACCGCCATGAACGGACTGGGTGAACGCACGGGCAACGCGGCCACCGAGGAAGTGGCCATGATGCTGGAGTTACTCGCGGGTGTCAAGACAGGTCTGAACCTTGATCGTATCGCAGACGTTTGCTCGTTGGTTGAAAATATCTCTCATAGGCCCATACCCCTCAACAAGCCCATCGTGGGACGCGGACTGTCTTATCTGGAAACCGGGATCGCGGTGGATCTTCAAAGGAAATTTGAAAAAGCGGGTTTTAAAATCAGTATACCGTCTTTCATGCCTGAAGTGATAGGACAAGAACCATTTAAGTTGGTCCTCGGCAAGAACAGCGGAAAGGCCACCATTGAGTACTTCCTGGACAAACTTGGCTTTCAAGCTACGGATGAGCAGGCCAATGAGATCACGGACCGTGTCAAATACGAAGGCCGCGTTCAAAAGAGCCTGATCTCCGAACCGCAGTTTGCCAACATCTGTAAGGAAGTTCTGGGATGAAAAGCAGGTCATCCATATTTAAATTTTTCCATTGCGTAGCGCCGATTCGGAATTACCTGGGTGACTACGGTCGGGTGCCCCTGGAATTGAGAAGGTCTATGCTCAAACTACCCGGGAAAAAATAGGAATAAACGTAATTTTAAATACCGCTTACAAAGGAGAACCTGTAAGCGCCAATAGAAATCAGAATTTGGGAGGACTACAATTTTGAATAATACACCATGGAAAACAGACAACTGGTTTGTCAGTCCCTGGAACTACCTTGATGAGGTCAAAAAGGATTTTATTATACCGGAAAAGGTGAAAATCCATGATGTCACCCTTCGGGACGGAGAACAGCAGGCGGGAATTATCTTCACCAAAGACGACAAAATCCGTATCGCCGAAAAATTGTCTGAGGTAGGTATTCATCGTATCGAGGCTGGAATGCCGGCTGTATCACCACGAGATGAAGAAGCCATTCGGGAAATTGTAAAGCGGGATTTAGACTCGGAAATATTTTGTTTTTGTAGATGTATGGTCCCGGATGTGAAGCTTGCGGCAGACTGCGGGGTAGACGGCATCGTCATTGAAATTCCTTCCAGTGAGCACCTCATCGAGAAAGGGTACAAGTGGCCCATGGAAAAGGCCATTGAGCTGTCTGTAAAAGCCACTGAATTCGCCAAAGAACAGGGCCTTTATACGGTATTTTTTACGATTGATGCAACCAGATCCGATATGAACTGGTTACTCGACCTGGTGGAAAAGGTGGCTGCTGAGGGTCATATGGACGCCTTTACCCTGGTGGATACCTTTGGGGCACTCAATCCCCAGGCCGCTACCTATTTCACAAAAAAGGTGAAGGAGAGAATAAGCAAGCCTTTGGAGATTCATTTTCATTCTGATTTCGGCCTTGGAGTGGCCAATACCATTAATGCCCTTCTAGCGGGTGGAGAAGTGATCCATTCTACGGTCCTCGGTATTGGAGAACGTGCAGGGAATACGCCCATGGAAGAAACGGTTATGGCGCTTTTGACCATGTACGGCATTGATGTAGGCATAGATTATTCAAAGATAAATGAGCTTTCACAACTGGTTCGGGAGCTTTCCGGAACCGAGATTCCCTCCTCCAGACCCTTCATTGGGGATGGCGCCTACAGCGTTGAATCGGGGATTGTCACCGGATGGTATCGAAACGCCTACGCCGATGACCCCACCATCATGTATCCTGTGAACCCGGCCTTCGTGGGTCGTGAGGATCCTAAAATTCTCATGGGTAAGAAAAGCGGACTGGACAATATCTGGGTATGGTGTGAGAAACTGGGGCTGGAACTGGATGAAGATGTGGCCCTCGAGGTCCTTGCTGTGGTGAAACTGAGATCTCATGACCTGAAAAGAGTCCTCACCGAGGCGGAATTCATGGAGATTGCCGAGAAAGTGAAAGGCAATGGTTAAAC
>CAYOWC010000388.1:0-4136 GCA_964407525.1 uncultured Desulfobacteraceae bacterium | reverse complement strand
CGCGAAGGCCGCAAAGCCTTTTTCGAATCGGAACGGACGATTCGAAAAAACAGCCATTATTGTTTCTGTGTGAAACGTAAACATTCTCCGAAATGCCCGAAGGGCTGATTGCTTTATCGAATCGTCCGTTCCGATTCGGTAAAAAAACAAAATCTTAGCGTTCTTAGCGTCTTGAGCGTAGCCCCGGCGACGGGACAAGCGGGCGGTAAATAATTGTTCGCAAGTTTCTTTCTCGATCAGACTGACTTCTTTTCCGGTCAGAGGTGCCGCTCATATGAAACTCACGAAAACCGAATATCCAGGAAAGCGAAGACTCCGATATCGAACAAGGAATAACGAGGTAAGCGAAGACTCCGATATCGAAGGAAGGTGTTCCATCGATCTCTCTAATTCTGAAAAAATCAGAGCGAACATCCACACTTCGATATTCTGCGGTTCCTGTCCATAGATCACGGCTTTAGCGTGATTCGATATTCTGCGGTTCTCTTTTTCCGGCTCCCTTTACTCACTTTTTGGACCATATTCCACTTCAATTCCACATGATCCCTGGGTACCGAGTTCTCCAGAACTGTTATAGGGAGAAGCTTCTCCGCTATAATCATCGTATGAAAATCCGTATATGTCGCCCGCAGTCTTGTGCACAAACTGTGAATAAGCGTTGTAAGGTTCTGTCGTATAGAAATCGGGCTTTCTCTTTTCGCCCTGGTCTACCACATCTTTATAACCCAGGCCCCTGTTCAATGCAGCGCAATAGGGTTTCCCGGCCGCTGTACTGAGCCACCCCCCCGCAGTCCCGCAATAATACACATCCAGGGTGTTTGAGCCTTCTGCTGCAGCGCAGGGCAGACTGTTTTCCTTGCAATAGGCGACCATGTCTGTAAGGGTCTGTTTATATTTGTCGCAGAAATCCTTGTCACCGTTTAGAGCCGTCCCTCCACCGGGATTTTTTTGTGGATCACAGAAAAAACCAGCGCTCAGGCATGTTTCACCGACCATTTTAGTGGGGCATTCAGCGGGAGGCGAAGGGTATATTTTGGCAGGATCAAAGTCCGTTCCTGCTTCACAGGTAGCTGGATTGCAGGCTTTTCCCCCAACCGCCTTATACCTGGCCGGTTTTGAAATGTAATTCACGCACGAGAGATCCCCTGCTATCGCTAATTGTCCTTTGTACGTCCCATCTATGGTGGGGGTAATAGTGAATTCAGTCATGGTGCATATCTTCTGCATGGCATCTACATCCGTGATGCTTGTGTCTTTCGGATCTTCCCAGCAACCGAATACATTGCCGCTTGCCCAGGGGATCGTGACTTGAAAAGTATGGTTGTTCTTATCTCCGCCCTTCTTGGCCAGCATGTAAGAATTTTTTCCAGAGTCCGTCTCGAACGTTGTTTTGGGGGCAGCGTTATTCCATCCCACCACATAGAGAGGGGAATCGTTGGTGTTTGTGACCTTAATCGTATAGGAGGCGGCATCATCAATAAACAGTGTCGGGGAAATCAATTGCGTTTGGTTTTGTTCTGTATCTCCATTAAGCGAGGTTGCCGTATAGGTGAGAATAGCGGTATCCGCATCATAAACCGGATCCGAGAGCGTAAGCAGGTGTATGTTGAGAGTGCCATCTTCTGAATAGGATGTCATGGAAGCATTAGGAGGATCATCTCCAAAACGCGCCGGCCATGATTCCACAAAGAACTTGTTCGGATAAATGTAAGCGCCACGATTAGGGGCATTGCCCAGATTGAATAAATCAGGGAAAATGTTGTTCAAATGAAGTTTATATACACCATCTGTTTCTGTCGTCTCATAGTAGGCAGTTGCTGCAACCTGGGCAGATGACCACGAATGCTGATCCTCTGCATTGTTCAATATAGTTATCTTGGCGTCATTAATCGTCAAAGGGTTTTCAGGGTGTTTGTTGTCCATGGTAGAATCAAGCAGGGTCACGTTGAAGGTGAGTTCTTTGGTTTGTGCATTGTATTGTGGTTCCTCTAAAATACAAAACAGGCCGTCGTTGGACTCATTAGGAGGTATCCAACCGTCCAATACCGCGTTAGGGGCTATTTCAACATAGACTTTCGGCCATAAGGTTTGAACAAAATATTCCGTTGTTTCGGTTCCCGATTTTCGATCAGGTCTATCCGTATACCAAAGGGTGTCTTCCGATACGTTCTTCAAAGTGAGTTTGTATTCCCAGCTTTGAGCCGTGTCAGATACGGTTCTTTCTCCCGTGCTCAGAGCAACGGGGTCAAGAGTCCCGTTTTCCGCGCTCATTACGTAGATACGATTGGTAGGAATACCGGCCGGAACGGTAGAATTGTCGCTGTCGCTGCATCCAAAGAGGAGTATTCCAGAGAATCCCATCACCATAAAAAAGCCCAGAACCGCCCCTGATTTTCTCATGCCTTTCTCCTTTTATCTTGAAAAGTCATATGTCTATTTGAACCTACTCTACTTTGACTTCAACAGAATCCATCCAGGTACCGTCAAAATTCCCATCAGCATTATTATCGATGGCGAAATAGAAGGTATAGTCCCCTTCGGGGAGAACGGTGTTCAGCACCTGAAGGGGCGGGGAAAGTTCAGAAAGAGGGGACTGAATAAAGGCAGAGATCCCTGCCTGCCAGCCTGTAGGGTATACATACGTATACCAGTCGTAAGGTGGGTCTGAAAGTTCGTTGTGTGTGGCAATCCACCAGTCTGCGGTTCTATCTTCCCAACTGCCTGGGGTCAGACTGACTGTCACGGAAACCGGGTCTCCGGAAATGATTGTCATGGGCCCATCCTGGCCGTTGACCTTGATGTCGGGAACCGTTGGAGCGCCCGGGGGCGGCGGGGGTAGATCATTCCCACCGGGTATAGTTCTTCCTTCCGGGCCCGGGGAGGTATCCCGTAGCTTCTGGGCGTTTGCCGCAGGATTGATCGGAAAAATAACCGTTACGTTGGCTCCCGGCGAGACTTTGAAAAAATAGCCGACGCCGTGCTGAAGAATATCGTCGCTGGCGGCCCACTTTACATAACCGTTATCGGAGGTTCCCCCCGTATAGTCCCATACAAATTTCTGGGTCAGCGTGTTGTTGGGGTTGGTAATAGAGTAGGTGTTGACCCCATCGGTTACTTGAATGTCTCCCAACTTCATATTGGTGTTGAACCAGGGCAGAGCAATGAGATGCCAGCCCGATTTAAGGGGCATTCTAAAATCCACGCCGTCCGGGGCAATTTGCCCCTGGAACGGGATGGTATCGGTGAGGACGGTAATAATCCAGAATCCCATGCCGGGAGTGATGTTTAGGGTTGGAAATGTAGTCGAATCATTGAACTCAATGTAGTTTCCATTTACAAATGCAAATGTTCGCCACTGAGTTTGGTCGTAAGTGCCCAGAATGGCTTCCATTTCAGCTAGAACTTCCGCGCCGGTCATGGTAAAGGGTACCGTGAAGATCCGGTAATCCGTGGCCAGGCCGATACCGCCGGGCAGGACAAAATTATACGTCTCGGGGCTCACGTACTCATAAGCTCCCATGTCAAATCCGTTGTCTCTGGGTCTTTTATAGCCCGGAAAATCCAGTCTGACGGGATCCTCTGTCTCAAGGCCGATGGCGTCTATGCAAGGAGATGTTTGGAATTCGTCGTTTTGGAGCTCGTAGTTTTGGAGCGCGTCGTTAACGTAAATGGGGTCTTCGGAGATGCCGCTGGGGCCTTTAGAACATCCGAAAAAGTTTTCGGTCGTGTTGTTCCAGACATCGTTGTAGTCGATAGAGGGATTCCCCTGGGTGTTTGCGATACCATACTCGGTGAAATTGGTAATGATATTGTATTTGATGTCAGGTTCGGCAGTGCTCCCTGTGGTGCCGCTGGCGCTGACGCCGCCGATATTTCTGGCGGTGTCCTTTTCTATCACGATCCCCGTATCCGCACCGCCATCGATGGTATTGTGATAGATTACAGGGCTTACTGTGGAGGAATTGTTCGATCTCATGAAAATGCCGTAGGACATGGAGCCCGATATTTTTTCATAGATCACGTTGTTTTTTATGACAGGGGAAGCCTCTATGTCATTGTTCATAGACTCCACCAGGATGCCGTATAGATTGTCATAAATTTCATTCCTGCTGATTTCCGGGCTGGATTCCACACGA
>CAYOWC010000387.1:0-4143 GCA_964407525.1 uncultured Desulfobacteraceae bacterium | reverse complement strand
CCAGCGTATCCGTTACATACCGGTCGCGGGCATGCCCGCCGTCATACCGCACCGATTCCCCAAGAAGACATGTGCTGACACCTATGCGAATCTTTTCCATGATAAAGCCCTCTGTTAATTGTATGTTAAGCCAGCATACACGAATCCATCTTGCGGGACAAATGAAAAAGTTCGTTCAACGACCCCGGAATACAGCAATTCTAATTTTGAAATTATGATCGCTTCATCCTGGTTCCCACGCTCTGCGTGGGAACCTCAGTTGGACGCTCCGCGTCCTGATATATGAATTTTACCCACTTAACCCTGGGTTTATTGCGACTTTGACAAAGGACGCAGAGCGTCCCGGAAACCGCTCCCACGCAGAGCGTGGGAGCGAGTGCAAAAATGGTGTTTTGATCCTTGAGCAAAGTATGTTAATGAGTACGTTGACATAAAAAAAACAGGAATCCACATAGCTTTTGACATGAGAACGGCCTTTTTGAAAGGAGAATGCTTTTGATGGCATCTTCCGTCAGGGCGGTTGCCGGTTACAACGGGTCCATGTCCAGCGCGCCAAATCAAAGAGGTGTTTGTGTTGTACTGGTTGCTTCTGATTTTCTGGGCCTTCGGGTTCGTGGTCCTCTGGAAAATTCCGCTGCTTCGTAATACAGATCTTTCGGCATGTTCCGGTACCCTTGTCTCCGTCATCATTCCCGCGAGAAACGAGGAACAAAATCTCGGCAGATTACTCAATTCACTCGCATCGCAGACGTGCCGGCCAAAAGAAGTTCTGGTAGTAGACGACCATTCAACGGATGGAACGGCGGATATCGCCCTTGCATACGAGGTCCGCCTAATTTCTTCAGCCCCACTGCCCGAAGGTTGGCTTGGCAAACCATGGGCCTGCTGGCAAGCCGCTGAAAAGGCCGCAGGGGAGATCCTTGTCTTTCTGGATGCAGACACTTTCCTGGAACCCGATGGGATTGCCAGAATAGTCGGTGAACACGAACGGGCGGGCGGGCTCCTTTCCGTTCAGCCGTACCACCGTATGGAAAAGGCGTATGAAAAGCTTGCGGCCTTTTTCAATATCATCACCATGGCAGGAACCGGGTCGTTCAGCATTTTTGCAGGCAAATTCGCCACCCGAGGCGCTTTCGGACCATGTCTCATCTGCCGCCGGGAGGACTATTTTGCCACGGGCGGCCACGGGCGGGCGCGCGCCCAAGTGCTCGAAAGTATGGGATTGGCTGGCGCATTCCGGGAATCCCGGCTCCCTGTCTCCTGCTACAGGGGTAAGGGTGCTGTTTTGTTCCGTATGTATCCGAACGGATTCCGCTCCATGATAGACGGCTTCAGTAAGGGGTTCGCTGAAGGCGCCAACGCCATCTCCTTTGCCATGCTCGTGCTGCTCGTAGCATGGGTAACCGGGGGGATTTCCGAGACACGCCATTTGATCCAAGCCGTGTTCGGATTCGGGGAGGTACCGGTGCTCTTCTGGGCCGGACTTTATCTGGGCTTTTCCGCGCAGGTTTACTGGATGCTTCGCCGCATCGGCAATTTCGGTATTTTGCCGTGCATTCTCTATCCGCTTCCCCTGGTTTTTTTCGTGATCGTTTTCTTTCGTTCTCTGCTGCTCAGGATGGGCATGGGGAAAGTTTCCTGGAAAGGCCGGCAGGTAAGATGAGGATCATTCATCTGAGCACATTCTGGACAGTTGCCGTGGACATTTTTGCCTGGTTTATCATCCACATGGCAGTGGTCGTTTTCATGGTCCGAATTCCTCGGAAACAGTTCGATCCCGACAGTCTTCTTTACAGAGTGAGACCGTGGGAGAAAGGGGGGGATCTATACCGGAAGTTGTTTCGAATCAAACGCTGGAAGTCCATTCTGCCTGATGCCGCCGGGTGGATGAACGGCAGGGGATTTCCCAAAAAGAAAATGGCTTCCAGGGACATACACTACTTAAAGACATTCGCTTTGGAAACCTGTCGCGCCGAACTGACGCACTGGACAATCATCCTGTGTGCTCCTTTCTTTTTCTTGTGGAACAAACCGGTGGTGGGCTGGATCATGATCGCCTACGCCCTGGCTGAAAATATCCCACTGATTATGGCCCAAAGGTACAACCGGTGTCGGCTGGAACCCCTGTGTCGAAAATCGCGACAGCGGAGATTTCCGGAATGACTGATCCTATGATTGAGGTGGATCATCTGAAGAAAGCCTACGGCACTTCTTTAGTGGTGCGCAACGTGAGCTTTCGGGTGGAAAAAGGTGAATGCTTCGGACTTCTCGGACCCAACGGCGCCGGAAAAACCACCACCATCGGAATGATTACCGGGTTGGTCCCGCCGAGCGCGGGGGATGTTCACATCGCCGGCGTGCCCCTGTCGTTACACCCCCGTGAGGCAAAAATGAGCCTGGGACTGGTGCCTCAGGAATTTGCCCTGTACCCAACACTGAGCGCCAGGGACAACCTCGTTTTTTTCGGACGGCTTTACGGGCTTTGGGGGCGGACGCTTTCGAATCGGGTTGCACACGTCCTGAAATCTGTCAGCCTGGCCGACCGAGCGGATATGATTGTATCCACTTATTCTAATGGCATGAAACGGAGACTCAACCTGGCAATCGGTCTCCTGCACGATCCGGCGGTTCTCATTCTGGACGAGCCGACAGTGGGAATTGACGCCCACAGCCGCCACGCCATCGTCAGTACCTTGAAAGACCTCGTCCGGTCCGGGAAGACACTCTTGTATTGCACACACCACCTCTGGGAAGCGGAAACCTTGTGCTCCCGTGTGGGGATCATGGATTTGGGACAAATCATAGCATTGGACACACCCCGGCAATTGATCCGCCAGCATGGAACGGGTCTTGTCTACGTCGAATTCAGCGATAAACTCACTGATCTGTTTCAGGGGCTCAAAAAGATCGGGGACGTCCGGAAGTCACCGGGTCGTTCAATGGGATTTCAAATCCAAAGCTCCGATTCGAACATGGCCATGGAACAGGTGCTTAAGCTGGCCGGAGAATACGGCGCTACAATCCGCTCAGCACAACTTCTCGAGCCAACCCTGGAAACGGTCTTTTTAAACCTGACCGGCAGGTCCTTAAGGGATTGATCATGCATCGACAGATTGCCGCCATCGCACTGAAAGAGCTAAAAATCATCCTGAAGGACCGGGAAGCCCTGGCATTGCTCTTCGCCATGCCGGTATTTTTTATCCTGGTCATGAGTTTTGCGCTGGAAGGGGTCTTTGAAGCAGGGACTGCGGATCGCCCCATTGAGGTGCTCCTGGTCAACCTGGACAAGGGTCGGGTCGCCAGTCAAATCACGGAAGACATGGAGTTTGTGGAAGGCTTGAAGGTCATAAGGCAAGTCGATGGAACCGATCTCACCCGATATCAAGCTGAACACCTCGTCAAAGAAAAATCCAATCCTGTGGCCCTCATCTTTCAACAGAACTTTTCCGAATCAGTGGAACGGTTTGCGGAAGCAACGAAACCCGCTCCCCCTCGTATAACGCTGATCATGGATCCGGCCACTAACCGACAATTGCTTGCACCGGTGCAGGGGGCCATACGAGCCCTGGTGGAACGACGTGTGGGAATGGCCAGGCAGATCCATTATATTCGAACCCAATTTTCCGCATTGGGGGAAATGGCCCAAGAGTACCTTACCCGCCTGGAAAACACCGCGGGGCGCCAGGCCCCGGCGATTGAACTGGAGATTCTCGCGCCCGCAGGCATGGCAACCGCTGTTCGTCCCAGCGCCACCGAGCAGAATGTGCCAGGATACACTGTTTTCGGCGTCTTTTTCATCGTGTTGCCACTGGCTGCCGGATTCATGAGAGAAAAACACGACGGCACCTTTCAGAGAATACTGGCCGCCCCCATTTCAAAATCGACACTTCTGGTGGGAAAACTTCTGCCCTATTTCCTGCTCAATCTCGTTCAAATATGCTTGATGTTGACTGTTGGATCAGCCCTGTTTGGAATCCACATGGGTCAACTGCACGCTCTGATTCTGGTGTCCCTTGCCCTTGCGGCCTGCGCCAACGGATTGGGGCTTATGGTGGCCGCCCTTGGCAGAACAGAAGCTCAGGTAGGCGCCTTAGGCGTGTTTTTTGCCGTGATCCTTTCAGCGCTTGGAGGGATGATGGTTCC
>CAYOWC010000386.1:0-4162 GCA_964407525.1 uncultured Desulfobacteraceae bacterium | reverse complement strand
GGATTATAGAAAGATAGTGGACAGGAGTCAATGGGGATAATCGTTTTCCGTCGATTTTATTCAGGCAGGCGAGGTCATATAGGCGGCTAATTCCTCCAGCATTCCTTTGTCATGGTCAGCGATCAGGGACTTGAAATAGTTCTTCACTTTCTCGACGTTTTTCACTTCGAGGACCTGTATATCATCCGGAAGGTACTGGGTGACCTCGTGAAAAGCTCCCATAAACAGGACCCCTTTGTCCCCGGTCCCCAGGGTATCGCTTATGGTTTTCGCCACGAACCGGTCCCTTTCTTCCATAAGGGTATTGCTTTCATGGGGAGACTGCGGGGAGGTTGAGTCTTTCCGGTCCGGGGATTCAGCCTGAATAAGCTGGAGTATTCGTTGCAGTTCTTTTTTAAGAAGTTCAATGTCTTCGGTCTTCTTGATTGTTCCGCCCCTGTTGATCAAATCCAGGACAATTTGATAGTTTCTACTCCCCTTCTTGGCCCCTTCCTCAATGATTTTCCGCCCCAGTTCCCCCCCGGCCGCCAGACCATCCTGATAGATCTGGAGGCCGGTCGGGTTGATCTCCCGGAAATAGTCGGTCAACCTGTCCCAGAATCCGGTTACGATTTCCTTATGCCTTTCCCATCGAGATTTCCCGAAAAGCTCCAGGCTTTTTTCTCTCGCGGATCCGGCGATGCTTCCCAGGTCCGCCTCTTCGTGAATGACCGGTACATATAGGAGTTGTTTCATATCCATTGACCAATGACTATTGACCAACCGCTGCTATTTTAATTTCCAATATTCCGTTCTTGTAGGCCCAGGTCATCTGATCTGCCTTGCCTTCGCGGGAAAGGAGAACCTCTTTCTGGTAGGATCTGTTTTTTCCTTTTGCGCTGATGTTGAGAATATCTCCCTGGATGTCTACCTCGATCTCTTTTTCATCGATCCCCGGCATTTCGGCAACCACGTTGATTCCTTCCGCTTCATCGAAGATGTCCACGATCGGTTCACGCACCTCTTCCACCACCGGGCCTTTGGGCGTCTTTTTGATGTTCCCGAAAGGCTGAACCGATGGACTTCCGTCGGCCATGGTGCTGACCCTCACCCCGTAGACCCCTTTCAGGTCTTTGAGCCCTTTGATCTTGTTGAGTCCACTGAAATCAATTTCCCCCGATTTGGATAGTCCTTCGCCCTTTTCCGCGAGCTTTGAAGCCGTTTCGATGAGGTTGCCGAGGCCTTTGAAAAGGCCTCCAAGACCAAAATCAACATTCCCTTCCCCATTTTTTTCGCTGTTTGTTCTTTTTCCAGTCATGTCTTTTCCCTTCCTTTCAGGGCCCTGGCCCTTTTCAATTGGTTTTGTTATTTCCCAAACACCTTTATTTTCAACGCAATGTAAATTGTTGGCGTCTATGATCGCTTTCAACCCTTTGACCAGTCCGTACCCCGCAAGGCTTGACAGGACAGGAATGGAACTGACTACGGTCGTAGACAGGTTCAAAGACGCGCTCGCGATAGTCCCTAACCCGGCTAAAATTCCCGCCGGCGTCAATTCTTGAACCATAGGTCCGAAACCGGTCTTTGAAAAAAGGTCCGGATTTTCCCCGAGCTCCTCAACGATTTTGGAGAACCGGTCCTTGTCCATTTGTGAAATAGTTCTGAATTTGGATACTCCGATCACCTGGATGGCTTTTAACCTGTTTAAAAGGTCGTCTGAAGGGGTTGTCTGTCCAGTTTCGATTCTCATGATTGTACTGCGTGCCACCCCTAAAGTTTTTGAAAGTTCCGCCACGGACATGCTTCCAAACTTCTGTCTCAGTTCCTTCAAAACGCGCCCGCAGTTTTCGCGTGTGACGGTTTCCGGCCGATCTTTCATAGTATTTTCTCCGAGGTGAGCAAAGCCATTCATTGTGTTGCATGTTGTTGCATTGTATTTAATCTAATCCCCGAAAGTCCCAAGTCAAGAGGAATTATGAATTCGGGAATTCGGACTTGGATCTTTTTTCTGAAACCCAGAGGAGTTCACCTGTAAAGGTTTTATAAAAGGCTGACGCCTTAACTCCGCCATGGCTTCCAACGAAGTCGATCCAAGAAATCGGGATTATGACGCTATTTCCGTTATGCTGAGGAGTTTACCTGTAAAGGTTTTATAAAAGGCTGACGCCCGCCTGCCTCGCCTAACTATCAGAAGAATTGTTCCCAAATATAGGGGGATAGTAACATCGACCAATCTCAAAATAGAGTGCGAACGGCAATCGCGGGCAGGCCTTAACTCCGCCATGACGAAACAGGTTTTGTTCTGATTTCCTCATTTGGGGATTTTGTATACAGGAAATTTGCATTTCTATCTCTAATCTATTAAACTACAGGAATATGGTAATATTTACGGATCATAAGGGTTAAAAGTGCAAGGCCCTGAAGGGATGGTACGCCTGTGGAAGATCTTACCGACAAGAAATGGCCCCAGAGATTCATCGATTCCCTCAAAGACAAGATCCTGGTCCTGGACAAGGATCGCACCATCCAGATGGTGAACAAGGTCTTCTTACAGGAGAGCGGTTTTTCTGAAAACGCCGTGCTGGGGAAATTGTGCTATGAAATTGTCCATCGGAGTGCGTATAAATGCAGCATAAGAGGAGACGTCTGCCCATTTGAAACGGTCCTTGCCTCGGGAGAAAAATGCACTGCTGTTCACGAGCATGAGGATAATGACGGGAAACTGGTTTGCGAGGAGATCGTCGCGACACCTGTTTTTGATGAGAAAGGTGAAATTGTTCAGGTCATAGAAGGAATAAAGGATGTTACCAATAGAATTCGTCTGGAAAATGAACTCCGGGATTCTGAGCACAAACTGAATCTTTTTCTGGAATCGGCCCGAGACGTGATTTGTATAAAAGATCTTGAAGGTCGCTATCTCTATTTGAATCCCGCGGCATCCGACCTCATGGAAATTCCTCGTAGCGAAATTTTAGGTAAACACGATTCTGAACTCTTTCCGGAAGCGCTCGCCAAAGTGATGACAGAGCATGACAGCGAGGTACTTGCTCTTGGAAAGACGATGTTTTTTTATGAACGGATGCATGTCAACGATAATATTCGCTATTACCACACATTGCGATTCCCTATTTTGAATGATTCAGGGGAAATGATTTCCTTTGCCGTTGTGTCTCGAGATATGACCGAAAGTGTCGTCTTACTGGATGAAATCCGTCAGCACAAAGAATATATGGAAAACATCCTGGCGAATTCGTCGGATATGATCGTTACCACGGATCTTGAAGGCAGGACGGTCACGTTTAATCCCGCAGCGGAAAGTATGCTTGGATACAGCCAGGATGAGGTTATCGGGGCGAACATTGAAAGCCTCTGGAAGCATCCGGATGAGAGGCGAAAGCTCATGGAAAAAGTGAGCCTCAAAGGCTCTGTGAGTAACTACCCCGCAACCCTGACTGCCAAGGATGGTCACGAAGTGGAGGTAAGCCTGTCGCTTTCTGAACTGCGGGACAGCGAGGGTTACCTGCTTGGTACTGTGGGAATCAGCAAGGATGTGACGGAAGAAAATCTGCTCCGCCGCCGGATCCTCAAGAATGAGGCGGAACTGAAAGGCACCACCGATTTTCTAAATAAGGTTATACAAAGTTCGCCCAATGCGGTTATTGCTGCCGATATGCAGGGAAATATTATTATCTGGAATAAGGTTGCCGAAGATACCCTTG
Organism: uncultured Desulfobacteraceae bacterium; assembly: GCA_964407525.1. Classification (GTDB taxonomy): domain Bacteria; phylum Desulfobacterota; class DSM-4660; order Desulfatiglandales; family Desulfatiglandaceae; genus DUZB01. Next base: position 464 of record CAYOWC010000386.1, on the reverse strand, counting down.
GATATGGGGCTGAAAACGTGATTGGTAAAATGAATATCGTGAAAATCTATCCGGAGGGTATGGCGAAAGAGGTCATGAAGCTCATGAGAAGCACGGATCGTGGCGAAAAAGGTGTGCTTCGTTCCTATCCGATAGCCTATGTGCGGCAGGATGGCCGAACGATCAAGGGAGATCTTTCCTCCTCCATTATTTACGACGGGAATGGGGCGGAAGTGGCATCCGTAGGAATATTTGTTGATTTTGCAGAAAAATAAGGGGATCCTTCATTTGTCAGTCTGCACTTTCGAAGAAAAGACGATAAAAGGCTTACGCCCAAACTCCCTGAGATTACGGTTTTGGAATTAATCCGTAAGGATTTTATCACAAAAGAATGTAAGCCATTTTTTGCCTTCGGCCGTCATCGGAGTCTTCGCTTACCCGGAGTCTCGCAAGCTCGCTTACCCGGAGTCTCGCAAGCTCGCTTA
>CAYOWC010000385.1:1601-4169 GCA_964407525.1 uncultured Desulfobacteraceae bacterium | reverse complement strand
AAAAAACACATACCCGAAATCCTTTACCGAAGCAGGACCCACTTTTCCCACGAAGGTCGATTTGAGCAGCACCGTCTCATATTTTCCAGCCGGAACAGAAACCTCGAATGCGCCCACATAGGAATGGGTCACGTGCAGTTTTCCACTGTATTTTTCGTCGGTGGGATCATCCAGGTCATATACGGTAATCTTTACCTCCTGGTCTATAGTCTCCCCCGGTCTCAACCCGTCATGCATAATCATAACAGGAGGATCGTAGTGGGTAATCACATCTTCCGTTAAATCCGCCTCACTGATCTGTATAAGTTTGCCATCTTTTTTCGCCCTGAAGTATTCGATATATTTTTTTCCTACCATCCTGCGCCAGGGCTTGTTTGCCTGGGCGTTTTTAGACTTTCCAATGGAATCAGTCTGCTCGCCTCCCCGGTTTTTGCCGGCAGTGATTCTGTACACCCAATCCCCGTTCATCAACGGCATCAGGTCCTTAATGCTGGCCACAGGTCCGGCAGGCACGGCTTTTCCCACCACACCTTCCCCTAAAATCTTGAGCGCCTCTCTATCTTTGTCGCTCAATTGAAATATTTTCCCCGACGTCGGCTCCCCGCACAGGGCAATACCGGAAAATGAGATCCAAAGCATGCCTAAAAAAAGAGAAAATGCCATCTTGAAATATCGTTCCGATTTCATCTCAACCCTCTCCTTTTCAAATTACCTAAAAGCAGCAATTAGCTTTTAAGCAATTAGCCGTTAGCTTAATGATGTAAATTATTTATATCAGTTTTTACGGTATTGCAGCATTCACTTTTGATGCTGAGCTGTTTCTCCGTAAACAATTTATATTGTAGGGCTAAGAGCTAACGGCTAAGCGCTAATTGCAGCTTTTAGGGATTATGGTTTAAGTACGCAAACTGCCCATGATCTCTTCTATACTATCAATATCGTTCTCCCTGCAATATTTCAACAGTCCTTCGATAATACGGATCGGTGCCCGAGGATCGACAAAATTAGCCGTTCCCACTTGAACGGCCTTTGCCCCCGCAATCAGAAATTCAAGGGCGTCCCTTTCATTCATAATTCCACCCATACCTATAACCGGTATGCGAACGGACCGAACCACCTGGTAAACCATAAACAGGGCGACAGGTCTGATGGCCGGTCCTGACAACCCTCCGGAAATATTTGCCAGTTGGGGTTTTTTCTTTTCAATGTCTATGGCCATGCCTGTGAGGGTATTCGTAAGGGACAGTACATCCGCTCCCGCTAACTCCACCGCCCGTGCAATTTCGCGGATATCCGTTACATTTGGAGAAAGTTTTACAATAGTCGGTTTATCCGTGTTTTTCTTTACCGCTTCCGTTACCTGCGCAGCAACTCCGGGATCCGTACCGAAGGCCATGCCCCCACGTGCCACATTGGGGCATGAAATATTCACTTCAATAGCCGAAATCCCTTGAACACCCTTTAATTTTTCCGCGAGAAGACCGTATTCTTCAATGCTGTGCCCATAGATATTTGCGATGACTGTAGTATCAAGTTTTCTTAACCACGGAAGCTTCTGCTCCAGAAAGTGGTCGACCCCCACATTTGCAAGACCGATGGCGTTAAGCATCCCACATGGCGTTTCCACGATTCTCGGAGGCGGATTGCCCGCACGCGGTTTGAGAGAAATTCCCTTGACAACAATCCCGCCAAGCTGGTTGAGATCAACAATGGAGGAATACTCCCGCCCGTACCCGTACGTTCCTGAAGCAGTAATAACGGGATTCTTCAACAGAAGGGGACCGACTTTAGTTCGCAAATCAGGATAATCCATCTCTACAGAGCCTCCCAGTCCACAACATTGGCGTCAAATACCGGTCCATCCTGGCACACATGCCCATACTCTGTACCGCCATCGAGCCCAACCTTTACAGCGCAGCCCTGGCACGCTCCCAATCCGCAGGCCATGGAAGCTTCCAGCGACACTTGGCACGGGACATTTTTCCCAGCCGTGATAGCGGAAACAGCCTTGAGCATGGGCAATGGCCCGCAGGCGTATACTTTTGACATACCCTCAGGAAGCTGAACCAGTCCGGCTTCCAACAGATCCGTCACCAGGCCTTTATGTCCTGCACTTCCATCTTCCGTAGCAATGGAAATTTTGGAATCACCGAGGTTCAGATCAGCAAACTGGACCAGGTCACGCGATGAACCGTATCCCGCAAAAAAACCGGATAAGGCAGACTTAATTTTCTCAGATAGAAAAATCAGCGGGGCTATTCCCATACCTCCTGCAACCAGCAAGGCGTGTTCCTGTTTTTCCGGAGCCGGGAATCCCTTCCCAAGTGGCCCGAGCACGGACAGGGTCTCCCCTGTGTTCATGCGGCTCAGAATAGAAGTACCTCTTCCCACAATCCGATAAAGGCAAAAAATCAGACCGTCCCCGTCAATTCCACACAGGGAAAAAGGACGTCGTAAAAGAGGATCCAGTCCATTTCCCACCCGGACCATCACAAACTGCCCTGGAATTGCGCTGGAAGCAATCTCCGGAGAATCCAGAGCCATAAGAAAGGTGTTTTCAGCCACTTT
>CAYOWC010000385.1:0-1501 GCA_964407525.1 uncultured Desulfobacteraceae bacterium | reverse complement strand
TGGAAGCAATCTCCGGAGAATCCAGAGCCATAAGAAAGGTGTTTTCAGCCACTTTCCTATTAGAGATAATCTCCGACACCTGGTCAATCATGAGAACTCCTGCCATTCAACTACGAACCTGGGTGGGTGATCAACAAGTTGGGCGGTTCCATTCCCCAACCGGATATTATAGTAGAATCTCGTTAACGACTATCTTACAACAATCCCCCTTTCAAGGCAACCACTGCGGAAACAGCCGGCGGAAAAGACTTGATCTCTTGTCCATGAAAGAATATCTTTTCTCATAACAAGATATGCAAACCAATTCATTCACTGAAGAAGATAAAATCATGAGTACATTGGCAACAGACGACACAGACCATCTCCTGATCAGCCAGTTCAAAGCCGGGTCCATGGATGCCATGGAAAAAATTGTAGAACGGTACGAAGACCAGATCTTCACCTTTGGCCTCAAGATGTGCGGTCACCTCCAGGATGCGGAAGACATCGTCCAGGAAACGTTCCTGAATGCCTTCAGATATCTGAAGGATTTCAGGGAGGAGACGAAACTGCGGAACTGGCTCTTCAAAATTGCCGCAAGGGTCTGCTACAGAAAACGCCGGAAAAAGAAATTTGAACCTGATAGAGAACTTTCCCTGGACTCCTTTGTCACGAAGGATGGCTTGACCAGCAACTATGAGATCCCCGATCTGTCCAATAACCCTTCAGAACAATTAGAGCGAAATGAGTTGAAACAGATCATAAACACATCAATACTCTCGCTCCCACCCAAATATCGTTTCGTATTCAACCTCAGAGACATAGAGGGTTTTAATACCAAGGAAACATCTGAAATCCTGGGAATATCAACCCAGGCAGTAAAGACACGTCTGCACCGTGCGAGACTCTTCCTACGGGAAAAAATATCCGAAAAATTCAAGGAAGGGGAGGCTGTCCAATGAAAGAATGTAAATACTATTTCGATAAAATATCCGAATATCTTGATGGAGAACTGGGCGTGAACGTCTGCCATGAAATTGAGGCACACTTGAAAGAATGCCCGGAATGTCGTCATTGTGCTGATTCTCTCAAAAAAACGATTCAGCTGTGCAGGGAAACAGGGAAAGAAAAAGTTCCTTCAGAAATGCGGGCGCGCCTGAAATCAGCCCTTCAGAGATGCCTCAATGAAAATCCATGTTCGAAATAACCACGTCGGCAAGAAAAAGGATCAGAGAGATCGCCGGCCAGGAAAAGACCCCCTCACCCATACGGATTATGATGGCCGGAGGCTGTACGGCTTCCCGTCTCGGGATACTGTTCGATTCCATCAGGCAGGATGATAAAACATTTGAAATAGAAGGGATCCGATACGTTATTAGCCAGGAATTGCTGAGCCGGTTTCAGCCCATTACCGTCGACTATGCTGTAGCGCCTGAGGGTTCAGGATTTTTCATTTCACCCGGGCGGGATATAGAGTCTTTGTCCCCATGAACGTGAATAGCCCTTCAGCCACACCCCTTTT
>CAYOWC010000384.1:0-4216 GCA_964407525.1 uncultured Desulfobacteraceae bacterium | reverse complement strand
GGCGTTCACCCACAACCCCGATCCGCCGGGTTTTTTTTATTGAACAACAAATCAAAGAAATCCAAAAAAAAAAAATACCACCACCTACCAACCTCCTTAGAGAAAGTGCCAAAAACCCTGTCAAGCAAAATAGCCCCTGATAACCCCCAAAAATCACTGAAAATGGAATTTCCGTTGGAAACCGAGTGTATTCTTGACGCGCAGTTTTCTTTTTTCCCTTTCCCCCTGGCGCCGACCGGACTTTCCAGCCGACGCCACCTCCAGGGGAACCGGAAACCGAATTACAATGGGAACGTGAATGGCACCTTTTTTGGAACAGCCAGGACGTGGACGCCGCCAGGACACAAAACGGCGACGCCATCACACCAAGGAAGTGTATTGTGGATTCCGAATAGTATGGAGTATTCTCTTTTCGAAGAACGAAAACCTTGCTTTTATACCGGATTTGTTGTCACATAAAGAGTTTTACATTCGCAGCTAAATTTTTGATGCTGAATTTACGTGAAATCAATCAGGAAAACGTTCTAAATCATCCGGAAAAGAATGAACCAAAACAATCTAAATAACCAGAACATCCCACTGTCCGCAGCTCTGTATACCGGGTTTCTGTGCACCCTGTTCGGCGCCAATGCCGTGGCTATCAAATACAGCCTTTTGGGAATGGGTCCATTTACGGTCGCAGGACTTCGCTTCAGTATTGCCGTTGTGGCTATTTACTTATGGGCTAGATTTACCGGAAGGCCCTTTGCTTTAAGAAAAGGACAGACCTACCAGATTCTCATTATCTCTGTGGTTTTTACGGTGCAGTTAGGACTGCTTTATCTGGGGCTTGGAAAAACAAGCGCTTCGAGGGGAACGCTGATGATAAATCTTCAACCGTTCTTTGTTCTCCTTCTGGCCCACTGGTTTATTCCCGGTGACCGGATAACGAAGAAAAAGATCCTTGGTTTGATGATGGGAGCGGCTGGAATGGCTCTCGTTTTTTCAGGGAAAAAAGGGGTCACCTCCGATATCCAGATCGGTGACCTTATGGTTCTTATAAATGCGATTCTCTGGGCTATGAACACGGTCTATACCAAAAGAATCATCCACCTGTTTTCTCCATTTCAACTGGTTTTTTACCCTATGGTCTTCTGTGTTCCCTTCTTTCTGATGGCGGGATATGTATGGGACGCAAACATGATTGTGAACCTGGATGGAAAAGTGATTTGTGCGCTTCTTTATCAGAGTCTTATTACTGCCGCCTTCGGATTTGTGGCCTGGAATACCCTGCTTTTGAAATACGGAGCGGTGGCGTTGCATTCTTTCATCTTTGTCATGCCGATCGCGGGTGTGGCTTTAGGGGCACTGGTGCTGGGAGAACCCATAACCTGGGATATCCTGACCGCCCTCGCGCTGATTGTTTCGGGAATTGTGATTGTGAATTTTAAGGGCAGAAAATACTCGCCGGTGTTTCCTTCGAGGGGAGTCTGATTTTTCAAAGGATGACCATGGAGAATTCATTTTCTAAAGTCGCCTCAGGATTTTGGAAAACAGTAGTGCTTTTCGCATGTATTTTGCTTTTTCTCAGCATTTCAAATACCCAACCACACAACGAGGTCTGAATGATGAAATATTTGAACGAAAGCAGTTTTTTCATGGTGCTGTTGTTTATGATGGTTGGTGTTTTCATGCTAAGCGGATGCGATAGTGGTGAAAAAGTAGTGGATAAAGCCACGGGGAAAGAGGACGTCGAGCAGTACAAAAAAATGAAAAAAGAAATTGGAAGAATAGCTGACCAGCAGGAGAAAAAATATAATAAAGCCCTGGACGATCTCAAGGAGGGTGAAGAAAAGCCCCAGTGATGGGGTTTTGGGGCGCCTGTGTTCAATCATTGTTCAGTCAGCCTTGCACGATTTTTGTTGATGTGGAATACAACATTATAATCATTGACATGACCGTACTCCGCATGGCCGGGAACAAATTCGTACGAAAGATACTTGGAATGGAGGAATGTACAAATTATGAGAAACTCCTCGAAATGCAATAGTTCTGAGAGTGGCCCTGGTTCTTACTTTTGAGGAAGCCTTACATGCGAATATGGGATATTAATCCGGGATATTTGAATCGGCAAAGTCTGCTTGGGGAGCACCGAGAGCTTCATGGGGTCGTTTCGATTATTGTGAACAAAAAGAAGGGATATTCTAACCACCCGGAAACTAAACGCTGGGTCGGTTATGGTTGGGCTCTGAGGCAACGTCATCGGTTATTGGCCGCCGAAATGTCGTTGAGAGGCTTCACCGACCGATCTCCCGTTCTTACACGGGCAAAAAATGGTGTGTGGCCGACCATATATGTTGACGATCCCTTCCGCCAGTTTCAAATACTCGAGAACAAATATTTGACTAAGGAGCAGGGGCGTATAGTTTTACCGAAAAACGCACAGCAATTATGGAGTCAGCACAAGTATTCGGTGCTTGCACGGGACGCTAATCTCTACAAGACGGTGGGGAAGGATGTTTCCGGAATGAAACCTCATCACGACTTTTCAGAACTGGCAAAGGTGCTCATTGAGCAGTTGAGAACGTCTCCGTCGGATGGTGGTTTGAGAAATGCGTTACAACATATGTGGGGCCACGTATCCGATTTTTCCATTATGCCGAAAAGCCAGGCGCCCTCGTGGTCATTACGTCGGTTGTTGAAAGAGATACAGAAACTTGCGCTGACAAAGAAAGAATCCTACCTGATTTCATCAACCGCATTGAGTGAGTTGATGGCATGGATACCGGTTCATGGATAGCGCCCGCCTGAACGTCTCTTTTCAACGCTGGTTCCCAATGGCATGATATGAAAGATCCATGCCGAGACATAAAGAAAACCGCACTCCCCTGAACAAAATAAAGCCCTCGCTTCTGAACAAGGAATTGAGGGGCCATATTCGCAGCGATGAATATCTGACTTTCCTGAAAGCGAATGCCGATGCAGTTGCATACGAAACATACTCCTGCATTAAAATGACTTAACCGGATATGCCCGTTGGTTTTTCCGCCTCTATTTTTGACAGATCGTCTTTGTTGAAAAGATACGGGGTATTGCAGTGATGGCATTTCACTTCCAAAGGAAAGGGGCCGTTCTCAATCATGTCATCCAAATCTTCTTTCGGGAGTGTAGCCAGGATTTTTTCCAACCGCTCCTGGTTGCACCGACACATGAATTCAACCCTGTACGATCCTAAAAACCTGGGATTGAGGGCCTCAAAACTCTTTCGGACCAGTTCCTCCGGGTCTTCCCCTTCGGAAAAGGCTTCCCCGATGGAGGGCAGCATGGACACCAGAGCTTCGAGACGGTCTATTTCGTTGTCTTCCGCTCCGGGCATTACCTGTAAAAACAGTCCCCCTGCACCGGTCACATTTCCTTCCCGGTCAAATTTTATACTCAGGTTGAATGCGGTTGGATTCTGCTCCGATGTGAGGTAGTAGTAAGCCAAATCCTTCGCAATATTGCCATACATGAGTTCCACCTGCCCGGTAAAGGGTTGCTTTGCGTCCCTCAAAACCTTTGTTACGGAGAGAATTCCGGCCCCGAAAAATGGAGAGAGATTGAAATCCTCCATTGGTTTGTCGATGGGGATGGGAACATTTTTCAGGTAACCACGAATTTCTCCGAATGCATTGGCTTCAACAACCAGTCCCTTGATTGGGCCTGAACAGCCAATCTGCAATGTGATTCTATCATCCCCTTTGAGTTCCGCGCACATCAATGCGCCCGCGAGATATCCATGACCCAGTACGAGGGTTTCCAGGATCCCAAGTTCATGATTGGCTCGCATTTCGTTCACCATGCGGGTACCGTGAACGATAGCTCCGCGCACCGTTCCGTCTAAAAGAAGAAAACGATACAATTTATCTTTTGCGTTTGCCCGCAGTTGCTCTTTCAAGTCCTTTCCATATGGCATCTTTTTAATCATCGATTCATCCTTGTATGAAACAGGGTTCAGGGTTCAAATGTTCAGGGGTTTATGCTTTTCTTATCCTCTGCGCCTTTGCGGCTCTGCGCGAGATCTCATATGAAACTTCATCTGGTTATTGGTTTTTGAACCGCAAAGTCGCGAAGGCCGCAAAGCCTTTTTCGAATCGGAACGGACGATTCGAAAAAACAGCCATTATTGTTTCTGTGTGAAGCATAACCATTCCCCTGAAATGCCCGAAGGGCTGATTGCTTTATCGAATCGTCCGTT
>CAYOWC010000383.1:0-4229 GCA_964407525.1 uncultured Desulfobacteraceae bacterium | reverse complement strand
CTTATACGGTTGGCACTGGGGTCGAAGAGGTGCCCTCTATCGCACTGATCCGAATGTGAACATCCAGTTTGTGTAGGTTGGGGTGAGGTACGAACCCCAACATTTTCCGGTTTATCGGCATTTTGTGTTGGGGTTCATGCTTCACCCCAACCTACGGATTTAACGTCATTCCGGGCTTGACCCGGAATCCAGATTTTCTGAGACTCCGGAAACGCCTGATGGTGGATTCCCGCGCGGGAATGACGAAAACGGATGAATTTTGACTTTTCACGGATTAATCAACTATAGTGACACCTATGAAAAAGAACCCAAGTGAACATCCCTTCAAATCAGTACTGAGTCTTGAGCCGCTCCTGAATTTCTGGCGAAAGAATGTAGTCCCCACGTGTTCGCATATGGCTGCGATGTTTGAAGTGTTTGAAAGTCATCTCAATGAGATTCCCTATCTTAAGGGAGATATTCAGGATATCTCCGTTTTGAAGAAGCATCAGGACCTGCTTATACCGCTTATGAGCGTTGTCTTTCCCGCAGCGTCCTGGAACCATGAAGTGGCGGGGGCACTGGTTCCATATACATCCGAGGCTTTCTATATCTCACCAAAGTTTCAAGAACTGCTGATAGATGAAAAAGGTGGCTTAAAAGGCAGGAGCGATGGATCCCACACTCCGGGAACGGATTTTACGCTCAAGGCCTACTACCTCATCCTGGACAGAATTTACGGTATCCGTCAAAGACTGGATGCAGCCGTCATCCATATTGTACCTGATCCGGATACGGGCTTGAACCGCTACTTCAGAGCCACACCAGACCTGCAGTTCACGGATGTCCGAAGTCTTGGCGAACCGCCACGATTAACGCAGAAAGAGCGAAGCGCCATCGTGGAAAACATTACAGATTTAGACACCCTTGCCGGATTGATTCGTCCCGAAAAATTTGAGTTCTCCGGTTTCACAGTAGTTCGGGCCGTGGACGTCACAGAATCCGAGGTCCTTTCTGCCCTTGAAAAGGATTTGATCGACCAGCAATCTATTTTTTCCGCTGACGGTTTCAGACGTCTGCAGGAAAGGCTGCGTACCCTTTTCCGGAGGCCTGAATTGATCGCTGGGATGGGAGCTGTAAAGGGAGACCATGTCCTTGTCCTGACAGACGGTTGCGAGACGGAAGCCAACTGCATTTTCTCCAATTCCAGCCATATCCGACTCTCGGAAATTGAGGGCTCCGTATGGCTTCGTGCTGTTGATCAGGGAACAGTTCTTCGGGTTCCAGACCTCAAAGCGGAAACCGATTTGACCCCCATAGAAAAATTGGTCCTCGAATCAGGTGCACGGTCGATGCTGATTTCTCCACTTTCCTACCAGGGCGAAAACATTGGAACGTTTGAGATCATGACTCCTCATCCAAATGACCTGGGTCCCATTGACACCATTCTTGTAGAACAGATCTCCCCCCTTTTTTCAGTGGCCTTAAAAAGGGGATTAGATGAAATGAACAATGCCATTCAGTCTATTATCAAGGAAAAATGCACAGCTGTTCACCCCTCTGTGGAATGGCGGTTCCAGAATGCTGCGTTCAGCCACATGGACCGTCTCCGCGTTAACCACCCATCTGAAATGGAATCCATTATTTTTAAAGATGTCATCCCTCTTTTTGCACAATCGGATATACGGGGTTCATCAGAGGCTCGTAATGCAGCCATTCAGACAGATCTGCTGGAACAGCTGGGGCTTGCCCTGGAAATCATGAAAAGATCCGAGAAGGCAAAACCGTGGCCTCTCTTGAGCGAATTCAGATACCGGATTGAACATCGGATGGAAGGAATTCGAAACGGTCTTTCTTCGGATGATGAAAATTCCATTTCCTGGTTTCTACAAGATGAAGTAGAAGCGACATTCGAAGATTTGTCAGATCTGGGGGCTGAAATCCGTGAAGCGATTGAAGAGTACCGACAAACGGTTGATCCCGTACTGGGAGTGGTTTACAGGAAACGAAGGGAATTCGAGGAAAGTGTTTCTATGCTGAACAAGGCCATGTCGGAATTTCTGGATGAGAAAGATAGCGAAGCGCAGGCCATTTTTCCCCATTATTTCGAAAAGCGCCAGACGGACGGCATCGATTACGTCATGTATGTGGGTTCTTCCATGATGGAAAACAGCACACTGCCCGCTTTTCACGTGAAGAATCTTGGGTTGTGGCAATTTCTTGTGGCCTGTGGTCTCGCTGGTCGAACGGAACAGATGAAATCCCGGCTGAAGGTACCATTAGATACCTGCCACCTGATCCTGGTCAACAATTCGCCTCTGTCTATCCGATTCCGTTTTGATGAAAAGAGGTTCGATGTTGATGGAGCCTATGATGTCCGGCACGAGATTATCAAATCTCGAATTGACAAAGCCGTAGTCAAAGGATCAAAAGAGAGATTAACACAGCCCGGAAAAATTGCAGTAGTATATTCACATACCGCTGAAGGAAGGGAAGCCCAGCGCCATATCAGTTTTCTGCAGGCCAAGGGCCATCTGCTGTATGACCTTGAGCGCCTCGATCTGGATGAACTGCCGGGAGTACGGGGACTTAAAGCTCTGCGAGTGAGTGTTAACCTGAAATTACAACGGAGGAAATAATGGAAAAAAGTATTTTTCTGGCATTTGACGACTCAGAAAACGCCATGAGGGCTGTGAAATTTGTGGCGAGATCTTTTCAGCCCGACCACCGGGTTATGCTGTTCAGCGTACTTCCGGACATTCAAACCATGTGTGATATGACCAATCCCAGCCTGACCCCGTATTTTGTTTCTGAGCAGGTCAATTTCTGTGGAATGGAAGATAAAAAGAAGGAACTAATGGGTGAAGCCATGGAAAAAGCCAGGAACGTTCTCGTTCAGGCTGGATTCCCGGAAGATCTTATAGAGACGAAAATGGAACTCCGAAAAAGAGGCGTTGCAAGAGATATCGTTAAGGAAGCGAAGTCAGGCTATGACACAATTGTCATGGGCCGGCGAGGCCTTTCAGCCATTGCGGAGTTTTTTATGGGAAGCGTCACTCAAAAAGTACTTCACTTGGCAAAGGGGCTTTCGGTGGTGCTTGTGGAGTGAGAGAGCCCTAAGCTGTTAGCGATTAGCTGTTAGCCTTTAGCTTAAAGATCTCAAGCATTTGAATAATTTTTTCCCATGTTGGGATCCTCACTTTTTAGTGTTAACCTATTGCGCCGTAAGTCACTGATTTTGTGCGGGTAATAGCTAACGGCTAACCGCTAAAAGCTAACAGCTTGTGTTTACTACGCCCCCCGCTGATTAATGGAGTACTTCCCCTGTTTCCCTGTAAACGGCAAAAGCAGAAGCCTGGGCAAGGTAAGCCCGGAGGCTTCCCGGAACTGCCGGAGCCCTATGGTCATGTCTTCGTGCCCATCAGTGGGCTGGGCCTTGTAGGTCCCGAACAGGCGATCCCACCAAGACAGATTAAATCCAAAATTACTGTTGGTTTCCCTTGGATAAATGGAGTGATGAACCCGATGCATGTCGGGAGTAACCAGCATGAGTCTCAGGACACGATCAAGCGCCAGGGGCAAACGCACGTTGCCGTGATTAAACATGGCCATGCCGTTGAGAATTACTTCAAATGCCACTACCGCCCCCGGGGGAGGCCCCAGGGCGGCCACAGCTGTCATTTTAATGACCATCGATACAACAATTTCAATGGGGTGGAACCGTAGTCCGGTTGTTACATCATAATCGAGATCCGTGTGATGAACCATATGCAGTTTCCAAAGTAACGGGACCGCATGGAACATGAGATGCTGCAGGTAAACAATCATATCCAGAAGGAGTAGGGCCATCACAAATTTGACCCAATAAGGCAGATCATAGAGATTGAGGAGGCCCCACCCGTTTTCCTGCGCTTTGACAGCCACAGCGAGGGCTGCAAGAGGAAAGACCAGTCGTGCAATAATGGGGTTAATGAACGTCAAGATCAGGTTCCATGTCCACCGCCTTGCTTTGGATGTGGTTAGTTTCCGCCTCGGGGCCAGCAACTCCCAAAGGGCCATAATGACGAGTATTCCAATGAAAAAACTGAGTCGAATGATTGTTGCCTTTTCCATACTTTTTTTGCGCTCCGCCTTCCTTCGTTCACACTACAAAATTCGGTCAACATTAATATGAAGAACTTCAGCTATTCGTTTGGCCATTGCCGGCGAAAGTCTTCGTTTGCCTCTTTCGTAGTCACTGATCATATTTT
>CAYOWC010000382.1:0-4240 GCA_964407525.1 uncultured Desulfobacteraceae bacterium | reverse complement strand
GATTTCATGATATTCCTCCTGTTGGATTTCGGTTTGACTACATTCGGACAAGCCCTAAAATGCCAAATACAATGAGATAAATGGCAACGATATAATTCAATAGTTTCGGGGCAATGAGAATCGCGATACCCGCGATTAGAGCAATCACCGGTTGTGGGGATATATCGATTTGCATATTATACAGCCTCCTTTCATAAAAACCTCCATGATTGAAATGTTTGCCTCCCTTCAACTCTTCCTATTTCCTACAACCAACAATGCGGTGCCACCCACGATCAGTGGAATCAGTTCCATTCATTGCATGACTTCCCGTCGGTTACGGTGTGAAAAACCATTTCACAGGGCTTCTGGAGGAGATTCAGCGTCCCCCGAAATACAGTAAAGCACGCCGATTTCAGGTGGAGGTCAAAGTCTTCCCGGGTATCCCATTCTTCAAAAAGAAAGAAGCGATTTTCATTCTCCATACTCCTGCAAAAGTCGCATCGCCGGCATCCCTTCTCTCTCTTTATGGAGCCGATCAGTAATGCAATCGTCTGGGAAAGCTCCTTGCGCTTGTCCGCAAGAACCTCCATTTGCATAGTAACCAAGATCATGAAAATAGTATTTGCAACTATCCTGCCAAAACCGAAAAAGGCAATGCGTCTGTAATTATCCTTTAAAAACAAATTGTTAGGCCACATGGATAGAAACCGCTGCAAGGTTGAACCGTTTGCCTGCCCTCAATATTTGGTGGAACCTCTATATATGGAGGCCAAACGAATCATTCAATATCTTTCCTCTGTTTTCTTTCGTTAATATAATATACTGTTTTTAAAGAATATTTCACACCTCCAATGTTCTTTGGCGTGTTGGCAAGATGCTTGCACCACAATACTATTGATTCTGATCAACAAGGGAAGGCTTAGAAGCATAATCAAAAGGAGGACGTAATGAAACCGCAAAGAATATTGTTCATGATTTCAGTACTGTTTTTGCTTTTTTCATCAGCAGGAATAGTGACAGCAGGAGATTTTGACTGGATGACGGATTTTAATATCAGCGCTGAAGCTGATCCCTCAGGGTTTAGGGCAGTGCTTGCTGCCCGGTTCAATTTAGGTGATGCACAGATCAATGCCGTACTCAGCAATGTGGAAAGACCTGCGGATGCCTATATGGTATTTCGATTCGGGGAAATATCGGCAAAGCCGACGGAATACGTTATTGAGAGATACAGATCTGAAAAGGGGAAAGGGTGGGGTGCGCTTGCGAAGAGCCTGGGTATCAAGCCTGGATCAAAGGAATTTCATGCCCTGAAGCGTGGCGATGACATTTACAATAACAATGATATGGACAAGGGAAAAGACAAAGATAAAAATAAGAATAGCGGAAACGGGAAAGGAAAAGGGAAGGGAAAAGGCAAAAATTGAAGGGATAAACATGGTCTGTTGAAATGCAATTATGAAAACGGGATTGCTGTAACCATGGCATGCCATCGGGAAGCTTGAGCTGCGTGCTCTCAGGCGTTTGGGCCGCCAATCAGGCAGTCGATTTTTTTTTGGTCGACAATTCGGTTTATGCCTGGCCGGATTTTTTCCCCGGGGGCACATACCCCGTCATTCCCGTCATAAATCGCACCAGGCCATAACTCAGCCAGCTCGCTAAACGCATGCCGAAGGGCTGCGTTCTCCAGCGACTCTTAAATACCCGCCGCGCTCCCGCTTTAATGGCCAACTCCAGGCTTCCTTTCAATTTTCCGGCAAAGTCTTTATCCACCACAACGACGTTTGCCTCGAGAGAAAGCAGCAGACTGAAGGGGTCAAGGTTTGAGGATCCCACCGTGGCCCAATGTCCATCAATCACGGCAACCTTGGCATGCATAAGGCTCTTGTGATGTTCGTAGATTTCCATTCCTGCATCGAGAAAACTGCCATATAGCGCATGCGACGCATAATGCAGCAATAGATGATCCACTTTACCCTGCAACAGCAAAATCACCCGAACACCGTGTGCGGCTGCATCCAGAAGAGCATGACGAAAATTCAATCCGGGAAAAAAATAGGCATTTGCAAGAATGATTTCGAATTTCGTCTGTTCAATGGCCTCCAGATAGGCATCTTCAATATCCCGGCGATGGAGATCACAAGGATGAGGACCCCAGATCAAGCAACCTTTTTTCCACAAAGAATCCTACCACCAGCGCCAGCTCCGCCAGGCATCGAATCCCTCGACTTCCAGGGGCATGAGCCTGTATATCGGATGGCTGACGCGGGTAAGCTTATTCATGTTTTCCCTTCCTTGAGAGGTCCTTTTCTTCTTCAGTGGGCTGGGTTGGCGGTTTCTTCTTTGAAGACCCTCGGCCCTCCTTGTCGGCCACCGGAGAGGTCCGAATCTTCACCTTGTCCGGTTGATTCCGCCCGGTTTCAGAAACTGAAGGTTTTTGACGCTGTGACGAAGTTGCTGCTTCCTCCCGACCTCGGGCCGGTGTTTGGCCCCTGCGACTGTCCTGGGCAGGGACCTGTTCCATGCGCTCCGGTGACTTCATTTCCTGCCTTTTATGCTTAACCGGCGGCATGACCCTGTGTTCGACCGCCGGAGGTACCTTCATAACCGACTTGTCCGGTTTATGCTCAACCGGTTGCCTATCCTTGTGTTTAATTACCGGAGTTTTCTCCATAACCGCATTTCTATCCTGATGACCGGGTCCCTTGGACTCCCACTGACTTCGCTCCTGGACAAATTTATGAACGTCATTGGAATGCTTCGCGATCTGCTTCCGCGCTTCCGGTTTAATCTGTTGGAATTTGAACGGCTCCGATTTTCTGGTGGCCATGCGTGTCACCGGCTCAGCGATTTCGAAGCTCCTTCGGCGGGATTCCGGCATCTTGGCCATTCTTTTCTCCATCTCGCGATACGTTCTCGGCGGTCGAAGGGTTCTATCATCCCTGCGGCGGTCATATTCCCGCCGCTGGTTCCGTTCCCATTGGGGCTCGGCCCTGTGCCGGCGCCAGCGGTTTTGTACATAAATGGGGTCATACCAGGTGTGCCGCTGTTCGAACATAAACCAGGGGAAAATGCCTATGCTGATATACCTGCTGTCGTAGTAATCACCAAAGTAATAGTGGCCGTAGGACGGACGGGTAAACAAACTGAGCTCCAGGTTGCCGACATTAAGGACGATGCTCAACCCATACGAAAATCCTGGGCGCTCATAGCTGTGGTTAGGAAAATAAATCGGCGCGAACAGTACCCCCCGGCGATCCAGCGTATAATCCCAGTGCCCGTCGGCAAAGACATACCCGCGGGGTGTCCGGATGTAATGGGACGGCACCCAAACCCAGTCGGGCTGTGCCGTAATCCAGTAACCGGGTCGCCGAATATATTGACCCTGATGCCAATACCAGCATGGCGGCACCCATATTCGGTCCGGTGACGGTGGGGGTCCCTGGGCTTCAACATTCGTCAGTTCCGGTGGAGCAGGCAAATAAGAGATCTCCTGATTACCCACCGGTGCCCAGAATCCTGCCGCCCATTGCCAGCCGTCCTCCATCTGGGCCCAGTATCCCGGAACCCAGTACCTGCCCGGCGGTACGGCGCGCCAGCACCCGCTCACCCAGATATACCCATCCCTGTCCGAATCCCAGGCCCAGTACCCCGGAACCCATGCAAACTGACCTCCTTCAGGTCTTTCACTGGGCGGAATTTCATCGATGTGCGCCGGCGGCCTTTCGGGGGCTGTGAAACTCGATTGCGCATCCAAACTTACCGGCTGGGCAAAGGCCTCATTCACAGGCCCCTGGGTCAATACTTCCGGCTGCTCCTCCGACGGTATGGGAGGGGATTGACCCACTGCCGTACCATACAGCATTCCTGTGGCCAGCAACATCGCCATTAAGATCATTATCTTGGTTTTCATGTTGTTTTTCCCTCCTTCAAAGCATTGTTTACGATGTTTTGTGCTTCCACAAAAATCCGAGCCAGATGATCGGTTCCCCGGAAGCTCTCTGCATAGATCTTATAAATACTTTCGGTTTCAGACGGCCGTGCGGCAAACCATCCGCTTTCAGCTGCAACCTTCAAACATCCGATTGTTCTTTCGATTGATCGGGGAAGAATCCAAGCGCCGCTCCAAGCCATGATTTTAAAAGGCACTGTTTTTTTCCGTTTATTCTTTTCAAAATAGATCTTAAATACGGTGAATATTGTACCTAAAAGCTGCAATTAGCTTTTAGCTATTAGCCGTTAGCTTAAAGATCCCAATCGT
>CAYOWC010000381.1:0-4267 GCA_964407525.1 uncultured Desulfobacteraceae bacterium | reverse complement strand
CTCCGGGTAAGCGAGCATGCGAGACTCCGGGTAAGCGAGCATGCGAGACTCCGGAGGCGTGCGGAGTTCCTGGATTCCGGGTCATGCCCGCCAAAAAACCGGTGGACAAGCCCTGCCCGCCATTGCCGGACCCCTTGAGTCCATACCCTTTACCTATGTCACAGGCGAGGCAGGCGGGCCGGAATGACCATATAGAGCAGTAGATTCCTGTGACATAGCTTGGTCCAACCCCGGACGCACTTCCTATCCGGATTAAAATAATATTGCCATCGTACATACTATGGGTTATACTTAGGGAAATACATGGAGGCATACCAATGCCAAATATTAAAACCGCAATATCTATTGAAAAGCCCATATTTGATAAGGTGAATGATCTTGCCAAAAATTTGAATATTTCGCGGAGTCGTCTATTCGCTATAGCTGCCAAGGAGTTTATACAGCGTCACAACAACCTGGAGCTTCTTCAAGCTATCAATGATGCATATGATGATCTCCCTGATGTCGACACAAAAATCGTTGATAAAATGCGCCTGCGGCATTTGAAAATGGTAAAAAACCAATGGTAATCAAGCAAGGCGACGTATATTGGATAGATTTCGAAGATCCCGATGGATCAGAACCTGGTTATCGACACCCGCATGTTGTAATACAAAACAATATTTTCAATCATAGTCGGATTAACACGGTTGTTGTATGTTCGCTAACTTCAAATCTCAAAAGGTCAAATTCGCCAGGTAATGTAACGCTCAAAAAAGGCGAAGCTGATTTACCCAAGACAAGTGTTGTAAACATATCTCAAATCTTCACTGTAAATAAAAGCGATCTATCGGAAAAAACAGGAACACTCTCCAAGCAACGAATTGCCCAGATTTTAGATGGTATCCGGCTTCTCACAGAACCAAAAGAAATCGATTGAAAGGTACTTTGAAATTTAAATGCCGGTCAATTTCTGAAATTGACAGACTCGAACACAAGTTCTGTTTCAGGAAACCTTAAAATACGGAGAAAAAGAGAATGCAATATGTTCCCGGATGGTCAGACAAAGGGGCGACTTTCAGCGATAAGTCCGCTCGGAAGGAATTCGGAATCTCACAGGCTGAGATTATGGACGGTATAAGAGACGGCAGTCTGCAATATCGGGAAAATCACATACACGGCAATCCCTATTTCAGACTGTTCAGGCACGAGGTGGAAGCACTTGTGCTCAGCAAATACGGTGATGATTATCTGGAAAAAAGAAAGCTTGATAATGAACTGAAAGAAATAAACAGTGAACTGAGAAGAATTAAAAGCAGAATGAAAAAACTGGAAAAAAGAAAAGCCGATCTAACGGCTTTTCTTGAAAACTAAAAACCCGGCCACGTATAATCGGTCACCACAGTACGGGAAAGTCAACGGATCCACCACCATGGAAGCACTGAACGGCAAACTATCAGAGTGACGGATACCCTACTCTATCTTGAATAATGGCTGCTTTGTCCGCGGACTCAGCCAGAAAGTGGTCCACATTTTCATCAATTTTTCCGTATGGGTAAGTGTCATTATTTTGGCCCTTTCCAAATCACTTTAATAGGATATCGTTCAAAAATGGCATCTTTGCTTATTAAAACAATATCTTCCACCTTCGCCTGGGATATTATCAGACGGTCAAAAGGGTCTTTGTGGTGAGAAGGCAAATCACCTAAACCTAAAACATGGTTAATTTCAATGGGCAATATCTGAATGTCATTGATGTGTTGCTGACTCTCAATCAGTTCCGGTAAAGGTATGTTCAATTTCAGTTTTCCAAGTTGAAGTTTGATCTGCATCTCCCACACGCTTGCGACACTTAGCAGGAGTGCATTGTCTTGACTCTGACACAATTCCAATACCTCTGGTATTATCTTTAATGGCGCGCTGTCCCACCAAATAAAAACGTGCGTATCAAGTAATAGTTTCATTGGTTTCCTGCCCAAAAATCGTCTGATAGAGGTTCGTCAAAGTCATCACTTGTCCATATTAACCCAGAATGCAATCCTGCAACACGTTTATTTATGGGGTGCATACGGGCAACAGGGGCATCATTTTCAACGAAAATAATTTCTATCCCTTCAGATACCTGGGCCAACAACCCTTTTAAATCCGTTGTATCTTTATATATATCGACTGTTTTGGTTTCCATTCTTATTTCTCCCGTGGTTCGACTTGGCTAGGTTTATGATAATGACTTTTGCAATCATAAATAGAATGTGAGGTGGGCAAGATGACAAGAAGTTCCTTCTTTTAAGGATAAATCATAGAGACCTCGGCCTTATGTG
Organism: uncultured Desulfobacteraceae bacterium; assembly: GCA_964407525.1. Taxonomy (GTDB): domain Bacteria; phylum Desulfobacterota; class DSM-4660; order Desulfatiglandales; family Desulfatiglandaceae; genus DUZB01. Next base: position 1,967 of record CAYOWC010000381.1, on the reverse strand, counting down.
TCAAACAAAATCCGACGACCCGGACTACTCCACCTTGTGGCGAATAATGGCTCCTTTGTCTGCAGACTCGGCCAGCCTCGCGTAGAGGGCCAGATACCCTTTTTTGAATTTCGGTTCCGGCCGCTTCCATCTGGAAAGGCGGTCTTTGATCTCGGTATCCGAAACATGTAGAGTAAGGTTTCGGTTGGGAATATCGATGGTGATCCGATCTCCATTTTCAATAGCGGCGATGGGGCCCCCTTCCGCCGCCTCGGGGGAGATATGGCCCACGAAACAACCGTTGTTGGTACCGGAAAACCGGCCGTCTGTAATAACCGCGGTCTTCAGCGCCAATCCCCTTCCGTAGAGTAATTTCATGGCATTATACATCTCCCGCATACCGGGGCCCCCCTTGGGGCCTTCGTAGCGGATCACTATGACCTCGCCTTCCTTTACCGTTCCTTCCAGGATGGCATGATCGGCTGCTTCCTCCGAATCAAAACAGCGGGCTGTTCCTTCGAACCTATGCATCTCCGGTACAATGGCCGCCGGTTTGGTGATGGCCGTATTAGGAGCCAGATTCCCCTTTAGAACCGCGAGCCCTCCACCGGCTTCCCACGGGTCGTTCATAGTCCTGATGATATTCTGGTTAGTCGATACCGCCTCTTTCACATTTTCAGATACTGTCTCTCCTGTAACGGTAAGGGCGTCGCCATGAAGCAGGGGAAGGATCTCTTTCATCACAGCGGGAACTCCCCCGGCCCGGTGAAAGTCGGGCACATTGGGCGCTGCAGCCGGATTCATTTTAGCAACGGTTGGGGTCTCCCGACACAACGCCTCTAAGAGGTCCATGGGAACCTCACAATCGGCCTCATAGGCTATGGCCGGCATATGCAGGGCCACGTTGGTTGACCCTCCGATGGCCGTACTGAGGCGGATGCCATTCTCAATCCCCTTTTGATTAATGATCTGCCGAGCCGTAATACCCTTTTTCAACAACTCCAGAATCTGGCGACCGGAAGCCTGGGCGGCACGCATTCGGTCCGCATGGGTCGCGGGGATTGTTGCGCTGCCCGGGAGACAAAGCCCGATAGCCTCTGCCACACAGCACATGGTATTTGCCGTCCCTAAAAAAGAACAGGAACCGCAGGTGGGTGTGGCACAATCCTCCAGCTTTCGATAGGTAGCCTCATCAATCTTCCCCGCCTTCAACATACCAAGACCTTCGGTGACAGAGGTGGTATCCGAAGGCCTTCCGTCGAATTCACACCCTCCCTCCATGGGACCTCCCACCACCAGGATGCTGGGAAGGTCCAGCCGAGCCGCAGCCATCAGCATCCCGGGTACGATTTTGTCACAGGAGCCCAGAAGGACCAGGGCGTCCAACCGATGGGCCTGAATCATGGTTTCGATATCGTTGGCAATCAAGTCCCGTGAAGGGAGAATGAAATGCATGCCATCATGGGCTTGGGCAATACCGTCACAGGCGGCAATGACCCCAAATTCCACCGGTGTACCCCCGGCTTGATGGATACCCTGTTTTACATAATCGCAAACCAGATCCAGGTTGTAGTGCCCGGGAACGACTCGATTCCAGGAGTTGGCTATGCCGACCAGGGGGCGGTCCAAATCGTAATCACTATATCCCATTGATTTGTACAGGGACCGGTTCATGGACCAATTGGGTCTCGTCAAAACCTCTTTACTGCGCCATTGCATTTTCATGGCTCCTTTTGTTAAGAGATGGTTCGGTATCCTTTATGAATGCCAAAAAGGGGTTTTCACTTTATTGATCTCGTGTGAACTTCATTTAAAGAAATTGAACCGCAAAACGCAAAGGCCGCAAAGCCTTTTTCGAATCGTCCGTTCCGATTCGGTAAAAAAACTAAATCTTAGCGTTCTTTGCGTCTTGAGCGAAGCCCCGCTAGCGGGGCAAGCCCCGGCGACGGGACAAGCCCCGGCGACGGGACAAGCCCCGGCGACGGGAC
>CAYOWC010000380.1:0-4284 GCA_964407525.1 uncultured Desulfobacteraceae bacterium | reverse complement strand
GTCAGAAACATCGCGGAAATGCTTCCTGCCGGTGTGGTTCGATTCAAGGGGTTTGTGGAAGAAAATGGTCAAGTTTACATCTTCAACTTCGTCATGGGCGACTGGACAATCGAAAAGACGGATTTGCCAAAAAAAAGATTAAACACCCGAATACTATTGTTTTATTGTTTTTATTGGTCCACCGGACTCCATGGACACCATTGCAAAGGTAACGAAGACCGGAAACTGGACAAGTCTCGGTGTCTTTCAACCGTACAGCTCAGAATAAAATCCCGCTTTGCCTCATCGACGATTTCCCTGTTATGAAAGGTGGCGTTATATAACTCCCGGCATGGGGCACACTAACCTGCATAGAAATCGAGGCAGTCTGGGATAGACCCGCTGGTTTTCCGATTGGAAAAATCGCTTTGAAAATAATATTAACCTGACAGGATGGCAGGCGGACGCGCGTAAATACCCCGGGATCCCGAACGGCTGGGGATTTTCTTTTTCTTTCAATCACATTCTTGCAGATGTATGGGTCCCATTCGTTCGGCTCGGTTACTCGGATGGCGGCGCCGGAACCATTCTGGATCGTTCGGTCAGCATCGGGATTGGTCGTTGCATGCACCAAAAGATCGACATGTTGGGTTTCGTGTTCAACTGGGGCCGCCCTTCGGAAGAGACCTGCGGTCCCGGTTTGAGGGACCAGTACACGGCGGAGTTTTACTACCAGCTCCACCTCTTGTCCCATCTGACCATCACGGCGGACATCCAACTCGTCGTCAATCCTGCATTGAATCCGGATGAGGATCAGATCTGGATCTTTGGCCTGTGCCCGGATGGGTTTCTGATTCAAAAAGATCTTATTTTTTATGATTTTCGGCGGAAGGAGATCGGTTCTTACACTGAAACGTTACGAAATATGAAGTCCACGACCTTATGAATCTTCTCAAAGTCTGAAATATTTCTGGTTACCACTGTCGCGCCGATCTGCCTGGCCGGCAAAGCAATGGATACATCGTTGTATAAGTACGGGGATAAGCCGGTACCGGTTTATTTAATATTATCCGGGTTGGAAACTCTCCGGGAAGTCTCCCAGATGGAATCGCGCCTGTCCAGCATATGGTTGCAATAGCGGGCAAGAACGAATAGATAGTCCGAGAGCCGGTTTAGATATTTAAGAATATTTGCAAGATGCTTCGGTTTGTTCCCGAGGGCAGTCTGCACGGAGAGTCGAACCACATGCCTTTCCGCTCTCCGACATATGGTCCGTGCGAGGTGGGACCAAGATGCAGCGAGGTTGCCCTTTGGCAGAATAAATCCTTTGAGGGGGGGCAGCAGGGAATCCATGCGATCGATGGCGGATTCAAGATACGTGATATCCTTATCGTCGATACCCTCCAGGTTCTGTAGCGAGGGTGAGGTTCTCGGAGTTGCCACCCATGCCCCCATGTGAAGCAGATCGGACTGAATTGTGTTGATCTCCTCTAACGTCCCTTTTTCACTTTCCGGAAAAACAGCTTGTAGAACGCCAAGGGCGGAATTCAACTCATCTATATCGCCAACAGCTTCGATCTGGTGATCGCTCTTGAGTATCCGTGTTCCATTGAGGAGACCCGCCGTTCCCGTATCTCCTTTACCTGTAGTTATCTTCATGTTTTCCTCATTTTTATAATAGCGCCTCAATTTTTTCAACCTGGCAGTGCTTTTCAAAATGGCTCGCAAGTTTATCGTATTCGTCAAATCGAGCGTTTCCGCTCTTTTCAGGTGGCCTTTCCTGCAAGCCTTTTTTGCGCCTCATGCGGTTTAGAAAATCTCCTTTGAAGGCCGGGGAATCCAGGATACCATGTACATAACCGCCTGCGATTCTGCCGTTGTCTAATGCCCATCCGTCCTGCCAGACACGGTGTTTTCCCAGCTCGTGAATACGCAGGAACGGGGTGCCTGTTTCATCCAATGGTTGACTCCTACCCATGTGGATTTCGTACCCGTCGATCTTTTTCTGATTTATCAGGCAGGTGCCGGTTATTTTTCGCACCACTTTTTCTGACTCAAGCACGGTTTCTATGGGAAGAATTCCTAAACCTGCCACTTCCGTTTTGTCGGACTCCAGACCCAGAGGATCCCTGATCACACGACCGAGGAGTTGATATCCTCCGCAAATTCCCAGGATCTTTCCGCCCGACTCAGCAAATCGCAAAATTTCTTTTGTCCATCCGGAGCGTGAAAGCCACAGGGCATCTTCCATGACATTTTTTGTCCCGGGAAGGATCAGGCAGTCATAATCGCGGGCGAGTTCTTCGGGACGGAAAAGGTAATGGACGGTGATATCAGCCTCCGCCGAAAGTCCCTCAAAGTCCGTGAAATTCGAGATAGCGGGAAATTTCAAGATGGCTATATTGATCCTTGTCGGCCCAACGGGTTTTCGAAGATATCTGTCTTCCTGAACAGCGACTGAATCTTCGGAATCGATGCGGATATTTGTATAGAAGGGTACCAGACCAAGTCCGGATTTGCCTGTCTTTTCTTCAATATAGCCCATCCCTGACTCGAAAAGCTGCGGATTTCCACGGAACTTGTTGATGAGGAACCCTTGGGTGATTTCCCGCTCTTCTGGTGTCATCAGGTGAAAACTCCCAATGATCTGTGCGAAAACACCTCCCCTGTCAATATCCCCGATCAGAATACAGGGGGCATTGGCTTCACGGGCCATGGGGAAATTGACCAGATCATTTTCCTTGAGGTTCATTTCGCAACAACTTCCAGCGCCTTCCATTACAATGACATCATAATCCCGAGCCAGCGTTTCATACGATTCCATGACCTTTCTTTTGAGCATTGATTTCAGGTCGTAGTAATCGATGGCATCCATATTTCCGAAAACTTTTCCCTGGATAATCACCTGGGAACCCTGCTCGGATGAGGGTTTGAGAAGGATGGGGTTCATGTGTACGGAAGGAAGCAGGCCCGCTGCTTCGGCCTGGACAACCTGTGCCCGTCCAATCTCTCCCCCTTCCACGGTAACGTAAGAATTGTTGGACATATTCTGGGCCTTGAAAGGAGCAACCCGGTAGCCTTTTTTTTTGAAAATGCGGCAGAAAGCGGCAGACACAATCGACTTTCCCACATCGCTTCCAGTACCTAAAAACATGATCGCTTTTGCCATTTTTCCTTACCTGTGAAAACTATCCCTGAATTCTTGAGGTTTATCAGTCGTTATCCAAGTAAGATAAGAAAAACTACCGACCCTGAAATGGCAAGCCATGCTGTCCGAATCAGCATGGAAGCTGTTTCCCTGATCTGTAATAGGGATGGATCAGGGTTTCCTTCTCCAAGCCATGGTTTATCTTTTTTGCCGGTCGGGTATATGGTAGGGCCGCCCAATCGGATATTTAAGGCGCCTGCAACAAAGCTCTCTGCATGTGCACTGTTTGGAGAGGCATGTTTCAACCTGTCTCTCAATGCCGTTTTTATCCCTTTCATCGCCTTAAGATTGGTTATCCATGCCCCCACAAAGAGGATAGGCAGGGAGAAGCGTGCAGGGAAAAAATTCATGATATCATCAAGTTTTGCCCCAGCCCACCCAAATTCCAGGAACTCGGCATCTTTGTACCCCACCATGGAATCCAGGGTGCTCGCGACCTTAAAGGCGATTATGAAAGCCAGGGCGGTAGTCACGGTTGAAAAACCGAGGAGATGTCCCAATATGCCGCCGATGAGATACCAGAAAAGGGGGGAAAGAAAGCCATCTACAAAATTCTCTGCCAGGGTTTCTATGGCGGCTCTGCTGATACCGTTTTCATCCAGAAACTGAACGTCTCGGCTGACTATCATGGCCACGCTTGCCCTTGCATCGGGAAGATTCCCTTGTTCAAGGGCACGGGTCACCAGTTCCGTGTGTGTAATGAGGTCTTTCAAGGCAAGGCAGGAATAGCAGACAAACAGGTCAAATGCAAATGCGAGGAGGAAGTGGAGCTCATGAAACAAAAGGTGTAAAGAGAGAAAAGCCGCAATGAAAATGCATTCGGTCAGGGCAGCAAGGAGCATTCCTCCTTTTTTCCCTCCTAATCCGACGCCCTTCAATATGCGCGTGAGTAATCCAATGCAGTTGCCTACGAGCCTGATGGGATGAAGACGGTAACGGGGGTCGCCAAAAATAAGATCCAGAAGAAAAGCGAGCAGGATAATGATAGCCAGTTCAAACATGAAGGGGTTTCCTCGTGGGGATTCCTCGTGTGAAATTCATTTGGTTATTGGTTTTTGAACCGCCAAGGCGCGAAGGCCGCAAAGCCTTTTTCGAAT
>CAYOWC010000379.1:0-4326 GCA_964407525.1 uncultured Desulfobacteraceae bacterium | reverse complement strand
GAGAATCCAGCCTAATAATTTCCGTTTTGTCTCATCTTACGCGAGAATTTTTGTCGCAAAATACACGAGACTCCCCAGAAGTGCTCTTCGGAAATGGCTTCTTACTCTTAGGGCTTGAGAAGTTAAGAGGTCTTTCTTGGCGTGAAAAATGGGCTGATGTTTTCTGTCAGAACTGGAAGTTTTGACCTAATTTTGACCTAAATCGCCCTAAACAAAAAAAAGGGACCTAGGCGGGTTGGCCTAAATCCCTGATTTTTATGGTGCCGAGACGCAGAATTGAACTGCGGACACGGGGATTTTCAGTCCCCTGCTCTACCGACTGAGCTATCTCGGCCTAAAATTATCTCTTTACTATATCTTTAAATTTTTGCTCCGTCAAGAGCAATTTTCATGAATTTTAGTATTAGTGAAGATTTTTTCAGAGTGACTCTTTAGTCTACTTCCATCTCGAGAATATCAAGCTCAATATAGTCTTTTTTAGATTCTGTTTTTGTCTTGCGGTCTTTGCTGCCGGCAGTGGTTTCCTCAGGGCTTAACATATTGGGAATAAGTGAAATTTCATCCTCTTCGGGTAGTGCTTTCTCGGAAACATCTTCTTCAAAGGACATAAATATGTCGCTATCCTCAACTCGATCTTTTGACTGATCGATATCAGAAAGATCGAGTTCGATATAATCCTCAACGTTTGCAGACTGATCTGAGATGGTTGAATGCGTGGTGATTTCAAACGCTTCTGAAGATTCTTCTTCAAAGTCCCCAAAAGCAGGTTTATCCGCCAGATTTGATCCCACGACTGGGCCAGTTTGACCTTGAAAGTTTTCTTCGTCAAAATCCAGAAGCTCTGATATGGACAACTCATTTTGTTCAATATGCTCTTTTTTTGGTGAGTCATCCGGGGTGACAGGTTCCTGTTCGAAGGATAATTCGTCAAGGGATATGAGTAGTTCATCGGTCTCATCCATTGGAGCAAAAGGAGGAGCGTCTTCCATAAGATCTTTGTCGAATAAAACAGAATCTGTTGAAGGGGTGATTTCCTCCTGTGAAAATTCCGGCATGAAAAGATCATCACTCTGGGAGGGGTCTGGAGTCTCAGATCCTTCCTCCAGTGCAGGCTCATATTCAAAAGAAAGTTCGTCTAAGGCAACCATGAGTTCATCATCTCCATCATTTCTGGAATTTTCTTCATGAATTTCGGATGAATCTATCATGTTTTTATTTAACATGAACATCTCTTCATTCTGATTTTCCAAAAAAGAAGGAACTCCGGATTGTTCATCGTCCAGAGGGCTTCCGACACCGCCTGTTTCTCCCGTCAATGAGGTGAGAAGATAAGGGGGGGTTGGCTTGTAGGAGGGGAGATGCAGCTTCTCTGTTTCACCAGAGAGATCTTTGCCGCATTTGGGGCATGTCTGATTGTAATCGAAACTGGTGTAGTTGCATTTTATACATTTCATGGGATGCCCTCACAAGGGTTATTCATGGAGATATGGAAACAGATGTCCTCTATTTTCTCCGCGCTTCTGAACGTTGCTCCCGTTCGCGAAAAAATCATTGGCATTCCTTCAGTGCTTCTCTTGCCAATTGGTCGCAACGTTCATTTTCAGGATGTCCGGTATGTCCTTTCACCCATTCCCATTGAATTTTGTGGGACTTACTCAGATCCAGCATGGTTTCCCAAAGATCTCTGTTCAAGACGGGTTTCTTCTGGGAAGTCAGCCAATTGTTTCTGATCCACGTCGGCATCCACCGGGTCATACCGTCCATTACGTATCTGGAATCGGTCAGCAATCTGATTTTGCACGGCCTTTTAAGCTGTTTGAGCGCTTCAATAACCGCGGTCATTTCCATACGGTTGTTCGTGGTATTTGCAGCGCACCCTGAAATTTCCTTCTGATTATCGCCATATTTCAGTACAGCCCCGTACCCTCCGGGACCGGGATTTCCGCTACAGGCGCCATCGGTGAAGATTTCTACGACTCCATTGTTTGCCTTATTTACCAAAAACTGAAGCCTTTTTAAAGTGCACCCTGATTATAAATTTGACTTCCGGGTGTTCTTCGTAGTTGGTTTTAAAGGTCAGAAATCCCTTGTAAGTTGTCTCATCCCCGGGGATGGTCCGGAATGTAAGTTTATATTTGCAGCCTTTTTCGACCTCTTTCAAATCATAATTTATTTTTCCTTCAAGGGTGAATTTCGTTTCACTGAGTTCAAGTGGTTTGTCCAGGGTAGTCCATACTTCTGCTTCTTTGCTCAAGCTCTTACTGCCGTCCCCACTAAAAGAGATGTAACCGGACCTTGGCGATACATAGACAGGGACTGTTACATTTCCGAAAAGCTTCAATCTGATTGGTCTCGTATTAACGCTATTCGTGATAACCCTTGCATATTTCTCAATACGGCCCTGGTACCCTTTGGTGTCAATTTTCAGTGTAATCTTTCCTTCCCCTCCCGGGGGAATATCGCTGGTGAACTCTGCGACTGCGCAACCTCAGCCGGGCCTTACATTTAGTATCTTAATAGGAAGATCGCCTTGATTTTGAATTTTAAAGGTATGTTCAACGGTTTCCCCCTGTTTCACTTCCTTAAAATCGAATTCAGGATTATTAACTACTGCCTTTGACTTCTGTTTTGTCTCACTCATTGCGGGATTTGTGCAAAAGAAAATGAGACAGGAAAACAATAGAACATTGAACAAGGTTTTGAACATAAACACAACCTCCTACGTAATAGCAGCCTTTTTATCACGGTTAAGTTTGTAGGTAAGGACATCCAGCATGACTGTGAAATCTATGTTTTCCACAAGGCAGCATCCCGGGACGCTGATTCTTGTGGGAGAGAAGTTTAGAATGGCATTTACGCTGGCCTCCAAAAATAGATCCGCAACTTTTTGTGCTGCGGAAGGGGGGGTAGCGATTACACCTATCTCAATGTTAAGCTCTTCAATGACCTGGTTCAGGTCCTCTATGTCTCTGATCAGAAGACCCGAAGGTAGGGCTTTCCCTATTTTCCTTGGATCATTATCAAAAGCTGCTACGCATTTGAATCCCCGGTCAGTCAGGTTTTCACGCGCTATAAGGGCGGAACCGAGGTTGCCGATTCCTGCAACACCGAGATTCCAGTCACGATTTACAGCGAGGATTTTTTTTATTTGGGTCTGTAGATCAATGACGTCATAGCCCACTCCACGAACGCCGAATTCCCCGAAATATCCCAGGTCTTTTCTGATCTGGGCCGGGTTAACCTGGCACAACCATGCCAGCTTTTCAGACGATACCATTCGGTAGCCGTCAAACTCCAGCAGTTCAAGTTGTCTGTAATAAATAGAGAGCCTTGTGATCGCCGCTTTTGGTATTTTTCTTGATTTGGGCATCGTTTCTGATCATCCTTCATTCCACATTACGATTCAGTATATGATAAATGGTGAAATCCTGCAACAGCAATTCCAATTTCAGCTGCTTTTTTGGCATAGAATGAGAGGCGATCGTTTCAACGCTTTGAAGTTTTTAATTTTGATGCTCTTTTAAGAAGTTTTTGTTATGCTTAAACACTGAAGAATCTACGCAGGCCGTGATGATTTGACATTGAATTCGTATTTTACTATGCTTCAGGGTTGGTAATGCGGCAGCCGGGCCATAGGATAAGCTCTGCCTGGGCGGGAGGCTATTATTTTTGTCGAGGCCCTTATGCAAAGACGCCGGAAGAATAAGGAGAACGGACTTGGAAAAGGAACTTTTTCTATCAAGAGAAACGATTAATGCGCGAGTGAAGGATTTGGCCCGGGAAATTTCTGAAGATTACCATGGAAAAGAGCCTCTCCTGGTGGGCATACTGAAAGGATCTATATTTTTCTTTGCTGATCTGGTAAGGGAAATTACCCTTCCCACAAAAATTGATTTTATCCGAGCTGCCAGTTATGGCACTGAGATGACTTCAAGCGGTTCCATTCAAGTGACCAAGGATCTGGAGCTTCCCATTGAAGGGAGACCGATTTTGTTGGTGGAAGATATTGTAGATACTGGCTTGACATTATCGTATATTACCAGAATGCTGGCTGGCAGAGGAGCCGAAACCGTTCGGATATGCGCACTTGTGGATAAGCCTCAGCGCAGGGAAGTGGATGTTCCGGTTGATTATTGCGGCTTCAGGGTTGAAAAAGGTTTTCTGGTAGGGTATGGATTAGATTTTGATGAGAAATATCGGTATCTTCCTGAGATATATATCCTGAAGGAATAATGATAATTTGGGCATCCTTCATTTAAGCCAAAAAGTAATTTACACTTTCGTGATTTCGCGTTTTCGCAGAGAAATTGGAAACTGGAAATTGGA
>CAYOWC010000378.1:0-4342 GCA_964407525.1 uncultured Desulfobacteraceae bacterium | reverse complement strand
TACTGGAGAACTTTCAAAAATGACTTGCGCGATTTTTCTGGGATGATACAATGCGCGCCTTTCAAGGCCTTTTCTTCTTCATTAACTGAACTGGAGTAGATGATTATGGATTCTTTTGCCGAATTTGCCGTTGGAGGCAACCAGGGATATGCCGCTATCGTTCTCATGTGGCTCATCGTCGCAGCGGCCCTAACGGTTTTTGCCATCACCATTCGAAGCCGACTCACCCTCCTTCTAAAAGGCCAGGCCGACCCCCGATTTTCCCAATTAAAAAGACGATTTAGAGATCTCATCAATTATGGGTTCATCCAGAAAAGGCAACCCCGTTATCTATGGGCGGGCGTCATTCATCTCATGATCTTCTGGGGTTTTGTGGTGTTGGGACTGCGCTCCCTTGACCTGGTGACCGAGGGCCTCGGGATTCCTATTTTCAGCCCATTTATGCACAGTCCTCTCGGCACATTTTACAACTCCATAAAAGACATTTTTGAACTCATCGTTCTTTTTGCCTGCATCTGGGCCATCCTCAGGCGAGCCATTGTCAAACCGGAGCGATACGAAGGCAGTCACACCTTTGAAGCCTACCTGGTTCTGGGCCTGATCAGCTTTCTCATGATCACCGATATGCTTTTTGAAGGCAGTGGAATTCTTCTGGGAGGCCAAGCGAACGGATGGCTTCCCGCAGGACAATTAGGGACCCTCTTTCTACCGGAAAACAACCCACAGGCCTTGTCGGTCATTCTCCGTACCAGTTACTGGCTTCACATTTTAGCATTCTTTCTTTTTCTGAACCTGCTTCCCCTCTCAAAGCATTTCCACATTATTACGGCCCTTCCCAACGTTTTTTTTCATTCATTAGATAAGGGGGCCATAAAGCCGGCAAAATACGGGGTGGAAGATATTTTTGAATTGGAAAGCCTTGGGGTCGAAAAGATTGAAGACTTCACCTGGAAGCACATTCTCGATTTCTACACCTGCACCGAATGCGGTCGTTGTACGGACAACTGCCCCGCCAACGCCATAGGAAGGCCCCTTTCACCCAAGGGATTGACCATTAATTTAAGAGACCATGCCTATGAGAAATACCCCTTATGGTCTTTTCTTCCACAGCCGCAAAAAGATGCAGACGAAAAACCGATGGTAGGGGGAATTGTTGGTCTGGATGAACTCTGGTCCTGCACCACCTGCGGAGCATGTGAACAGGAATGCCCCGTATTCATCGAATATATAGACAAAATGATAGACATGCGTCGGCACGTACTGGAAACCTCTCAAGGCCCCAAGACATTTAACCAGGTTCTCATGTTTGTTGAAAAGACCGGAAACCCGTTTGGCAAACCCGCCGCCAAGCGCGCCGACTGGGTCAAAGAAATGGAAGTTCCCCATGTGAAAATCCTCAAAAAAGGGGATAAAACGGATGTGTTGTATTACGTGGACGGCTACGCATCTTTTGACCCCAGGTCCCAGGAAATCGCGGCATCCATTGCAAAGGGATTGAACCTTGCAGGAATGAAGTTCGGCATCTTGGGTCGAATGGAAAAGGATACAGGTCACCAGGTGCGGCGAATGGGCGAAGAAGGGATGTTTCAGATGCTGGTAGAAGAAAATACCGAAACCCTCTCTTCCATCGAGTTTAAATGGATCATCACCACAGATCCCCATGCCTATAACGCCCTGAAGAAAGACTATCCAGAACCCTACAAAGTATACCATTATGCACAGTTTTTCCTTGTTCTGGTGGAAACAGGTTTTCTGCAATCTCAAAAGGCGGTCGAAAAAACCGATGTGTATACTTACCACGACCCCTGTTATTTAGGCAGACATAACGGGATTTATGAGGAACCTCGAAAACTCCTCAAATCGATCCCCGGGCTTCAATTGGTAGAGATGGAGCGTTCCAGGGACCGAAGCTTCTGTTGCGGCGGTGGAGATGTCATGCTGTGGCATGAAATTGAGCAGGAAGAGATGCGAATGGCTGAAAAAAGGATTGAGATGGCCATCGAAGCCGGCGCGACCATCATCGTTACCGCCTGTCCGTTCTGCCTTATCCATTTTGAAGACGCCATTAAGACCGGAGGCCTTGAAGACAAAATCAGGGTTGTTGACCTCATGGAACTTTTCGTATCCACATTAGAGCCAGACACGGGGAAGCAAGAACCAAGTAAGCCTCTACCATGAAGAACACGAAGAGAAAAGGAATTGAAAAAAATAAGCAGGAATATTAGTATTACCACTTACTTTACTGGAGGTGCAGCGATGAGAGTCACCATAAAAGGACAAGTCACAATCCCACAGGAAATTCGCAAAAAATTAGGGATAACTCCTGCTGTTGAAGTTGATTTTTTGGTGAAAAGAAAAGGTGATCCAAAAGAAACACATAAATTCAGAAAATTAAGGGGAATAGCCAACGTTAAAATGACAACTGACGAAATAATGGGCCTTACAAGAGGAGACAAATGAAAGGGGTTCTCATTAATTCAAATATTATTTTGGATGTTGTCCTCAATGATCCAAAATGGGCTGACTGGTCTGAATCAAAGCTTGACGAATGTGATTAGTCGGGGATCTTGTTTATCAACCCCATCATTTATTCCGAGGTTTCAATCGGATAGAGGACCTTGAATCTACAATAATACTAAACTAAACCCTTTCAGGCGTAAAAGTAAAACCAGGTCCAAACAGCCTGGATTCTTTACTACCGGGAGTCATTTATGAAACTGACCTATATTTATCCTCCTTTATTCACCCCGTACTACCCCATTGCCACCCGAATGATTACAGGGAATCTCAAACGCAACGAAAAAATTGACCCTTCATTCAGCGAAATTCCGGTCAAAGCCTACAAATCAGAAACCTATAAAGCCGAATATAACCGGATCGTTTCCAAAGGGAAAAACATGTTTTCCCCTGCGGCTGGGGTGTACATGTCCCAGAAATTCATCAGCAGCAATCTCTACTACGTGATGATGACCCGAGGCTATTTAAACGATGACATTTTTGAGGATGTTTACGATGAATATGTCATGGTCACCTGTATCAATTTCTGCGACCTCATTATCGTAAAAGACCTCCTTGACAAAGGGAACCGCGTGATCATGGGCGGGCCGCTTTTAAACATCAAGATGTCTCCCGCATTCATGAGGGAGTTTCTCTCCAAAATGGGAGCAACAGAATCTTCCCTGAAAAAGAATCTGATCATCATCTCCGGCGATATCGATCTGAATACGGATCTCCACCAATATATCCAGGCATGGAAAGACGATGTCATCGAAGACACCGATTACACAACTATCTACGATTGCAATGAAGATTTTCTACAGGATATGTTTGACCACTCCTCTTCCACCATCGTCCACGTGGGATTCAACAACCGTTGCTGGTACGGAAAGTGCAAGTTTTGCACATACAAAGGACTGCCCATCATGGATTTCCTCTCGGGCGCCGAAGAGGACAGGGTCGTCGAATATTTTCACACCATCAAACGGGAATTCGGAGCCAAAGAGCTCAGGTTCATTGATTCCTATTTTTCCATACAAAATGAAAGTGTACACTACATCCTCGATCAGATTAAACAGTACCGGATCGCCGTTTTTGCAGGCATTCTTCTCATGAAAAAGAAAAATCATATCGAATTCCTGAATAAGTATGTGAATACCATCCTGTTAGGCCTCGAAACCGCGTCGGATTTTGCCCTGGAAAACATTAAGAAGGGATACACATGGAAAGATATCCAGGAAGCCGTCGACCAGATGATCAGGCATCTGGACAGGAATATCTTCCTTGAAATCTCCACCATTCTCGATTTGCCCTTTCGCGATAAAGAGGACGCAATAACCAATTACCAAAGGATTATAGAGGTAAAAGGAAGACTGGAAGATGCTGGTTTCCGGGTTGGAATTCATATGAACATCCTGAGCCTGTTTCCAAACCTCGAACTCCTGACGCAAAAACCCAGCTATTTCAAGATATCAGACAACAAAGACGACATGGAACAAGCCACCGGAAAAAATTATTTCATCCACCTCGTCAAACAGGCTGGGATGGATGCCCCACTGCTTTTGCCCCACGGGGAACTCATTCCCGACAGGGAAAATCCGGCAGGCCTCGATTACGGCTTCCTGCCCTCGGATCTCCCCGTAATGCGCTACGACGTAAAGGGAAATATCCTACCCTCAGATTTGAACCTCATGGATGAGAAACTCATAAAAGAGATTCTGAAACGGAAGAGTAAGCGTCTGGACTAGAATCAATACCCGTGAATGAATTCCATTCATCTTTGTTTGTCAAGCATTTGCGCGTTACTCGACTTTGCTCTCTTGTAGACCTTTTTCAGGTGTCAGGT
>CAYOWC010000377.1:0-4349 GCA_964407525.1 uncultured Desulfobacteraceae bacterium | reverse complement strand
CTCGCCTGTTTCAGGAGGCAATGGAATATTGACGGTGGTTCCCTTGGCATTGGGGCCTCCATCTTCATGGGGAAAACCGGATCCGGGATACAAGGTGCGGCCATCCTGGTGTATGGAAATGAATAGGGTGTTGGGGTCATGCCAGTAAATATCCTGGGTTCCGTCTCCATGGTGGCAATCCGTATCCACAATGGCGACCTTTCGAATGCCGTATTTTTCCCGGATATATTCTATCATGACCGCTTCGATATTGATGTTGCAGAATCCCCTGTTTCCATGAACCACTTTCATTGCGTGGTGTCCCGGGGGCCGTACGAGGGCAAATGCGCTTTCCACCTCTCCTTTCATGACTGCGTCCGCGGCCACAAGACAGCCGCCCGCAGAGATGAGATGGCTTTCCGTTGTAACCGCCGCCTCGTCAGGCACGCAGATGTGGGCCTTTTGAATATCGCTGTACGCCGCAGGCCGCACCTTATATTCAACAATTCCTTTTACGTCCAACAGCCCTTCTTCCTGTACCTGATCCATCGTATAAAGAAGTCTTTCTTCCCGTTCGGGATGGGTCGGGCTTATGGCCCAGTCAAAGGCTGGGAAAAAAACGAGACCTGTTCGCCGTCCAGCTTTAAGCGTCATCCCTGGTCCTCCATTCCTGAATCAGTCCCGGTGTCAGGCTCATTTTCAGTCGAATATTTCGGCCCACCATCGAGTACCCGCGTATCATATTGAAGATCTGTTTCTCGGTTACAGTGATATTGAATTTTTCCCGGAGCGCTCCGATTGTTACCGCCCGCTTTTCAAGGGTTTCTTTGCCCAGCAGGATGGCATCTTCCAGTCCGAAACCGGAACCGATTTTATTTTGAATATTTGCTTCCGGAATGACCACAAACCCCCGGGAGGTATCTGCCTGGAGAGTTAAAGCGCAGGTGACTCTTGCCACTGCGGCGCCTACGGCATTGGCGACTTCGAAATGATCGGGAACGCGGCACGGTATCCCCAGCGCAGTTTGCAGGTAGTCCACCAGATGAGGGGCAGGCCCGCCCATGATAATCGCAGATGTGGGTTCAATCTTCTGGTCTTGCAACACTTCGTGAATCGTGTATACAGGCTGGGCATTTATTTCATGCACGAAGGCTTCCGAAGAATCGGCAATGGACTTTGCCGTGAGCTTCAGGATCTTTCTTGCAGTGCTCACTGTATCCAACCCCAGGATCTTCCCCAAGTCCTTCATTTGATTCACTGCCGTATTCCGATTTCCGATTTTCAGCAGACCCAGAGCTATCATGGCGTCGGTCGGCGTGGGTGCGGGACCTCCGAGAGCGGCCGGGTTTCCTTTTCGAAAGGGACCGATTCTGAAGGTTTTTTCTTTATCAACCCTGACTTCGCTGTCTCCGCCGATTCCCACGGAATGGGTCAACAGGGATCGGATAAGGGTTTGAAAAGGGCCAATTCTTATGCCGGATGGGCTGAGAAGGGGCGCCCCATCGAGGACTACCGACATGTCAGTGGTGGTGCCGCCCACGTCAAGCACAAGAGTGGTTCCTGCACAGCTGTCTAAGGCCAGGGCGCCCATCACCCCTGCTGCGGGACCGGACTGGGCCATGGATGCGGGAGAAGCGGCACTCTCATCCAGGACGATCGTTCCTCCGTCGGGTTTCAGGAGATATTTCGGTGAAAAAAGGGATTTCTCTTTCAGTATCTGCGTGAGAGCATCCGTGAAATTTGCATGCACGTTGTGAAGGGCGGCATTGAGGTAGGTCGTTGTGATTCGCCTCGGAAAGTTAAGCGTACCCGAAACCTTGTGTCCCTGGGCGATGTGCGCGAAAAGGTCTTCGATCCAGTTTGTGGCTTGAAATTCGTGGGCAGGATTCCGGACAGAAAATTTACTGACAACTCCCACCAGGCTGATCCCTTTTTCCCGGATGCGGGAAGCGGCATGCATGACCGATTCTTTCCGAAGGGGCAGGGCTTCAAAGCCCTGATGGTCCAGGCATCCATCCACTACATGGTAAGATGGCCCGACTTCGTGGGATTGGGGATCTATTCCAGGGCCGGCGGAAACGATCATTCCGGTGTCTTCCAGATCATCCTGCACAATGGCATTGGTTGCCAGTGTAGTGGAGAAAGCCATGCGATCTACACTGGCAGGATCCACAATGTCCAGGACTTTCTCTATGGCCTCCCGTAATGTCTCCAGAAGGTCCTGGCTTGTTGGCGTCTTGTTTGCAACGACAACCTGTCCACCGTCGATAAGCACCGTATCTGTCTGGGTGCCCCCCACATCAAGTCCTAAAATCATGGCATAACCGTTGTTTTCCGGGAAGAAACAGACCGGTTCCGTCACTGAGAAACGAGCACGTCCTTCCCGGAACTCCTTGTTGCGATTTTTAAGGAAGAAAAAATTTTGGGTTGTTGTGCTTCTCCGTCTCCAGAAAAGTTATCTTCAAAGCGATAGTATCCAAAAATACGGGAAAGATCAATCTGAACCTGAGTCTGGCAGCGTTTCAGTCAGTTCGCGGTTCATTTTTCCCTGTTTATATCCCTCAAGGTCAATGGCGATATGTTCGAAGCCTATCTCTCTGAATGTCCTGATCAAAGCGTTTCTTACAGGATCTTCATGCATCTCTTTTATCCGGTGGGGCGCTACCTCTATTCTTGCCGCACTTCCATGGTGTCTGACTCTTACCTCATCAAATCCTGCGTCTCTCAGGAAGTTTTCAGCTTGATCAACCATCTGGAGGGTCTGGACTGTGATCGGGTTCCCATAGGGAATTCGGCTGGCCAGGCATGCCATCGCGGGTTTGTTCCATAATTCGAGTCCCATCTCTTTTGCTAAGAATCGGATCTCGTCTTTCCCCAACTCGGCCTCCATGAGAGGCGCGATCATTCCTGCTTCCTGCGCGGCTTTAAACCCAGGGCGGTAATCACCTAGATCGTCCATATTTGCGCCATGGGCCACATGGACTATTTTCCGTTCTATAGCAATGGCAAGGAGTTTTTCTGAAAGCCCCTTTTTGCAGTGGTAACACCTGTCGCCTGCATTGGCGAGAAATACTTGAGAATCCATTTCCTCCGAGGAAAAAACAATATGGTCTACACCGATGTCCCTGGCAAATTGAACCGCCTCTTTCAGCTCACGATCCGGATGTATGGGGGATGTGGCTGTAACCGCAACAACCTTCTTTCCGAGTACTTCCCATGCTTCGGCCAGCAGATAAGTGCTGTCAACGCCCCCGGAAAAGGCTACCAGGAGAGAATCCAGCTTGCCTATTAAATCCCTTAGACGTTTTTTCTTTACCATGGCTTCTTGTCTGTTCATTTCTAAGCCTCCCTATGCATCAGAATGCCCGGTTCATATTCCATGTAAAATCTGTAAAATGCTGCCAACACAAGGGCATGGGTGATCTCTCCATTGCGGATCGCCTTTGGGATTTCAGATAGTGGCATTAAAACCACCTCGATATCCTCCTTTTCATCCTGTGACTGTTCTCTCGTAAGACGAACATTTTGTGCAACGAAAGAGTAGCATCGGTTATTTTGTATGGCTGGGTTGGGTTGGACGTTTCCAAGCGAAATGACCTCTTGGGTTGTATACCCTGTTTCTTCCACAAGCTCCCGCATGGCAGCGGTTTCCGGAGTATCGGTATTTTCCACCAGGCCTCCTGGAATTTCCAGGGTAACCTCGCCGGTTCCGTGGCGGTACTGCTTGACCATGACTACCCTGCCGTCGTCGGTAATTGGAATGATATTGACCCAGGATGTAGATTCCAGGATGAAAAAACTGTGCTCTTTTCCGGTTCGTGGAGATACGGCCCGGTCAGTTCGAAGGTTGAAAATCCTGTATGATTTGTCTTTTTGGCTGGAGACAACTTTCCATGGTTCGGGGGGCATTGATGATTCTCCCTGCTGCAATTGCTAAAGTGCCTAAAATGAACTAAAGTTGGGCATTAGAGTTGTTTTCTTACTCATAATCTTAATCGTAATCATAATCGAAGAGCCTTGGAATAGGTCAAAAGGAGTATGATTATGATTACGATTAAGATTATGAACTGTTGAATGTATTTATGGATGATCGCATCAGGTGGGCGAAGTTAGGACCAAGCCCGATTTTTCATCATCATGGTATTTCGTTCTCGAAAAACGCATCAATTTCCTCCAATTCGCTGGTAATGGGCATGGGAGGGAGACTTTTCAAAAAGAGTTTCCCATACCTGGTGCTACGGATTCTGATGTCCAGGATGGACAGTATCCCCCTGTCCGAACCCTTCCTGATCAGCCGTCCGAGACCCTGCTTCAAGGATATAATAGCCGAGGGAACCTGGTATTCAAAAAATGGGTTTCCGCCTTTTTTG
>CAYOWC010000376.1:0-4365 GCA_964407525.1 uncultured Desulfobacteraceae bacterium | reverse complement strand
ACCCGCAGTTTGACGCAGATATTGCGGAAAAGGGCCATTTATGGATGGAAACTAATTAGTTTCAACTGTATCTTACGAACCTTGGAATGGGAACAGAAAGGCCGCACTGCTGAATATGGCAAACTTTTTGAAGATACTCTGATGATCAGGTTCAGTACCTACGGCGAAGAATATATAGGTCACCTAAAAGATGCAATTAGCACTTAGCGGTTACATAGCCGTATGAAATCGGTCATTTACGTTTACAATGGGTTAGCATCAAAAAGTGAAACCCCAAGTAAAGGGAAAAGTCATGCAAGTGACTAGGATCTTTAAACTAACGGCTAATAGCCAAAAACTAATTGCAGTTTTTAGGGGTCATATTAACCAGACAACTACAATGATGGTATTGAAGTCATGAAAACATACAAAATAGCAGTAATTGCCGGCGACGGTATTGGCAAAGAGGTCGTGCCTGAAGGCATAAGGGTACTTGAACAGGTGGGAAGGGCTTATGGCTTCAATTTCCAGTGGGAAACATTTCCCTGGAGCTGCGAAACCTATAAAGAGACTGGCAGGATGATGCCCGAAGACGGGATGGACCAACTCAGGGGATGTGACGCCATTTTCCTGGGAGCGGTGGGTTTCCCCGGAGTTCCGGACCATATCTCCCTCTGGGGGCTCTTGATCCCCATACGGCGGGAGATGAACCAGTACGTCAATCTGCGCCCGGTCAGACTGTTAAAGGGCATGACATCACCTCTACGCAATCGCGGGCCTGAAGACATCGATTTCTTCATCGTGCGGGAAAACAATGAGGGTGAGTATTCCGAGATCGGAGGAAAGCTTTATGCCGGAACCGAGGCCGAGATGGTTCTTCAGGAGTCGGTATTCACAAGAAAGGGCGTAGACAGAATCCTGCGATATGCCTTTGACCTGGCCCGTTCCCGTGATGCAAAACATCTCACCTCCGCCACCAAATCAAACGGGATCATCCATACCATGCCCTATTGGGATGAAAGATTCAAACTCATGGCCGCCGACTATCCGGATATTCTAACGGATCAGTATCATATCGACATCCTTACAGCCAACTTCGTTCTTCACCCCGACTGGTTTGACGTGGTGGTTGGAAGTAACCTCTTCGGCGATATTTTGTCGGATCTCGGCCCGGCCATCGCCGGAACCATTGCCATAGCACCATCCGCCAATATCGATCCGACCCGCCAACATCCTTCCATGTTTGAACCCGTTCACGGATCCGCCCCCGATATTGCGGGAAAAGGCATTGCCAACCCTATAGGGCAGATATGGGCCGGCGCCATGATGTTGGACCATTTAGGCCAACAGCCGGCAGCACAGGCCATTGAAAAAGCCATCGAAACGGTCTTGGAAGACCCTGCATGTCAAACCCCGGATATGGGGGGAAAAGCAACCACGACAGAGATAGGAAAAGCAATCGAAGGGGCGCTCTAACTTGCCCTGGCAGAAATATCACACCATCTGGACCGTCATGGCCCTCGGCTGGGTTTCCCTCTATATTGTCCGGATGGGGATCACACCCGTTTTGGGCATGATCATGGAAGAATTCCAAATCTCCTACGCCACAGCCGGCTCCCTTTTCAGCACCATCTTCTTCTCGTATACGATAATGCAGCTCCCATCCGGGTATCTTGGGGACCGGTTTGGAAGAAGAAAAATCCTCATCGTGAGCACCCTTCTCTGGTTTTTTCTGTCCTTAGCCACAGCTTTGGTGCAGACCTTCGCCATGCTTGTTGCCGTGCGGGTCCTCACCGGTTTCGCCCACGGGACCTTCTTCGGCAACGAAAAACCCACCATCGTCGCCTGTACACCGGCGGAAAAGATGGGACAGGGACAGGCTGTCTCCTTCATCGGACTTGCCTTTGGATTTTTCATCGCCGTCTTTTTTTCAGGAATGATCGCGGATTTCACCCACAACTGGAGATGGGTTTTCGTGGTTTTTTCCGTACCCTCCCTCATCGCGTCATTTTTGATTTTTAAATATGTAAAGGATCCTGAACGCACAGGCAAAGCAGAAAAGGCGACCGCTGCACTGCCCGCCTTCAAAAAGGCTCTCTCCAATGGAAATCTGTGGCTCATGTATCTGCTTGGATTCACCCTCCTTTATGCCTATTGGTTGTTAGCCTCATGGATGCCCTCTATTTATCAGGAAATCGGGATCACGGGCGTCACTACCAGTTCTCTTTTGTCAGGAATATTAGGTCTCATGGGAATTCCCGGCCTTTTCATTTCCGGAACCCTGAGCGATCGTTTCATACAAAAAGGGTTAGATCGAAAATGGTTTATCGCCATCAATGCATTCGTGTGGACCCTGTTGATGCTGGGGATCGCCTATGCGGTAGAGATAAAGGCCTCCGGAACAGTTATCAGTGTTCTGTATTTTGCTTCCGGTTTTGTGGCCTTCGGCGTATGGCCGCCTTATTACGCGCTCCTGGGCGAACTGGCTCCTAAAGAAGCTGTAGGCACAACATTCGGCCTTGCAAATTTCATCGGGTTCCTCAGTGCCTGGGTAGCTCCCTCTCTCACAGGATATATGAAGGATGTCACCGATTCTTTCTCCGGGGGTCTTTACGTGGCAACCTCCGTCTTGGCCGCAGGGGTAATCCTGAGTCTTTTGGTACGGAAACCTCTGGGGGGTCCCCATAAAAACTTCACCATTTAAAATACGGAATATCCGACTTTTCATCGCTTTTCGGGTTTTTTTCAATTCCCGTTTCTACTACCCGGTCTTCACCATCCTTTTCCTGGACTTCGGGTTGACATTGGAGCAGTTTGCCTTACTCAATGTGGTGTGGGCTATGTCCATCGTCCTACTGGAAGTTCCTTCCGGTGCGCTGGCAGACACAATCGGCAGAAAAAACCTGCTGGTCTTTGCGGGCGCCTGTATGGTCCTGGAGATGCTCATTCTCTGTTTCGCCCCCTCAGGGAATCCTCAAATGCTTTTTTACCTCTTTCTTGCCAACCGGGTGTTGAGCGGCAGCGCAGAAGCCGCGGCCAGCGGAGCAGATGAAGCGCTCGCCTACGATTCACTTAAGAAGGAAGGAGACCCGGAGGATTGGGGCAAGGTCCTGGTCAAACAGATGGGTTTTCGATCCATCGGGTTTGTTGTGGCCATGAGTCTGGGCGCCGCCGTATATGACCCCGAGCTGATGGGACATGTGGCGAATTGGTTTGGATTGAACGTCTCCCTGAATCAGAACATCACTCTGCGATTTCCCCTTTACCTGACCCTTGCCACCGCCATCGCGACGCTGTGCATTACCCTCGCCATGAAAAGAATCGCACCTCAAGGTACAGAAAAAAGGAATACCGGCAAAGAAAAAACAGGGGAAAAAGGGAGAGAATCCCTTGTAAATGCGATGAAACTTACGTTTGAGGCAGGGGCATGGATACTGAAAACACCTTTTGCCCTCGTCATTATCGCGACGGGTCTGATCTTTGACCATGTCCTTCGTATGATGATTACCATCAGCAGCCAGTATTACCGGCTGATCGACCTGCCGGAATCTCTGTTTGGTTTGATTGGATCGGGGTTGGCCCTCCTGGGTCTGTTTATTCCTCGCATCGCGCTGAAACTTGCCGAAAAGCATACCCCCACATTCAACATGGGGATCATGGCAATCGTCACTTTGGCAGGGTTTCTGGGGATCACACTTTTTCTACCCTTCCTGGGACTCATTCCCATGGTACTATTATCCAGTGTCATGTATTTCTTAGGCTTTTTCGTGAGCCATTATCTCAACCGGATGACGGATTCATCTCAGCGAGCCACCGTATTGAGTTTCAAAGGATTATCCTTTAATCTCGCCTACGGGCTCATTGGCCTGTTTTATTCGCTGCTCTTGGGCTTGCTACGATCACGCACCTCTGAAACGAATCTCGACCTTACCGGTCAGGCGCTTGAAAATTCCGTCTTCATGCAATCCCTTGGCTGGTTCCCATGGTATTTCACCGGAACCTTGCTACTTCTTCTGATTTTTGCGGCATACCAAATGAGGAATTCAGAGGAACATCGCATGATCGGCTAAGACACTCGTTTACGGAAATTCGGATTTGGCTATTCTTAATGCCTCTCTCAAAAGTTCACCTGTCTTATAAAAGGCTGACGCCTTAACTCCGAACCTGGAGTTCATCTGTAAAGGTTTTATAGATGGCTGACGCCCGCCTGCCTCGCCTAACCATCAGGAGAATTGTTCCCAGATACAGGGGGATAGCAACATCGACCAGCCTCAAAATAGAGTGCGAACGGCAATAACGGGCAGGGCTTAATTCCGCTATAATCGTCTTATTGCCGTAATCTTGTAACGGGATGCCATAACACTGAAGAAAACCACAAAACCATAC
>CAYOWC010000375.1:2440-4365 GCA_964407525.1 uncultured Desulfobacteraceae bacterium | reverse complement strand
GAGCCGATCACAGCAATATCCGCTTTCCCGCAAAGAAAATCCATATCCTGTTTTTCTTTTAATCCGAACCCGACTGCAAGGGGAAGGGTTGTGGCCTTGCGACACATTCCAATATATTGCTCAAATTGATGGGAAAAGGAGGTCTGTTTTCCTGTAACCCCTTTTCTGGCAACACAGTAGATAAAGCCGCTACCGTGTTTGCTGAGAAACTGCATTCTGTCCAGGGGTGTTGTCGGGGAGAATATCAACACCGGAGAGAGATTCTGTTTCTTCATAGCGCTTAGGTATTCTTTCCCCTCTTCCGGGGGAAGGTCGGGGATGATTGCTCCTTTCAATCCCTTTTCGACCATGGTCTTCACAAATTTGTGCGTTCCGAATGTGAATGGAATATTATAGTAGGTCATGAAAAGAAATGGAATGTCAAAAGAGCCGGCAACCGATCCCGCAAAATCCAGACAGTCTTTTAGGGTGATTCCCTGTTCGAGGGCTTTCTGGTTCGCCATGGCGATGACGGGCCCATCGGCCACTGGTTCTGAAAACGGAATCTGCAGTTCTATGATATCCACTCCGGCACGTACCATGGTTTCAATAAGCCTGTAGCATTTTTCAAGGGAGGGGTATCCAAGGACCAGGTGGGTCATTAAGAGGATCGGTTTTTTTTTCAACCTGTCCTTTATGAAAGATTCAAGCTCCATATTCCTCCCCTTTTTTCCTGATAAAATTCTTCCATTTCGGATCATTAAATGCATCGGCAATAGTGAAAATATCCTTGTCTCCCCGTCCGGACTGGTTGATCAGGATAACGGCATCCGGGGGGAGTTCCGGGACCTCCTCGAATGCCCTGGCAAAAGCATGGGCAGATTCCAAGGCGGGAATCAGACCTTCCTTCCTGATGGTAAGAGACAAAGCCTCAAGGACCTGTTTGTCCGTTGCGGCTTCAAATCGAACCCTTTTATCTTTATGGAAAGCGGAAAGAATGGGGGATACTCCGACATAATCCAGTCCGGCAGCCACACTGTGGGTCCCCTTCATCTGTCCGTCCCTGTTCTGGAGGAAAAAGGTCTTGTAACCCTGGGCAACACCTACGGCCCCGTCAGAAGATGCAAGTCGAGATGCGTGTTTGTCTGTATAGACTCCCTCTCCCCCCGCTTCAACGCCCACCAGTTCGACCGGATCATCCAGAAATCCTGAAAAAATTCCCAGCGCATTGGAACCTCCCCCAACACATGCATAAACTCGGGCAGGAAGCTTTTCTTCTCTGCGGAGGATTTGTTCCCTGGCTTCTTTACCGACAATGGATTGAAAACAGGTTACCATTTCGGGAAACGGATGGGGTCCGCAGGCCGTTCCCAGTACGTAATGGGTATCATCCATGTTGTCGACCCAGTCCCTGAATGCTTCGTTAATGGCATCCTTTAATGTTCGGGATCCGTATTTTACAGAAATGACGCGGGCGCCTAACTGTTCCATCCAGAACACGTTGGGTCTTTGCCTTTCTACATCGACCTCTCCCATATAGATACAGCATTCAAGGCCGAGTCTGGCTGCCATGGTTGCGGTTGCTACACCATGCTGTCCGGCCCCGGTTTCAGCAATCACGCGGGTTTTCCCCATGCGTTTTACCAGGAGGCCCTGGCCTATCACGTTGTTTATTTTGTGGGCGCCCGTGTGGTTCAAGTCTTCCCGTTTGATGTAAATTCGAGCGCCCCCGAAATGGTTCGTAAGATTCTCTGCAAAGGTAATAGGAGTGGGCCTTCCGGAATAAGTGGACAGGTTGTCTATGTATTCATTCCAGAAACCAGGATCAGCCTTTGCGGTTTCAAAGGCGGTGGAGAGTTCCCTGAAGGTAGAAACAAGGATTTCGGGGATAAAAGCGCCTCCGAATTCTCCATAATAAGGTCCGTTAATCATATGGTATTTCTCCT
>CAYOWC010000375.1:0-2340 GCA_964407525.1 uncultured Desulfobacteraceae bacterium | reverse complement strand
CCAAGCCCTCCCGACAGGATGACCGGGAGACCGAATTTCTTGCCCTTCAGGGCGAGATTCCAGTCAAAAGTTTTTCCGGTGCCTCCCCTTTTTTCGTTTGAATAGGTGTCAAAAAGAACCGCTTTTACCCGGCCCCGAAAAGAATCTATTTTCTCGACACTCGACGCATCTTTCAGTCGAAATGCCTTGATGACGAATGGCATCAGTTCCCGGCACATTTCCGGATCTTCATCCCCGTGCAGTTGTACAAGATCAAGCCCACAGTATTCCCGAATCTTTTTGATATCCGCAAGGTCCTCGTTGACGAAAACTCCAACGGTTCGTATGAAGGGAGGAAGTTGGCTGATAATTGCACGGGCCTTTTCAGGGGTTATCCGTCTTTTGCTTGGGGCGAAGATGAATCCCAGAATTTCCACACCGTTTGAAAGAACCATGGAAGCGTCTTCAAGGCTGGTTATGCCGCAGACTTTAACTTTCACCATAGCTTTCATCCGCTGCATCCACCAGTTCCCGCAATGTTTTTGATATGGACCGGCTTCCCATAATCGCGGAACCGACCAGAAAAGCGTTGATTTTTAATCCGGTCAGGGATTTAATACTATCTCCGCCCAGGATGCCGCTTTCACAGACCACCGTGCAATGATCCGGTACTAGGGGCGCCAGTTTCCTGGTGGTATTCAGGTCCAGATCAAAGGTATCCAGATCCCGGTTGTTAATTCCGATGATATCCGCTCCGCAGTCTATGGCCTTTTGAAGGTCGTCCTTGTCGTGGACTTCAGTGAGAGCGCTCAGGCCTGTTTTCCTGCAGAGGGAAAGCAAAGAGGTCAGTCTCTCAATCGTCAGGATGCGCGCGATCAGAAGGACTGCATCCGCACCGTGCATGAGCGATTCCATTATCTGCAGTTCATCGATAATAAAATCTTTTCTTAGAACCGGTAAATTTACCGCGCCCTTGAGGAGCGGCAATCGGGACAAGTCCCCTCCAAAAAAGATTTTATCCGTGATGAGTGAGATGGCTCCGGCTCCGCATTTCTCATACATCCGGCCGATATGGGTAACATCCGTTTGTTTGCGGATGGTGCCTGCGGAAGGAGAGGCAAATTTGATTTCAGCGATCAATGCGGCTCCTTTCTTCCTATGGACACCATCTCTGAAATTACGAAGGGGGGGAGCATCCTTGTCGAAAACGGACATCCTTTCCCTGAGATTCGCTACCTCTCTCTCTTTTTCCACCAGGATTTCTTTCAGTTTATCATGCATGGGTTATTCTCAATTGGAAAGATTTTTTCTGACGAATGCCCCACACCCCTGGGTAAACTCGATAAGATTATTGAGCTTTTCCATAGCCCGGCCCGAATCGATCGATTCCTTTGCCCTTTCGATCCCATCGGGAAAACTGTTATCAAGCCCTGCCACAATAAAGGCGGCCGCAGCATTCAGAAGGACCAGATCTCTTTTCGGACCACTTTCCCGGTTGAGGATGTCCCTGACGATCTCCGCATTTTTTCCGGCATCCCCACCCTGGATGTCTTTGGGATCTGCTCGATTGAACCCGTACATCTCCGGGGTCATTTCATGGGTATTGACCTTCCCCCCTTTGAGGTGCGAAACTTTGGTGGGTCCGCAGATGCTGATTTCGTCATAAGTGCCTTCTCCACAGACGACAAAGGCTTCCCTGGTTCCGAGATTCCCTAATACATGGGCAATCTTTTCCGTGAGCTCGGGGACGTAGACTCCGAGGACTTGTGCGGTGGCTCTTGCAGGGTTAGTCAGGGGCCCGAGCAGGTTGAATATGGTCCGGATTCCAATTTCCCGTCTCGGCCCTGCAGCGTGTTTCATGGCACCGTGAAAAAGAGGGGCGTAGAGAAACCCTATTCCCACGTCATTGATGCAGTTTTCCACATCGGCTGTGTTGATATCCAACTTTACTCCAAGATTTTCCAGAACGTCCGCACTTCCACATCGGCTCGAAACGGCCCTGTTGCCATGCTTGGCTACCCGAATGCCGGCGCCGGCAGCCACAAACGCGGTGGTGGTGGAGACATTAAAGGTCATCGTTCCGTCTCCGCCGGTGCCGCAGGTGTCCAGGATGGTTTCATCTTCCACGTTGATTTCATCGCGGTCCATATTCACGAGATGGTTGTTCAGGTTAACACTCTCCACTTTTGATCTCATGACTCTGGCTGCGCCGGTTATTTCCTCAACCGTTTCTCCTTTCATTCTCAATGCGGTAATGAATGAACCGGTCTGGGTTGGTGTTGCAGACCCAGTCATGATGACGCCCATGGCTTCTTCCATTTCCTTTTCCTGAAGGTCCTCGCCGTTGACAACTTTTGCAAT
>CAYOWC010000374.1:0-4368 GCA_964407525.1 uncultured Desulfobacteraceae bacterium | reverse complement strand
CCGTAATAGACAGGTCTTATATATTTGAAGTTCATGCCGGTAGCGAGCCAGCCTACTTGTCCACCAAACTCGCAAATCATTGAACCAACGAGAAGCCCGTGGCAAATGAGACCTTTAAAGTCCTTCAAGTTTGTCCACCGTAAATCGTAATGAACAGGATTATAGTCTCTTGTTATGTCTCCAAAAGAAACATCCTCGTCTTTTGTGAATTCACGTGTATAAGTGAATGAATCGCCCTCGTTAAGTCCTTGAATCGCTCTTATTCGCGTTGGATTTGCCATTATCTTTTCCTATCGATGTTTGAAACGGTTGATCATGGTCCAATTCCGCACTTCATATCCATTGCGGATAATTGTTCCGCAGGCTACTGAATAAGAAGAAGGATGATCGGCAAAATCAAGGCAAGGAAAAGGGCTATCAGGACGAAGATGGGAGTTAGGAATGCGATAATCACTTTCAGGTAGGTCGTTTCGTGTATTTCACGCAGCCCTATAATTTGTACAACAAGTTGCCAGATTCCTGCGATCCAGCTTCCCACAACCGGGATAATACACCAGGCCTGGGCTGCATGTGAATAGGCGACCACCCTGAAGGTGGCTTCAAAACGGTTTCCCCCTCCTCGCACAATGAGCAGCATCAGGTGAAGGATGGCCGCATAGAAAAACATGGTGAAAATGACCCAGATTGGGATGGCCAGCAGGGTGATCAGGAATACAGATCCTGGATTCAAATCAGCAAGCAGGGTTTGTCCCAGGGGCAAGGAATCAAATCCTCCTGAGAACAGTAGGATGGGCCAGAATACACTGAGCATATTTCCTACTGCGCCTGTGAGCAGACCGAATGCCAGCGGTTCTCTAATTCCGCCTTTGAAGGCGAGGGTTCTGAAAAGAACGGTAGGGGAAAAAAGGACGGCCCTCAAGGTACTGAAAATTCCTTCGAGGATACTCGTATCCTGGCGGCCTTCCCAGGGTGAATTCCACCGCCCCGTTCTCTCTTGCTTTTTTTCACTTTCATCTGCTGTTTCTGTAAAGGCAGGCCTATTTTCCCGTGCCGAAGTATCAGGGTCGGATGTCCTATCCTGAAAAGAGAAATCAAATTTGCGTTTACAGCGCGGGCAGACGGCCCGTTTTGCATTTGAGGGGATGTCTTCCCGGGATATGGTTTTCGAAAAACGGCAGTAAGGACAGATCAATTCCTCTGTCATTTTTTTCTTCCCCTTTCAAGCTCACTAAGCCTGTTCAATTCTTTTTTCTCCGACCATCTTCGCAGTTTTCCGACCAGCCCGCCGGCCGGTTGCCGGTCAAGGACTTCTTCCCTGAGTTTGAACCCGTCATTTGTTTTCAGGGCAGCCTGGAGGCACTCTTTTTTTTCAGGGCACTCAAAGCATGTGGGAACAATCTCTCTCAAACCTTCCTGCCCCATGGGAAAGACTTTTTCAAGAATGCCGAAGCATTCCTTTTTCTTCGCAATCATAGTGATACAGACCTCAACTTTTACTAAACTCGACCAGATGATTTTCAGTCGGAAGTGTACAATATTACTTCTGATGCAACAAGGAAAAACAGAAACCATAGGTGTTCTGCAGGTCTTTATGGATGAATCCCGGAGTGAGTTTCTGGAACCCTATTCTTCTTTAAAATCAAAGGATGAAGTGGAAATTCGTTGACATTCGCAGTGGCTTTGATGAAATATAACAGGTTGAAGGTAGGCAAATTGTAATGGTAACACTGATATGTTCAGATGAAACGGAAGGAGAATAGATATGGCTAACATTATGGATGTGATCAAAGGAAGAAGAAGTGTTCGAAGCTACGAGGAAAAGGGAATTCCGGAAGAGGCGTTGAATCAGATACTGGAAGCCGTCCAGTGGTCGCCATCCTGGGCGAACACCCAGTGCTGGGAGATTATTGCCGTAAGAGACGCTGGAGTAAAGGAACAAATCAAAGAGATTCTACCCAAGACGAATCCGGCTACGAAGAATTTTGCTGGAGCGCCCGTGGTGCTGGCTATTTGTGGAAAGCTCGAAAAGTCAGGATATTACACAGGCAAGGTTACCACTAAATTTGGGGACTGGTTCATGTTTGATCTTGGTATTGCCACCCAGAGTCTCTGCCTCATGGCACAGGAGTTGGGGATCGGAACGGTCATCATGGGACTTTTTGACCATGGTAAAGTCTCTGAGATTCTTGGCGTTCCCGAAGGGTATGAACTCGTATCGTTAATTCCCATGGGATATCCCACAAAAGATACTAAGGCCCCCAAGAGGAAAGCCATCGACGAATTTACCCATTATGATCGATTTTGATTAACCCTGACAACGTTTTTGAGGACACAGATTTCCGCAGATAAGCGCTGATAAAAAATGAAAAGTCAGCGGTAATCTGCGTTCATCAGCGTCCTGTTTTTTTCACAGCCCGTCCTGGTGAGGACGGGCTGTTTTTTTAGGTACTTATGAGAAATCGAGCACGGAATCCAGCTGTTCGTCCGGAACGTCAAACGTGTGTCCGTGGGGTGGAAGTTGCTCGTATTTGAAGAATTCCGGCAGGCGGTCATGGGCCGAAGTAAAACCTGCGCGCTGGTTGAAATCTTTTTCAATCCCCAGGATCTTCTGTCCCAGACCGCCCACATCATCTGCGGTAAGGCTGAGACCGAATTTGGCGTTCACCATGTCTACAACCGCGGTGAAGGCGTCCGGAATATCCAGCATGGGGAAGGCCACAAATAGACAAAGTCCCACTGTGTCGATAACTGCTGTGGCTACCTGAAGATCGCTCGACAATTTGGCCTGTCCTTCTACCGCCAGAGGATCCAGTTGTCCTCCCACGTTCATGATATTTGCAGTAACGCAATACCCGGCCGTATGGTCAGCGCCCATGGGAGTGGTGGCATACGTTACACCCATTCCTTTTACGGCCCTCGGGTCATAAGCCGGCAGGGCCTGATTCTTTACGACCGGAACGCGGGTAACGCCGTAGGCTTTTCCCGTAGCGCCTGCACCGGAGGCAAGGATTCTACCCAGGGGAGTTCCTTTTCCAATTTCGGCGATGAGCTCTTCGGCGCCGGCGACATCTCCGAATTCCTTGACTCCCCCTTCCATGGCCACGCCTACGGCTGCACCCACCTCAATGGTGTCCACTCCGTAGTCGTCGCAGGCCCTGTCCATGCGGGCGATGGCATCAAGATCATCAATGCCGCAATTGGGTCCGAGCGCCCAGACCGTCTCATATTCAGGCCATTTAGATACATGTTGCCCATGTTCATCCAGGTAGGTACCGGAACACCGGATGATGCAACCGGCCATACAGCCATGGCTCGGATCGCCTTTTCTCTCAAGGGTGACCTTGTTGAGGGATTCTCCTCCCACCTTGTCTGCACCTTCAAATCGGCCGTTGCTGAAATTTCTTGTGGGAAGACCTCCTGCTTCATTAATGATGTTGATGAGAATATCCGTTCCATAATTCGTAAGGCCTTGGCTGGTCACAGGATGGTCCATGATAGCCTTTGCAAAGCGTTTCGCTGCACCCTTGAATGCTTCCTTGTCTACAATGGGTGCGGCTTCACCCCCTTCGGGATCAATGGCAATGGCTTTCAGCCCTTTGGAACCCATGACCGCACCCATTCCCCCGCGACCTGCATGACGGGTAGGTCGAAGCTCTCTGTCTGTGAAGGCCACGGTGGCGCCGGCTAACATCCATTCCCCTGCCTGGCCAATGGAGACATACCCCGCGTTGAGACCGAATTCGTCTTTCAGCCTTTCCACCGTGTCGTAGTTTCCCATCCCTTTCAGTTCATCTGCAGATGACAATTCGCATTTGTCCTTGCCGACAAACAGTTTGTGAAGACTGCCTTTCTTGGCCATGCCTTCTACAACGATGGCGGCGATGCCGAGTTTCGCAAGATATCCTCCCGCCTGGCCTCCGGAATTGGCTTCCTTTATTCCACCGGTCAGGGGGCTTTTGGCGCCCACGGAAACGCGGCCGGAATTGGCACAATTGGTTCCCCCTAAAAGGCCGGGTGCAACCACCAGTTTATTATACGGGCCGGTGGCCGAACAGGTGGGATCCACCTCATTTGCGACCAGGGCGGAAGTAAGCCCCCTTCCCCCAAGCCCCTGGTAGGCTTCTGGTATATCTTCTGATTTGATGGAAAGATCAGACATGTTGACTCTGATAATTTTGAACATGGCAACCTCCTTTAACCGTCTGGAATTAAACTTTATTTCTCCTGTAGGAGCCCCCTTGTATCGCAGTATCTTTCGCCTGAATGCTATTGGTTTCGGGCTACGTTCCCAAAACATTCAGAAAGCGATAATGTAAGAATGCAACAAAAGGCAGGTTTTTTCAAGAAAATAATTCAGCTAATTCAATG
>CAYOWC010000373.1:0-4382 GCA_964407525.1 uncultured Desulfobacteraceae bacterium | reverse complement strand
ACTACTGACAGGCCAAGATGGTCCTTTTCACCATAACACCGGCTACCTGAACCATGTAGGCGTTATCATGCAAAGGCTTGGCATCAGAAACCGCGGCACTGCCTGCGGCCTCGGCATTGGCATCATTTATCTCTTTACCGATAATCGCTTCTTCGGCCTTCATCGCCTTGTACGGCTTTACATATACGGCATTCAGGCAGATCCTGGCAGTAGAGACTTTCCCTGCAGAGGCGGTTATCATGGCAGCACAGTTTACTATGGGAAAATCGATGGATTTTCTGAGAGCAAACTTTAAAAAGGCGCTTTTCGCTCCATCAGCCGGCGTCGGAATCTGAATTTCCGTTACTATTTCAT
Source organism: uncultured Desulfobacteraceae bacterium (assembly GCA_964407525.1). Lineage (GTDB taxonomy): Bacteria > Desulfobacterota > DSM-4660 > Desulfatiglandales > Desulfatiglandaceae > DUZB01. Next base: position 4,028 of record CAYOWC010000373.1, on the reverse strand, counting down.
CGTCCTCCAGGACCGTGGTCCTTGAGACCTCCACCTGGAAGAAATCCTCTGCCGGGATAGTTCGTTTGGATGTCTTGATTCGGGCATCCAGGGCAATCAAGGCCGGGGCCGTATCGCTGGGATGCACCGCAATGCATCCCTCTTCCACGCTTCCGCCAAAAATGGAATGGTACCGGGTGTCTCCCTGAAGGGCGTAACACCGGCCTCCGCCTTTTCTGAGACAGGGGAACCGGTTCTCCGAATTCCGATAATACCAACATCGGATGTCCTGGCAGATATTGCCTCCGACAGTCCCCATCTCCCTCAAGTGGGGCGAGGCCGTCCTGCGAGCGGCTTCTGCAAGGGCAGCGTATTTCGACTTCACAACAGGATTGTGCGCAATATCCTCTAATATGGCGAGGGGGCCTATTTTCAAGATTCCCCCCTCTTCTTTTATGGAATCCAATCCGGGAATAGTCTTGATATTCACAAGGGCCTCAGGATATCCAGGCAGTATTCTGTCTTTCATTTTGCCAAGGAGATCCGTTCCCCCTGCAATGAGGGTCGCCTTGCCCTGGTACCGCCTCAGGAGTGAAACCGCTTCGTCTATGGTCGATGCATTAAAATGCGTAAAGTTTTTCATCCTTCATATCCCCTATATTTTGCCTAAGGCTTTCAGTACTCTATCCGGTGTGATCGGAAATTCATAGATCCAGACCCCAATGGCGTTATAGACAGCGGGCGCCAACATGGCAGGGATGACCGTGGCAATGTCTTCACCAATTCCGGTGGCGCCATATGGGCCATACCCCTGTTGGGTCTCTACCAGATGGGTATCGATGGGTCCGCAGTCCTCTATGGTGGCAATTTTGTAATCGAGAAGATTTCCGTTTAACATGACGCCTGTAACCGGGTCATGGACGATTTCTTCAAACAACGCCCTCCCCGCTCCCATATAGGTGCCGCCGTATTGCTGGCCGGCGCATGAATCAGGATTGATCACCTTTCCCACGTCGTTCACGTTCACCACATTGGTCACTTCGATTTCCCCTGTCTCCGTATCCACCTCCACTTCCATGAAATGGACCTGCCGACAGAACTTGGGACGGAACCCCTTATAGCAACCAATCTGGGCCTGGTACGCATGCGCAAAAAGAGGTGCACTGAATGGATGTCTCTCGGCTCCATACAATTCATGAAAAGACAGGGGGCCCGCCTCTGCAGAGGGTCCAACCAATTCCGCAACAGAAAGTTTCTGGGTGGGGTCAGCCTTCACGAAGATGATGCTGTCCTTGATATCCAGGTCTTCCGGCTTCATATCCGGGAAGTGAGGAGGATAGATCCCCCTCTGGGTAACCGCCCTGGGGCTGGTTGCAGCCTCCAGGATTTTGGCTTTGAGAAGCCTGGCACAATGCCTTACAGCCCATCCGTTGACACCCGTGTTCGTAGATGAATCGGGGCACATGGGGAAAAAACCAGTGTCCGTGTGGGGACGATAAAAAATGTCTTCCAGACGCATGCCCAGTTCATCAGCCGCGATCTGGCAATAACCGGTCTCCGCGTTTACTCCGTTGTCACACCGCATCCCCAGGATACTGATGGAGGCGTCATTGCGTTCCACCCGCATAGCGATCTCGCCGGATCCACAGGAATCGTCCCATTCGTGGGTCCAGGTAAAAGTAACACCGTGCATTTTTCCGCTGGGCAGTTTATTGGCCCCCGGTTTATGCCATTTCTTGTCCCAATCTATGGCGGCCTTTCCTTTTTCCAGGCACTCTGAAAGGCTGTTCCTCGGCGTAAATCCCACCTCTACCTTTCGCTCGGTCAGCCATTCTATGTCGTGCCCTTTGGCGCCGTCGTTCATAATGGCAACATCGATGGGATCCATCCCCAGTTCTGCGGCCACCCGGTCAAAAACCAGGGTAAAAGACATCGTATTGGGGAGCTGTTCACATCGTACAGCCGTGTTGGGTCCCTTGTTTACTTTGATGACTTTTCGAGGCGCATGGAGATTGGGGATCTTGGTATTGTCTTCAAAGTGGTTTCCAGGTCCGAAACCTTCCCACATGGGATTGGATAAATGGGCTTTCGCCTCCACCGCCGTGATGGTCCCATCATTGTTGAATCCCACCTTATAATAATAGTTTCCCTCGTCCATGGAGCCACCGTAAAAATCTCCTCTTCGATCAAAGGAGTATTTTACCGGATGTCCCGTCCGTTTGGACATAAAAGCGGCACAATAAAGAGGCCCCTGGTTCCAATGGAACTGGGTCCACCCTCCGAAGGTGGCTCCCTGATAGGGCATGTGTATTTCCACCCTGTTCATGGGAATATGCTCGTACCAGGAAGCGATGGCGCGTTTGTTTTCGTGGGGCCGCTGGTGCTTGAGCCAGAACTCGGGATAATCCCCGTTCCACCTGGCCACACCGCAGGGCCTTTCCGGGGAAATATAGGTATGGAGCCGTCTGGTTACTTCGAATTCCAGAACCCGGTCCGACTGGGAAAAACCCTCTTCCACATCGCCATGTTCTTCCACATGCTCTACTTCTACGTTGTTTTCGGGGTGATTCTCAGGATGGGCCAAAGGAGCATCCGCTTCTAATGCCTTCTCCACATCTAACAGAAAAGGGCGCTCTTCCCACTCGACCTGGATCAGTCTCAATGCTTCATCAGCGATGTCTTCGGTGTCGGCCACCACGGCAGCCCCAACCATCTCTCCTTCAAAATGGGCCACGTTGGGAATCGGTCTCTCGGCGGTAGGTCCGTGCCCACCTAAATCCACCACCTCCGGCAGTTCCGGATCATCATACCTGAGGACCCCCCTTACTCCCGGAAATGCTTCGGCCTTGCTGGTATCCATACTCTTGATTTCCGCATGGGGATAGGGGGACGTAAGAAATTTCAGATAAAGCATGCCGGGCAACTGAATATCCATGGTGTATTCAGCTCGCCCGCTGGCTTTTTCCGTTCCATCCAACCGGCGAACATCCTTTTTGCCGATCTGATCGAATTCCTTGAGAGGATATTTGTCAAATCCAACGTTATCCTCCATTTCGATCATTCGGTCGTATTGCTCTTGTACGCTCATTTTATTTTCCCCTTTCACTTAAAAAATGCAATTAGCGGTTAGCATTTAGCTATTAGCTACACAAAATCAGTGACTTACGGTGCAATAGGTTCGCATCAAAAAGTGAGAACCTCAACATGGAAAAAAGTCATTCAAATGCTTGATATCTTAAAGCTAACGGCTATGTAAAAGCTAATTGCAGCTTTCAGGTTTCACTGTCTCAGGATTTCAGCAGCCTCGAGGATAGCTTTTGGATGCTGCGGGTACGTGCCGCACCGGCACAGGTTCCCTCCAAGGGCCTCTCGGATCTCTTCTTCTTTTGGGTCCGGATTCTTGTCTAACAGGGCCTTGGCTGTGGTGATAAACCCAGGGGTGCAATATCCGCATTGCATGCAGTGGTGTTTCACATAGGTTTCCACCAGCGGGTGGCCCGCATCAGCGATCCCCTCCGCTGTTTCCACAACATTCCCATCGCATTCGATGGCCAGGGTCATGCAGCTGAGGATCGGACGTCCGTTCATAATTACCGTGCACGATCCGCAGGCTCCCCTGTCGCAGAACATCTTGGGCGAGGTGAGCCCCAGTTTATCGTGGATGAGGGTGTTCAGGGTCCACTCCGGCTGCACCTGGATCTGGTATTCTTCCCCATTCAGGGTCAACCGGATCATTCCTTCCGGCAGGGGTGCCGGTTCACCGGTATGCTCTGCCAGAGCGTGGGCTTTTAAGTCCTCAAATGCCTCGAATTTCGTGCTGCAATAGGGGCACAGATATTTATTCGTTTGCTCTTTCACTTTTCACGACCTCCTCGTGTGAAACCTCATCTGGTTATTTGTTTTTGAACCGCAAAGACGCGAAGGCCGCAAAGCCTTTTTCGAATCGGAACGGACGATTCGAAAAAACAGCCATTATTCTTCTCTGTGTGAAACGTAACCATTCTCCCGAAATGCCCGAAGGGCTGATTGCTTTATCGAATCGTCCGTTC